>NZ_CP037452.1:3435617-3762435 GCF_007754425.1 Gimesia fumaroli
CATAACAGGATTGTGACTGCAAAGCCTGCAGAAAGGGAAGACTAAAGATTCCGGAGCCATAGATGCCGCACTGCTGCAAAAATTGTCGTCGTTGCATGATTTTGAATTTCAGAATATTACGAGATTAATAACGCGTAGGAGATTAAGATGTTGGAATACTTATTCTTTCAGTATCGCGACTGAAATACCAGCCCCGTTGATAGCGATTCTTTTAAACTCAGTACGTTGTCCAGGATAGGATGATTAAAGGAAAATAGATGTTCAAATATTATGCTCTGTTGCTCAGCATGGTGGTCTGTACTACCGACATATTACATGGGGCTGACTATTTTCAGATACAGGTTGTCGATGCGGAAACCGAACGTGGTATACCACTCGTCGAACTGGAGACGGTGAATCAGATTCTCCATGTCACCGACAGTAAGGGAATTGTCGCTTTTGATGAACCGGGCCTGATGAATCAGGAAGTCTACTTTTTTCTCCGCAGTCACGGCTACAGTTATCCAAAAGATGGTTTTGGATTCAATGGCAAAAAGCTGAACGTGAAGCCGGGCGGCAAAGCCGTCATCAAGATGAAGCGGATCAATGTGGCGCAGCGGTTGTATCGGGTGACCGGTGGGGGCATTTATCGGGACAGCCTGCTGGTCGGGGCACCAGTTCCTTTGCAAGAGCCTGTGTTAAATGGGCGTGTGCTGGGCTCGGATAGCGTGGTGAATACGCTGTTTAAAAATAAGGTGTACTGGTTCTGGGGAGATACCAACAAACCGGGGTATCCTCTAGGGAATTTTGATGTTCCCGGTGCCGTCTCTGAATTACCGGCACGGGGAGGACTACGGATTCAACAAGGTGTTGATCTGGATTATTTTCTGGATGAAACGGGTTTTGCGAAGAAGACCTGTGATATGCCAGGCGAGGGACCAACCTGGATTGATGCGCTCGTAACTTTGAAAGATGAGTCTGGTGTTGAGCGCCTGTTTGCGAAATATGTCAAAGTCAAAGCGCCAATGACTGTCTATGAACGGGGACTGGTGGAATTTAATGACGAGTTGAAACAGTTCGACAAACAGAAAGTCTTTGATTTTGATGCCCTGCTCTATCCGGTAGGTCATCCAGTAAAGTATAAAATGGAGGGAGTCGAATATGTGTTGTTCGGTCTGGCGGCTCCCCTGACTCGCGTGTCTGCGTCCCCGTCCGTGTTGGCAAATTTAGCCGAATATGAAACCTATACCTACTTGAAACCAGGAACAGAGAACGAACAGTGGGTCATAGATCGAGATTCGCAAGGTCAGCTGCGATATCAATGGCGAAAAAATCTTCCGCCGTTGAGTTATGACCTGGAACAAAAGTTGATTTTACAGGGGAAACTGTCTGCAGAGGAAGGATATTTTTATCTTTGCGATATCGAAACGAAGCGGCCCCTACAGATTCATAACAGCTCCGTTGCCTGGAACGCGTATCGCAAAAAGTGGACGATGATCGCGTCACAGAAATTTGGCACGTCTGTCCTGGGAGAGATCTGGTATTCAGAGGCGGAAAGTCCACTTGGCCCCTGGAAGTGGGCTCGCAAGATTGTGACGCATAATAAGTACAGTTTTTATAACCCGAAACAGCACCCGATGTTTGCAGAGGAGAAAGGGCGGTTGATCTATTTCGAGGGGACTTATACGACCTTATTTTCGGGAAATGATGTTAAGACGCCCCGCTATGACTATAACCAGATTATGTATCAGCTGGATTTGTCTGATCCGCGTCTGGCACCGGAGTTGTTTCAACAATAGTTGGAAATAAAAAAGAACACAGAGAGCAACCCGTGTGGTCTCTGTGTTCTGAAAGTATGAAATGCCTGAAAGTGGATTCAGGAGTCTTTACCTAACAGCTTGTCCATCAAGAATTCGTGAGAGTTCGAGTATTGATCTGATTTCGAAACGTCTTTAATCAGCAGGTGGCATTCCGTGCCCACTTTGTCGGCTTTTTCTTTCATTTTGACACCATAAACTGGGTGGTGAATTCCATGGCCGGCGTTTTCTGAAGGAAGTTTCATGTTGTTACCGTAGGTCATTAAGAGTGGTGGATCGTCGGCAGTGAGATGGTTATAAGGAGAGAACTCTTTATAAAGTGCTTCGTGTTTTTCGTAGTTGTCCATCACGTCCTGCATACTTTTACCGCCGACGGCTTTATGGATCATCGCATGTTTGAGCACATTCGGGCCGAGCCAGGGTTCGATGACTTTGGGATCGATGGATGTCTGACCTCCGCCGACGGCAGCGGCAATGACGCGTGTGGATTCCCGGGCGACGGGATCTTTGGATTTGGGATCGGCCAGATCATCGTGATATAAGAGCCACATCGAAGTGCAGGCCCCTGCACTGCCGCCGGTCAATGCGATTTTCTTTTTATCGATATTCCATTCTTTGGCTTTCGAACGGATGAACTGGATTGCGCGGGCGGCATCATGTACTGGGACAGGAAGTGACGCTTCGCCCGTCAAACGGTAATTGATGGCAGCATAAGAAATGCCTTTGTCGAGATAAGCTTGAATTCTGCTCGAACCTCGTCCTTTATCACCGCCAATCCAACCGCCGCCGTGAATGTAGACCAGCAGCGGTCGCGGGCCTTTCCCTTTTGCTTCCCAGAAATCCAGTTTGGTCTTATCATGCGGACCATGAGCGACATCGGCATGTGTTGGTTTCGGAATTTTCGGTTTGTCTGCCGCGAAGGACGCGGAACAGATAAGCGTGAACGTCAGTAGAAAAGCAAGTATTTGGCGCTGCATGGGGGCGATTCCTTTAAGATGGTTCAGTAAGATCAGTGACTTTGGATAATCTTTCATCATGAGTTGTTCTTTGATCGAAATCAAGAATCTATAGTGCGGAGTTTCTTTGCATGTATCAACAGGCTATGATGTGAACTTCGGGTTTGATGAAGAATCGACGATGAAGAATTGACATGGATCACAACAGCATTGCGTGGAGCGAGTAGGCATGAAACATTTGATTTCCTGCGGAATAGTCAGTTTATTTCTTCTTTTTTCAGTATCCTTTGTCTGGTCTGGCGAAAAGGCGGACAGGGCTCCGCTGGATGCTAAAAAAGAACTCTGGAAGCAGATTGCACCTTTTTTTGAACCCCCGAATGAGTTCAAGGGAGATCTGGGAAATTATAAAACACCATTGAGGTTTTATGATAGACGACCGGTCAAAACACCAGCTGACTGGCAGGCGCGTCGTCAGGAAATTCTGAAGACCTGGCATGCGATGATGGGTGAGTGGCCGCCCGTGAATGAACATCCCAAAGTAGAGTATCTGAAGCAGGAACACCGGGATAATTTCACGCAATACACGGTGCGGTTTGACATTGCGCCGGGGCATCCCAATACGGGTTATCTGCTGGTTCCCGATGATGCTAAGCCGGATCATAAGACACCGGCTGTGCTGGTGGTCTATTATGATCCCGAGACTGGCGCGGGATTAAAAGGCAAGGATCGAGATTTTGCCTTGGCGTTAGCAAAGCGGGGCTTTGTGACATTATCGGTTGGCCACGATTATTCACTTTACTATCCCAATCGGGAGAAAGCAGAGATTCAGCCTTTGTCTGCGTTAGCTTATGGGGCAGCGAATGCATTTCATGTGCTGGCGAATCGAAAAGAGGTTGATCCGGAACGCATTGGCATCGTCGGGCATTCGTATGGTGGCAAGTGGGCGATGTTTGCTTCCTGTCTGTACGACAAATTTGCGTGTGCTGCCTGGTCGGATGGCGGGATTGTATTTGATGAAAGCAGACCGAGTGTGAATTACTGGGAGCCCTGGTACCTGGGTTATGAGGGGCCCGACTTTCGTAAGCGGGGGTTGCCGACCAAAGAGAATCCGCGCACCGGGCTGTATAAACAACTCGTCAAAGACGGTTACGATCTGCACGAACTGCATGCTTTGATGGCCCCCCGCCCGTTTCTGGTTTCCGGTGGTGCAGAAGACCGCCCCAAACAATGGCGGGCGCTGAATCATAGCGTCGCCGTGAATCGATTCCTGGGTTATGACAATCGAGTGGCAATGACGAATCGGGAAAAACATGCTCCCAACCCTGAGTCGAACGAGCAGATGTATCAGTTCTTTGAGTACTGGTTGAAAGCAAACGCACTCAACAAAAAATGAGTGTAATCAAACACATCGTTTAATGCTTTGATCACCGACGATCGACAGATCGGTGAAACTACCAGTGTGGCTGGTGAGAGTTCGTATCCGGCAGATTATACTTGGTCTGGTTAGTGTTTTTGTGAACACTTTTCAGGGTGTTTCATTGTCATCCTTTCATTATAAAACTGGAAAATGGGTGAAATGAAGGAAAAGTCACACACATTTGCTCCCTGAAAGACGTCTGTTCTAATAGAGGCTGTCGTATGAATTCCGCTCAGGATTGGCACGATTTCACAGAAATCAGAGTTGCTTTTCGTACACCCCGTGAGAAATAATGAAGCTGCTGTGAGATCCTTCCTAAAATTTTGCCTTCCCTGAGTCTGGCCTCCTTGAGCCATAAGCTCTGTTTTATATTCTCGACTCATTTACACCCTGTGATTTTCCCTACCTGATTACCGGAGAATAATTAAATGTTGATGCAACCTCGTTCCAGAGGTCGGCGTGGTTTTACGCTCATTGAACTGCTCGTTGTGATTGCGATCATTGCGATTCTAATTGCGCTATTATTACCGGCAGTGCAACAGGCTCGTGAAGCAGCACGACGGTCGACCTGTAAAAATAATTTGAAGCAGATCGGGATCGCTTTACATAACTATCACGATACGCATTCCAGCTTTCCCCCCGGAAGTATTGGCTGGTCATTTACAGCGAGTTCTTCTGATAACCCCCAGTTAAACAGCATGGGACCGTTGGTGATGATCCTGCCGTATATGGATATGGCACCACTCTATAACAAATTTGATTTCAGTCTCAGTTATGCAAATCCGGCGAATGTGGGGTTAGCAGCCAATCTTGTTCCGACTTACCTTTGCCCGTCCTACGCAGGGGAAACGGTTCATAATGAACATGGTTACCGAGGCTGGAATACCAGCACCAGGAAAGCGATTACCAATTACCTGGGAGTCGCCGGTTACGCAACAACGGGAGCCCAGGTTGGTATCAGGACCAGTGCCAGCCTGCCGGCGATACAACGGGGAATATTCTGGCCGAACAGTAATACTCGGATGCGTGATATTACCGATGGGACCACGAACACATTTATCTATGGTGAATATCGTCCCTCGATTATGTCAGATGTAGGTTGGGGGTCGGGTGGTTCCTGTTACGATAATCGCTGCAGTCCGTGGGTGCGTGGAATTACACTCGAAGGAAGTGGTGCAGTGAAAGGAATGCGTTATGGGCCGAATCAGGTCTTTCCGAAGACTGCCTATACCAACGACTGGACCGTGGTTCCCTTCAGTTCTCAGCACGTGGGGGGCGTGCATATGTTGAATACTGATGGAAGTGTGGTGTTTGTGAGTGAGAATATCGATATCAATGTCTGGCGGTATCGTGGCAGCGCCTCCGATGGTCAGGTAATTGGAGACTGATCATGCAAAAAAAATCAAAACGATTCTCACTGTTGTTCTGTCTGCTGATCACAGCTTGTGCGCAAGGTCCCACTGATACTCCTCCATTAGCGCGTGTGAAAGGAAAAGTGACTCTGGACGGTCAGCCTCTGACAAGTGGAAGCGTTCAGTTTACTCCGGATAAAAATCGGGGGACAACGGGGCGAATGGCTCTGGGAAATATCAACGAAGATGGGACATTTGAGCTCATGACAATCAGAGCGGGAGATGGCGCTCAAGTGGGCTATCATCTGGTGGCGATTGAGAGCTATGAGTCCACAGCGTTTGATCCCAATCAACCGGTAAATCAGGCACCGAAATCACTGATTCCCAAACGCTATACCGATCCAAAGACAAGCGAACTGACAGCCGAAGTGAAGTCGGGGGAAGATAATTTTTTCACGTTCGATTTGAAATCAAAGCCGTAGCTTCATTTGTGAAATTGAGGAGCAAATAGAACACCGTTATCTTATTGAGATAACGGTGCTGGTTTTCGTGATAGAAGATCTATATCTCTTTCTCAATGAGTTTTCTTTTTAGTTCAATACAAAATCAAGTTTTGTACCCTCTCCTGTTTCTTTTTTAATATCTGCCGCCAATTTTGTCTTTTCGAAGTTGCTATATACCGGAGGTAATGATTCTTTCGCCCCTTCTGTCATCGCATCTGCTTCTGTCGTTCCCGGGGGAAGTGCCGATCCGTCAGGCATAAGGAATTTGCTGATGACTACTTTGTATCTACCAGGGATAGCGCCTTTCAGGTCTTCAAGTTTCACATTGGGCATGGGAGTGATCAACTCAAAGGTGCCGGAATCATTCGTGACTGCAGAAGCCATCTGAGTGCCAGACTCTCCCTGCTGTGGGATTAGAGTAATGCTGGCTCCTGCCAACGGCTTTCCCTTGAAGGTAGCCGTTCCGGTTACCGGGACTAGATCGGCAGTGATTTTTGAATTTTCCGAGTTTGCGCCACATGCAGAAAGAAAACAGATGGACAACAAAGTCAAACACATTCTTGAATTTCTTCCAATGTGAATGATAAATCGCGGTCTGCAGAGGTTCATGGGAATTTTCCTGTAAAGTATTTAAAAACGATCCAAGAATTGATTTCTCAGATAGTGATCAAACTAATTTTGACTTAAGCATTTCCGAATCGAAGACCATACAACTTTGCTGGCAATCACGTGATTGCCAGCAAAGTGAGGTTTTTCGGATTGGAGTGCCGATGCACCGCATACACCAGGCACTGGGGCAATCAGCACGTTGCTGTTGTTGGCCTGATTTAGCGAAACTCTCCAATTACATTACCGTCTGAAATATAATCCAGGTTTCTGCGAATGGAAGCATCCGTATTTTCGCTGAGGAAAATGACTGCGCCATCAGCCATCAGCACATGCAGCCCGCCTACATGCCAGCTGCCTGTATAACCCCAACTTCCCAGAAGTGGTTTGTAGTCGACTCCACCGTACAGAGTGTTATTCGGTGGTGTTTTCCCGAGTGAAAGTCCGATTTGGACCCAACCACGTCCGCCCCAACTGGCGTTATTTCCATTGCGGCAACACGATTTTCTGGTTTCAGTCATCATTGCTGTATTACTGGTTCCATCAGTAATGTCTCGCGGGCGACACTTACTGCCATCCTCAAACATGCATCTTGTGTTGTGGTTCCGTCGGGTCCAGTAATTACAGTGATTGTAGTCCTGATTGGCGATGAAATCATAATTAGTTCTATGTTCAAAAGTTCCTCCAGGCAAATTATAGGTTGTACTTGTTGACGCACCTGAAGGACCAGGATCTGTGGGACAAGAGAAAATGGTCATCACACGATTTACTTTGTCTGCGTTTGCCGTGGCATCTCCACCAGAAAGTGGAATACTGCTTGATGTGTAATCATCAAAGGCGAGGTCAAAGTTCAAGCTGGAGTACAAAGGTGCCTGATCCAGAAAAGGAAGCAGTAATACTAAACCATTTAAGTTCATGGCTGTTGATGGCAAATTAGCGGGGGCGGGAGTTGCAGCGCAATCACCGCTGGCAACCTGTCCGGGAGGAAATACGCCGTGCGTGTCGAGGTAATTATGGAGTGCTAATCCAAGTTGTTTCAGCTGATTTTTGCAAGTGCTACGTCGTGCAGCTTCACGTGCCTGTTGTACGGCTGGGAGTAACAAAGCAATTAGAATCGCAATGATGGCAATAACCACTAACAGTTCAATGAGAGTGAATCCCTTGCGGGGATGTTGAAGTGAGGACACGGAAACTCTCCTTAATAAAATATGATGACACACGAAATTGCCTCAATGAAGCGCGCTTTGTACAGACTATGATGTGGTAACGTAGTCCAGACATTTGCCCGCAGAGAAAGCAAAATTTAATAATAAGCCTTAATAAGCAAGCAGTGTGCCAATTGTGTAAGAGGATCAGTCCTGTAAGTCCGCGTTTTGCATATTATCAGTCTAAAAACAACTTTTTGTTTTTTCTGCAGGTGTGGAGTCTCGGCTACCGAGAAAGAAGAGAGAAGCCGGTGTTGATATCAAATCAATCAATCCTGCTTTGTTTTTATGCAGGGTGGACGAGCTTAAAGTGTTCCCACGTGTTGTTTTACGCCTGTACCAATCTTTGCTTTTGTATACTAAAGTTTCTTCTAGTTTCAAAATGAGAGCCCCATGAACGACTCAACTCCACCTGTTGTAAAAGACTTTAAAATGACAGGCATCATTCTTTGTGTGATCGGAGTTATTTCTCTGATTGCTCCATTTATTGCTGGAACGGCAGTCGTTTTTGTGATTGGTTTTTTCCTGTTACTGGGTGGGTTCCTGTATGTGCTTCAGGGCGCGCAGGTATCCGGAGTTCCTGGTAAGACTCAACACTTATTGTTGGGAGCGTTGATGTTTCTCGGCGGAATTGGCGTGATCAGTCACCCGATTTTTGGCCTGACCTTTCTGGCGATGTTGATGGCGGTCTTTTTTCTCTTCGAAGGGGGCTGGAAGATCATGATGGCGTTCAACATTCCTGCAAGCCAGGGGCGGATGAGCGTTCTCTTTAGTGGTGTGATTTCCCTGCTGCTGGGGGGACTGATCTGGAGCCAGTGGCCGCTATCTGGAATCTGGGCTGTCGGAACTCTAGTTGGTGTTGACTTTTTGTTGACCGGATTCTTTCTGCTGAATATGAGCAGCGCAGTCTCTTCTAGTGGCAACACTGACAAAGAGCACGTTGATCAAAGTGTCTAATCGAGCGTCAGACCAAAGCCAAATCAACACGTTCGAATTAGGGTGCCGGTAGTGGAGCCGGTAGTGGAGCCGGTAGTGGAGCCGGTAGTGGAGCCGGGGCCTTGATGGCGGGAGGCTGAACGGGCTTTAACACTTTGACGTCGGTCCTCGACTCAACAGGCGTTTTGGGATAGCTATTACTTCCCAGTTGAGCGGTGTGATCGGGTGACATACGGTTGCGATATATCACCAGACCATCAATGGCGTGGTAGAGTGCCGAGTAATCAACGGTTTCATCTTTGTTATCAATGATATCATTTGCCAGCAAAGAGACTGCTTTTCGAACCCATTCCTCATTGAGGCGATCATCGGGCAACGCCATCATCAGGAATTCCAGCGTATGCCCTGTTGTTTCCAGACGTTCCTGGAAATTATTGCTGGCACTTTTCTGGAAAAAGTAATCATAAGAGAACGAGCCGTCGAAGTTCTGCATCGCCCGGGCTTCTTCAATGTAACGCTGGATTTTCTGATCGGCTTCCAGCCAGAAACCACGCAGACGCTGTCCCGAATTCTGATACGTATTTCTAGCATAGGCGAGTGCAAATAAAGCGTGGGTTCCGCCGCAGGCAGAGTCATTAGAGATCGTCGCGTTTTGCATATAAACCAGATCGTCTATCCGCCACTCTTCTCCTGTCTTATCCAGCCAGGTGGCATCGGGACCGAGGTAATGCACGAGAGCCCAGAGGGACCAGGTGACTTCTTCATTCTCCTGCATTTCTTTTTTGGCATTGTCGACGATGTCAGCGACGGTAATCGGACCATCGGGGGTCTGGAACTTATGATCCAGCGGGACATCGGCCATTGCTAAAATTGCCAGTGACTGATTTTTATGTCCTTCAAAGGCGTTTGATTTCGTATAAGGATGCGCGCGGCCGCCAAACTCAGTTTTCTGAAACCAGGGCTCTTTGTCGTAGTAAACGCCAGAGGAAATCCATTCAAGCGCGTTGACGTCTTTACCCTCTTTTCTGATTTCGTAATCTTTACGGAATGCCAGCATGCCGTGATAAATTTCCCAAGGTGAGTGCTTGTCTGACTCCAGGTGATACTGCTTACGGGCAATTTCGATGGCCTGTTCGACTTTTTTGAGCAGTTCCACGGGAGATTCCAGCTCACGCGGGCCGGTTGAGGTTGTTGCGGTTTCATCTTTTGATTCTGACTCTGGCGCATTTTCGCAACCAGTGAGGATACCAATAAAAGACACAACAACAATCAGTAAAGATAGACGACACATGAAGCCCATGGTGTGATGCACTCCGGGTTGATAATGATGATTATGGGATTATTTCTTGGCAGGAGCCGGATTCAAGCTGATTGCAGGAATCAGTGAACTGAAATCAATGTACCAAGGATGCGGAGTGAAGTAAATCGTGTAATTGCTATAAATTGCCTAGTTTGCTGTTCGTTTAAGCGGATCTTGTCGTCGATGATTTCAGATTTCTCTGAGAAGAGCAGGAACAGCGCATCGCTTCCCCAAATATACTTCGGGGCACTTGAGAAGAGTGATGGTTTTCAGATCAGAGTCTTTGCATATGCAGTCAGGGAATGTCGTCCAAGTTCGGATCCACTCGGAATTCAGGGGCGCGTTTTTCGAGGAAGGCCTGGATACCTTCATGGTAATCGGGGCCGTAATAAACTTTTCTTCTCAGGCCGTGAATGTATTCGAACTGCGATGCGTTGAGCGGCGTGGCCTGGCTGAGTGTGTTGAGCGTTGTCTTGGCAACCGAGATCGACGCTGCCGAACGGGACGCGATGGTCCGCGCCATCTCATAAACGCGACTTTCGAGTTCTGCCTCAGGCACGATTTCGTTGATCAGACCGGCCTGCTCTGCCCGTTGCGCGGTGAGCAGGTTGGCAGTGAAGAACAACTCTTTGACAATGTTGAGAGGCAGCCGGGAAAGAAAGCTTTGAAAGCCCGAAGCATTGTAAGGCAAACCGAGCTTGGCGGGCGTGATGGCAAACGCGCAGGTTTCATCGCCGAGAACCAGGTCACAGTTCACCACCAGGTCACAGGCCCCTCCCCAGACGGAGCCGTGAACCATCGCGATCACGGGCGCGGGAAAACTGCGGACAGCACGCAATAGCTTTTCGAGCGGATCATCATAAGGGAGCGGATCGGTATCCGCCTGCGGTAGTTCATCCACGTCATGCCCGGCCGACCAGACTTTTTCAAACGACGCAGCCCGCAGGATCACGGCGCGCGTGCCATTCTGTTGCATCGTCTTGAATGCTGAAAGAACTTCGTCGATCAGATCGCCGCTCAAGGCATTCCGCTTCTGATAGTTGTTGAATGCGATCGTTCCTATTCGATCTGTATTGCTGACTATGATCAATGACATGGTGTACCTCAAATGAGAGTCACGCGTTGTGCGGCTGCGGTCAGTTCGTCGCGAAAATCGGGATGAGCAATGCTGATCAGCGCCTCGGCCCGTTCTTTGGTTGATTTGCCTCGCAGATTGACAATGCCGTGTTCGGTGCAGACATATTCCACATCCATTCGCGGGTCCGTTACCATGGCGACTTTCGGTACGATTGTGGAAAGCGTTCCTTTACGCGCTGTGGATTGCAGGGCGATAATCGACTTCCCCCCTTTCGACAACGAGGCTCCTTTGACGAAATCATACTGGCCGCCGGAGCCGCTGTATTCGTGCTCACCGATGAACTCCGCATTCACCTGGCCGTAGAGATCAATCTCGATCGCAGTATTAATCGAGGTAAAGTGATCGTGTTGCGAGATGACGCGAATATCATTTACATACGACGAGGGATAACTTTCGAAGGCCGCATTATCGTTCATGAAGGCGTAAGATTCTTTGGTTCCGAACGCAACCGTGAAAACATGTTTAAACGGATGCAGTGTTTTCTTTCGTCCGGTGACAACCCCTTTTTGAATCAGATCTGACATGCTGGGAGAAAAAAGTTCGGTGTGAATGCCCAGGTCCTGATGATTGCTCAACGCTTCAGCGACCCCAGAGGGGACGCGGCCGATGCCCAATTGGATGGTGGCACCATTGGGAACCAAAGGCGCAATCAGAGTACCAATCGCGCGGCCTGCTTCTGAAGTTTCGGCGACCCCGGCCTCAATCAGCGGGACATTGTTTTCCACAATCGATGCGACTTCACTGACATGGATCTGTGACTGCCCAAACACACGCGGCATGTTTTCGTTGACTTCCACGATCAGCCGCTTACAGTGTCGCGCGGCGGTGGAAGCAAAGTCGTTGTTTGTACCCAGGGAGAAATAACCGCCCCCGTCCATGGGACTGACGGTGACCAGAAACGTATCGAGGTCGATGATTTCCTTAAACAGCCGCGGCAGATCGCTGAAATGCACGGGGACAAAGCTCATGACTTTGCGACCCGTTTGTTGTTGGTCTTTAATAATCTGGTGTTCGGTGCCGCTCAGGAAGAAACAGTGCGGATCAATCTTTTCCCGAACCCCTTCGACAAGCAGCGACTCACTGATCGGCTGCATTCCTATCTTATAGTAAAAGCGAATGGATTTCAGGTCATCAGAACGAAGTCGTTCTCCCAGCGCCGCGAGCAATGCTGGCGGCTGCCCGATCGCCATCCCGGCAGAGACCGTTTCCCCCGTTGAAATCGGCGCGACCGCCTCGGCCGCACTAGTCAATTTCGCCGCATAAAGCTCAGTAGCATCCATTCCACTCTGCCCTTTCATGAGTATCCATATTCAGAACCTGTTGAATATGCAAGGACTTTGGCGATTCTGAGCCGAAGTGTCAAGACGCGTTTGGGGATGAAACAGAAGCGAGTGGCAGGTCAAATAGAAATTAATAACCACATTTCTCCAGGACAAGCGAATCATCTACGTAGACATTGTATTGATGCGGCTGGAACCCTCCAAATAAGACAGGACGAATCTGTTCGACAACCAGTTTGAAAGCTTCGGGATTTTCAAGAGAAAACTCCCAGCGTTTTGTAAATTCAAGATCGATGTGCGTGGAGAGTGAATAAGGATCTTTCAGGGTCTTTTCATTACCATCGATGGTAATTGTGGTCCTGCCGGTAAACCAGTTTCGTTTAAATTCAACGGCAGTTTTTGGCTCGCAACCAATATCAATCGAAAATTGCATCCAACGAAGAACTCCTGAAAAGAAGCAATAGCAGGCACGCGGCGAATTTTGATTTCACAGCCATGCCAGTAATGCAATGAGGGCTAACCCATTTCCAATAATCAATGTCCAGAAGCCAAACTGCGTCAAGCCGAGCACATAGTCTGTTGATTCTGGATCCTGACCAACGAAACCGGGCTGAGTGCGCGCTGCCTGAAACTCATCAACGATTACTCTGGCAACGGACAGTCGATCCTGCATCACCATGACTTGTACGGTTCCGGGAGCTTCTGCACGGAATCCGGAAGTCATACCCCCCGCTGCGGTCGCAGGAATCCCATGTTCTTCCAAGAGATTGACGAGCAACTGACCTTCCATTTCCGTGGAAACGGTCGTCAGCGTCATGAGGGAATCGTTTTTGGTCGTCATGATGACTCTACTCCCCCCTTGTGTTTGTATTGAAGGACAAATCAGAAAGCGTCTTGCTACAAAGGTACCCTATATTGTATCAGCTTGCATACCATAGTCAAAGCGGATATTTCAGTGGGGATGGGAGATGCCTCTTGTATGTAGTTCGTTTACTGGGGATATGAAAGATGAGCGATCGTCCCAAAAATAAACGCCTGAATCCTCAAATCTGGGATTCAGGCGTTTTTCGTTTGTCTGGGTGTGTCATCAAAAGACACGAGTAGCGGTGGAGGGATTCGAACCCCCGACACGCGGATTATGATTCCGAATTCTGATTTCTCTAACCCGTTATCAGACAATGGGAAGCAGCAAGAAGAAAATGGCGTTTACACTCCAGTTTACACGAGTAATTCGGAACTAAGATTTGTTGTAGATTCATGGATAAAATTACCCGCAAAAGTGCGGCGAATTATTTTATATTTAGTTAGATACTCGCAAAGTTGTAAGACCAAATGAGCCAGGATGATCAATATCCATTGTCATGTCTGCATGGATAAATTTAGCTTTGGACGCTAGTTTATTTGGTGTAAATTGATAATAGGATGAAATTTTGATAGTTTGAAATAAAATAAACTTCTGTCTATCAATAGTTTTTTTCAAGGGCCTCACACAGTGGATAGTCAATCAAGTTTCCAGCTTATTCAGATTGGCCTAGCGATTAGACTGCTACGGAATCTAGATGCCAATACGAGTTTGTATTTTGCCTATATTCACATCGAGATGTTGGAAAAAGGGTTAACGGCTACGTCATTCACTGTGTCACTCACCGGAATGCACAAGTTGTTGGATCTGAAGAGTTCTTGGGAAGAAGAAGAAGAAGAAGACATGCAAGACAAACTGCATTCTTCAATTGTCGACAAGATTCATCAAGAAATAGGATATGTTGAGAAAATAGTATTTGCAGAGGCAAATACCAAACGTGTCTACACGTTTCCCAAGCGACGATTCAATGAGGAGTATTTATTGAATTATCCAGAAAATCTCTTTAAATCAGGAAGGTACGCTCGTCTCTCTGATATTTCTAAGTCGGATATAGCCGGTGCGTGCCGATGTATCCTGTTCGGCGAAGCGACGGCGTCTGCATTTCACATTTTGCGTGCAACTGAAGAGGTCCTGAAGCTCTATTACTTTAAGCACAAGAAGCGGAAACGCCTGAAGAAGCCAATGTGGGGACCAATGACGATTGAGCTGCGTGCCAAGAAGACGAATAAGCCGTCGAGCCTAGTCCTTAACTCTCTTGATTTGGTTCGCACTTCTTACCGGAATCCCACACAACATCCAGAGGCCATATACGATATAGAGAGTGCGCAGGATTTGATGGGCGTCTGCATCGACTTGATCAATAGGATGGCGGCAGAGCTGCCAACGATCTCTTAACAATCCGTTGCACAAAAGATCCGAAGGCCGCGCCGTTTGTTGAGAGCAAAGTCATTCTTTGTGGCCCTCTGATCGGATTCGTTAAACAGGGAGAAGGATGAAGAATCTAAGAAATATTTTATTCTTCCTATTCGGAATTGCTGTTCTGGCTGGGTTGGCGTGGTTGATCTGGAATGTTGTCAGGTGGGTAACATCACTTGGGCCGTCATATTTAGGTCCTACTGTCACGGCGATATTAGGCTTTATCGGTATTATCTATACCCAGTGGCATTCGAAGTCGCGAGAAATTCAGCAGAGCCACCGCCCACAGAAAATCGAGGTTTACAATTGTTTCTTCGAACTTCTTGAGAGGTTTCTAAACAACCCAGGTGAGCAGAAAACACTAGATGAAGGAGGCGAGGAAAGCTTGCCAGAAGACCTGCGTGATCAGTTTTGGCAGTTGAATAAAGGTCTAATCGTTTGGGCTTCACCCGCAGTCATCAGATCTTGGCTGCATTTCAGAGAGGAATCAACCTCTGGTGGGAACACGCTACTAGCCATGGATAAAGTATTGATGTCCATCAGAAAAGATCTCGGCAATAGCAATTTCAGCCTTCAGGAGGGGGACTCAGTGAAAATCTTTTTAAAAGACCCTAGCGAGTTCGACGAAGCAGGCAAAGCCGAGAAAGATGATTAACAAATTGCTGTAGTACGTTTCGGGCCTAGTGGCTCTCCACTGGAGGTCCATTTCGCTGCTCTATATATGCACCTAAACAAGAGCTTTATTCTTTTTCTAGTCTACAAGATATTAGTGTATCAATCGAGTTCCCCTTCGTCCCGCCGTCGCGTCAGCCTTCACACTTGCCAGGTTGATGCGACGGCGGGATGGAGGGGAACGGCCCCTTTGTTTTGTCCCGAGCCGAAGCTTTTAGGCATCGAACGCCATCAAAAGACAAATTCTGTCAAAATCTCACCAAAAAGACTCATTGACTACGGTATACAAAAACGATACCTTATTCTGATAGCCCCTCAGTATACGGAATCGATACCATGTTTAAATTTGATGAGCGTATTAAGAAGTATGAAGCCAGGTGCAAAATTGTCGATGGCAAAGGCGGTGTGGTTTCTATCGATCCTGGAACACGAATTTACAGGGAACCTGGTAGAGGTCAATTCTTCCAGCATTGGTTAAGTGACGTTCAGGAAGATTTTGATGGAGAATTGATCCCATTTGAATGGGTGGCTGAGTACGTTGGCGTGACAAGAGCTGCACTTCATAAACGGGTAAAGAAAGGGAACCTGACTGTACTTGTCTATGAAATGAGAGAACGGGTCAAAGGTGTTTTAGGAGGCAGCAGAGAACGAATGAGACGGGAATACAAATTTGTTCCCAAAACTGAGTGTGATGGTTGGTATTCCGACTTATGTGAGAGAGAAGATCAATCAAACAAAGAGTAGTAACAAAAACAGCCCTGGCTATCGAATAGTTGGTAGCTCGACGATAGCCAAGGCCTCAACCCTTTAGAAAAGGATTCTGTCATGGATGATAGTCAATCATGCGCGTTTGGAAAAGATCCGTCTGGAAACAATCACACTGATTCTCCTGAGGAGATCGGGAAGACGGATCAATTCCCGGAAAACACTTTGGAAAGCGAGCGAGGAGCTGGCGGAAGCGACGAGGCGAGCGACTCCAAAGTGAGACCGGGAATGAATAGACACCCTGCTCTGCCAGAAAATCAAGGGGTCGAATCCAGTAACACGACCCCTTCAAATCACCATTGTCCCTCTTTGTCTCCTGTTGACACTCTCTCTGCTGGTGGTCTGGACTGGCTCTCTCTGAGTTTCTATGGATCATTTGATGACTCATATTGGGAGCAGATTCGATATCATTTTTCTTTCGCTCAACAACATGCGATAGAAAATGATCATATGAATTGCTTTGTGAAGCTTCCTTCAGAGATCATGCTTAAAGTTGAGGCTTCAGGTAAAGGAAGAGGTCAATCGTATTGTAAGTGGAAATTCAAGTATCAGGGAATCACTTTTGGTATTCGTGATTGTCAGAGTTCATTGGTTAAGGATGGTCAGCCTCCTAATATTTTTATTGATATCCCTTCACTACCATTATTGACTTATGGCGAATCTGAAATTCTTAAACTAATTTACTTGGTGCTTGATTTCTTGGGATACTCAATTGAGAGAGTTACCCCTTCTCGGGCTGATCTCTGTGTCGATCTGGTAGATACTTCGATGAGTGTCATTGATGAGGCTGTAGAAAAACGGTGCTATGTTTCTCGGTCAAGGAAATTCAATAAGTATCTCAACAATCATGTTGTCGAGACGATCCGATTTGGTTGTCCAGGATCAAAGACCAGTGTCAGAATCTACAATAAGTTTATTGAGTGTAGAAACGACATTGTCAAAAGCCAGCTTCTGAAAGATTTCCGGTGGGGAAAGAAACCCGATCATGAGTTGGGAGCAATACGAGTCGAATTCCAAGTGATGCGAGATCATTTGAGGGATCAACACAGTATCATCACCTATGATGATTTGATAACGAAACGCAAATCACTTGCTAGATGGTTGACTCATGACTGGTTAAGGTTCACTGATAAAGAACCACAGCCGGGACATTCTGATCGAGTCGGTCCCTCTGTTCTATGGCAGAAAGTGATTGATGCCTTTGATTCCTGGACTGGAAAAGGTGTTGAGGAACGATCAAAACGGATTGTCTCAGGTGCAGATATAACACGTTTGATATATCAGATAAAAGGTTGTGTTACGTCAGCGATAGCCACGACCGGAAAGATTCCAATAACCTATTTCGAATTAGAAAAAAGTATTATGGATCTATTAACACCACACTATCCGCTGATGATTGATGACATCAGAAAGAAACGAAAAATATTAGAAGCAAATCATCCTTATCTAGTGACTGATTTGACATCCAGTAATTGAACATTCACTTAGAAAGGATTCTAAAATGACTATTGATGATTTGAAAATGTTAACAAAAACGGAATTGGCTTCTGTACTGAATATTTCTATTCGTTCTTTGCAGAGAAAAATCAATAAAGGCGAAGTTCCAGAGCCTGTGAAAATTGGGGCAAGTCTAAGATGGGTTCGTTCCTTGGTTGAGGAATGGATACTGGCGGGATGTCCTAAGAATTATGTGCACCAGGGAGGTAAGTAGGTGGCGAGTCTTTTCAAACAGAGTACGACTAAGATTGATAAACAGACTGGTGAAAAGGTCAAAGTCAAATCTAAGAAATGGTATGGCCAGTATCGTGACGAAAAGGGACGCATTAAACGCGTTCCTCTTTGCCGCGATAAATCAGCCGCTCAGTCTATGTTGAATGATCTGGTTCGGTCTGTTGAGCGAAGACAGGCGGGTTTGATAGATCAGTATGATGAACATTTGAAAAATGAAATCACTTCTCATGTTGAGGACTTCAAGCAAAGCTTATTGGAAAAGAATAACAGTCCTAAGCATGTCAAACAGACCTGTAATCGTCTCTCATTGCTGGTTAAAGAGTGTGGTTTTAAAACTCTGGTTGATATGTCTGGTGAAGAAGTTTCACGCTGGTTGATGGAAAAACGACAGGCTGGCACATTTGGAATCAAAACTAGCAATTACTATCTGTCCGTAATTCGTCAGTTCGGGAATTGGTTAGTTCATCTGAAGCGTTTGCCAGAGAATCCATTTCAGTATTTGAAACTGTTGAATTCTGAAGTTGATAGCAAGCGAGAGAGACGAACCCTGACACAACCTGAGTTTCAGAACCTGCTTAAAGTGGTAGCGAAAGAGAAAGCCTTTCGCGGGCTTTCTGGTGAAGATCGAGCTGTTCTCTACCTGGTGGCGGTCAACACAGGCTTTCGGGCCAGTGAGCTGGCAAGCCTCAAATATCAGAATCTGAATCTGGATACTAAACGCCCTTCAATCAAAGTTGATGCTGCCTATTCCAAACGCAGGCGAGAAGATGTTCAACCCATCAGGCAGGATCTGGCTAAGATCATCAAGGACTGGCTCCAGTTCAAAGATAAGCCACTTTCCAGGGAATCACATCTCTGGCCAGGAACATGGCATTTAAGAGCAGCTAAGATGCTTAAGAATGACCTCAAGGCGGCTGAGATTCCCTATGAAGATGAAGCAGGCGACGTGTTTGATTTTCACGCTTTGCGTCATCAGTTCATTTCGAATCTGGCAGAATCAGACGTCCATCCTAAGATCGCTCAGCAACTCGCCAGGCATTCCACAATTACCCTGACGATGGATCGCTACACGCATTCCCAGGATCAGAAGATTTTAGATGCTCTTGATCAGATGCCCTCTGTATCTTCTGGCCTTGATGAAGCTGAAAAGTTTACACTCCCGTTTACACAAGAAATTGGCTTTTGCTGTCCTGAGACGTCTTTACCTGTCTCAGAGCTGGGACCGGAACTGGTAAACGAAGAAACGCCTAAACCCATCAATGCAGAGGATTTAGGCGTCGTTTGTCTCGATGTGTCTTCGTATGACACGAGTAGCGGTGGAGGGATTCGAACCCCCGACACGCGGATTATGATTCCGCTGCTCTAACCGACTGAGCTACACCGCCAAATTTGGGTTGGGACACACTATATAATATGCCCCGTGCTACCGAAAGTTAAGTCGGGAAAAAAGTCGTTTTCCGATGCTAACTTCCTTCGATATCTCACTTTATCGGCAAAAAAGCCGCTGAGAAGTCGAAAGCTTAACAAATTCCTGCTTGATCGCAAGTCAACCGCCGCTTTCAACACGAAATGCGGCCGAATTTCATTGATTGTGACGCCATTCTTACGGCGGTATACTCGTTTTTCGAGGTTTCACACAAATTGTCTCTCCTGCGGAGCGCTTCGACGATGAAAAAATGCATGACAAACTGTTTTCCTTTTCTATTAGTTCCCTGTCTGCTGTTTCTGACTGGTGGCTCGACGAGTGTCCTCGCGCAAGAAGCAGAGTCCCCTGCTCTGAAAACCGACACGAAAACGGTGGTCTTTCAGCGCGGCGACGGTGGTTATCACTCGTTCCGTATTCCCGCGCTGATTGTTTCTCAAAAAGGAACGCTGCTGGCATTTGCGGAAGGACGCAAGAACAACTTAGGAGACAGTGGTGACATCGATCTGGTTCTCAAAAGAAGCACGGATAATGGGAAAACCTGGTCTGATTTGTTGGTGCTGTGGAATGACTGCGAAAACACCTGCGGCAATCCCTGCCCGGTCGTGGACCAATCGACGGGACGGATCTGGCTCCCTTTGACCTGGAATCATGGCAAGGATCATGAGAAGCAGATCAAAGATAAAACGGCTCGGGATACGCGGCGAGTTTATATGAGTTATTCCGATGATGACGGCGTGACTTGGAAGGCGCCTTATGAAATCACGGAGACCACGAAAAAGCCGGAGTGGACCTGGTACGCCACCGGGCCCGGCAATGGGATTCAGCTGACGCGCGGCTCTCACAAAGGACGGCTGGTGATTCCCTGCGATCATAATGTGACTCTGGACGGTAAAGTGGTCCGGCGGGCGCATGCAATTTACTCGGACGATCACGGCAAGACGTGGCAGCTCAGTCAGCCGATTGGTGTGAAAACAAATGAATGTGCAGTCGTGGAACTGGCCGACGGTCGGTTGTTGATGAATATGCGAAGCTATCACGGCCAGAACCGGCGGGCGATTGCCTACTCTGATGATGGGGGTGCAACCTGGTCTACAGAATCACTGGATGCGGCGCTGATTGAGCCGGTTTGCCAGGCGAGCCTGATTCGAGTGCGTTTTCCGGAGTCAGGCAAGCCGGGGCAGATTCTCTTCAGTAACCCGGCCAGCAAAAAACGAGAGAAGATGACCGTGCGGTTGAGTGAAGATGACGGCAAAACATGGTCGGCTTCAAGGCTGGTATCGCCCGGGAAGGCCGCCTATTCCTGTCTGGCGGCACTCTCGGACGGTACAATCGGTTTGCTCTATGAGCGGGACGGTTATCAGACCATCGAATTTGTTACCTTTGATTTAGATCAGTTTTTAACAGATCGCCCGTAGGCGTTGCGTTTCTCTTTCACATTTTCCCTGCAATATAAAGTGACATCTAATGGATTCATTACAAGATCGTTTTTTGCGTTACGTCAAAATTGATACTCAGTCTGATGAGACAAGTCCCTTGTTTCCCAGCACGAAAAAACAGCTGGATTTGAGCCGGTTGTTGTTTGAAGAGTGTGAGCAACTGGGGCTGGAAGATGTGACGATCAATGAATACGGGATTGTGATGGCCACGATTCCAAGTACAGTTGGAGGAGATGTGCCTGCGATTGGCTGGGTGGCACACGTCGATACGTCGCCCGAGTTTTCTGGCACGCATGTGAAGCCGATTGTCCATGAAAACTATGACGGGCAGGATCTGGTACTGCCCGGCGATCCTTCGCGGGTGTTACGGGTCAGCGAAGAGCCGCGATTGAAACAGATGGTGGGGAAAACGGTGATTACCACTGACGGAACAACACTGCTGGGGGCCGACGACAAGTCGGGTGTGGCGGTGATGATGACCGCTGCCGCCCATTTGATGAAGGATCGATCAATCCAGCACGGTCCGATTCGGCTCTGTTTTACCTGCGATGAAGAAATCGGTCGCGGGATTGAAAAGCTGGATTTAGAGGTGTTCGGCGTCTGTTGTGCTTATACACTCGACAGTGACGGGAGTGGCCGGATTGATTCGGAGACATTTTCCGCCGATCAGGCTGTGATTACGGTGCGAGGAGTGAATACACATCCTTCTGTCGGGAAAGGTGTCATGGTGAATGCCATTCGGATTCTCAGCGATCTGATTTCCCAATTGCCGACCGAGACGCTCAGTCCGGAAACGACGGAAGGACGCGAGGGATTCATTCATCCTTATCATCTTGAAGGAGGCGTGGCAGAAGCGTCGGCCCGTTTGATCTTACGGGATTTCGAGACTGAGAAACTGGCTGAATATGCACAGCTGCTGGAATCGCTGGCAGACCCTCTGCGGGAACGACATCCGCGAGCAAAGATTACGATTACGATTCACAAACAGTATCGCAATATGCGGGATGGGTTGCCGAAGGAGCCACGGGCTCTTGAGAAAGCGATTGCAGCCACTCGCGCCGCCGGTCTGGAACCAAACCTGAATGTAATTCGAGGCGGGACCGATGGTAGCCTGTTGACGGAAAAGGGATTGCCGACGCCGAATCTCTCCAGTGGGCAGCATAACCCACATTCGCCACTGGAATGGACCACGGTGGAAGAGATGCAGCAGGCCGTTGATGTTTTAGTGCAACTGGCGATTCTGTGGGGACAGGAGCGTTGAGTACTCACAGGCACGTCGAGTGAAGCCAGGGTTCCCTTTTGATATTTCCCGAAGCAAGTTGTTCCCGTTTCGGTTATTCCGATTAGTCGGTTTAGGAAAAGTGGTGAGGTATTTCGGGGCTGGATGCGCGTGTCGTAGCAACGAGTTAAGTGATATCCCCTCAAAACAAAATTGTCTTGCCTGGATCTGGTTTTTATCGTTCATTTAAAAATGAATCGATTATGCAGATTGTGCCGCATCTTAATGGAAACGATTGTTTGACCATCGTTTTTTTGTGGCTTATGTTAAACATATCGGCAAGATAATTGTTTAAATAAACGTTGTACAAATTTTGTGCAGCGCGAACCAGCGGCTATTTGTCCGTTTGCTTTCGATGAGCCCTGCTTGTGGCGGCCATCAGTGACGGAGGAAAACGCTGGTATAGAGGGGGAACCATGTTTTCATCTACAAAGACGCGACTTCTTAAGAGATTGCATTCGAAACATTTGTGGGTTTATTTACTGGGATGTTCTTTGGTACTCGGTTCAAGAGTTGCCTATGCAGATCCCGGTGAATTACCAATTGTCATCCCAGTTACTCAGACTCAGGCGATTGCCAAAGGGGAAGAGTATGAACGGACACGACAATGGATCAAGGCTATTGAGCACTACGAAGATGCTCTGAAGGAATGGCCCGATAACGATAATATTAAATACGGTCTAAGACGGGCGAAGATTCATTTTGGAATTGACCGTCGTTATATGGACGATAGTTTTTCCAAAGTTCTGTTGTCACAGTCTCGCCGCGAAGCGTTTATTCTGTTCGACCAGATCTTATCAAAAATACAATCGCACTTTGTCGATCCACTGAGTACGACATCTTATGTCGCCCATGGAACGGAAAGTCTGTATCTGGCTTTAGCCAATGATCGGTTTATCAAAGCGCATCTGCGCGGAGTGCCGCCTGAAAAGATTCGCGAAGTACGTCGGATCTTGAGAGAGACTTACTGGAATAAATCGATTTCCAGTCATCACGGAGCACATCAGCTGATCAATGAAGTGTGTGATATTTCCTATCGAAATTTAGGCTTACGTGATACAGCTGTGATTTCAGAATACATGTTTGGCGGCTGTAATGCTTTAGATGATTACAGTAGCTTTCTGACGCCTGATCGTCTGGGAGATCTTTACGACAACATCGAAGGGGAATTTGTCGGTATCGGGATTGAGATGAAGGCAGAAATCGGCGAAGGCATGCTGCTGATCAATGTGTTGCCGGAAAGTCCTGCTGAACAGGGGGGCGTGCTGGCAGGAGATCACATTGTGAGTATTGATCAAAAAGACTGCCGCAATATGACGACTGACCAGGCAGCGAATCTGTTGCGTGGAACTTCAGGAAGCCAGGTGGTTCTGGAACTGGAAAGTCCGGACACCGGCAAGACCCGCGTGACACGAGTTACCCGTAAAGCGGTGCAGGTTAAAAGTTTCCCGATTGTGAAAATGCTCGATAAGGAAAACGGTATTGGTTACATCAAGATGACGGGATTCCAGAAAACATCGGCTTCGGAACTGGATGCTGCCTTAAGGAAGCTGAACAGTCAGGGCATGCGGTCTTTGATTTGGGATGTTCGTGGTAACCCGGGGGGCCTGTTATCAGCGGCTGTCGAAGTTCTTGACCGTTTTCTGGAAGAAGGAAAACTGGTTTCGACCAAGGGACGTGTTGCCGATCAAAACTGGAGTTATACGGCTCACCGTCCAGGTACCTGGAAAATCCCACTGGTTTTGTTAGTGGACGGCAACAGTGCCAGTGCCAGTGAAATTGTGGCAGGAGCACTGACGGATCATCGCCGGGCGACTGTGATAGGTCGCAAAACTTACGGCAAGTGGTCGGTGCAGAGTATCTTCCCAATTCGTGGTTCGACCGGATTACGATTAACTACAGCGAAATTCTATTCGCCTCAAGGAAACACTTATGGTAAGATTGGGATTAAACCCAGTATCACGGTTGAAAAGGATGAGTTGCAGACTGCCATGTATGGTGCGTCACAAGAGCAAAAGCTGGCAGCAGATTCTGATATCAAACGTGGCTTACAAATTCTGCAAAGACAATATGCTGTAACACCATGATGGATGAACGTGCCGCCTGGCTCACACAAGGAAAAGGAACGACGCCCAGTTTAAGGTGGTCGTTTTCAACAGAAGCTCCTTTGATTGCGCTGGATCTGGCACGTGAAACCGGAGAAATACTGGCCGCCGATATTTCAGGCGGCCTTTATTTATTGGATCGGCAAGGACAGTTTCTGCATTTGAATCGCGGTATCAAGGAAGTGCAACTGGTTCACTGGAGTGACCGCGGTAAGCTGGGAGTCGCGATTTATGCCGATAATAATATCTGCTGCTTTGATCGTGATTTGAATGTGTTGTGGGCCATTTCATTTTCTGTGGAAGCTTTGGCGATTACGATGGATTCTTATGGCGATTATGTCGCCGTCAGTCTGGCCAGCGGCAAAACAATTATCATTGATTCGCAGAAGCGAAAAGTTGCCAGCTTTGAGACGATGCGTCCGATGAGCTATCTAGAGTTCCAGGTCAGCGAGCCGCGCTTAATCGGCGCGGCTGAAAACGGCCTGCTCTGCTGTCACGATCTGGAAGGGAATTGCGTCTGGACTGAGAAGCATTGGTCAAATTGCGGAGGACTCGCGCTGGCCGGCGATGGTCGGCGCATTTTTCTGGCAGGGTTTAATTATGGGATTTTGATCTTTGATCATGAGGGGGATTCTGCAGGAACGCTTGTATTTGAAGGGACTCCGAAGGTTCTTGCCTGTGATTTTCTCGGAAACCGGATCGTGACCGCGACCATTGAACAGGAGCTGTATTGGTTAAACCAGGAGGGAAAGCTGCTTTGGGGAGGTGCGATTCCTGATGAAGCCATCGAAGTGGCCTGTGATCCGTTTGGGCAATGGTGCATTTGCGGGTTGAAATCCGGGCTGGTCCAGTGTCTGGACTGGTCTGACGCGATTTAAACTGATTTTTGTGCTTTGTGGTATTCCGAGAGATTCTGAGCCAAAATGTTCAGATTGGCTTGTCCCAGAAATGCAGAAAAGGAGGAAGCTCTATTTTGACTCTCCCCCTTCAACTGCTTATGATATAAGGTCTTCCATCTTCAGTTTTCTTGTGGCTTAAAAATCAGATCTTAACAATTCCAACAAGTGGTCACAGTAAGTAAGGCGTTTTTCGAATTTGTCGATTCAGACAGTTCTGGGGTAGGCGATGGCCAAGCAGAAAAAAGATTCTTCTGAGAAGAAAAAACGCCAGTCTGCGCGCGTCCCCAAAATGGAATCTCTAGGCAAGTATCAGATCGAAAAGGAAATTGGCGCAGGAGGAATGGGAGCCGTTTTCCTGGCTCGCGATACTACATTGAATCGACTGGCGGCTTTAAAGATATTGCCCCGCGATAAGGCGGAAAACCCGGTACTCGTCAAACGCTTTAAGGCAGAAGGTCAGGCAGCAGCGCATCTGCGGCATGAAA
Organism: Gimesia fumaroli; assembly: GCF_007754425.1. Classification (NCBI taxonomy): domain Bacteria; kingdom Pseudomonadati; phylum Planctomycetota; class Planctomycetia; order Planctomycetales; family Planctomycetaceae; genus Gimesia; species Gimesia fumaroli. The sequence continues at coordinate 3,461,183 of NZ_CP037452.1, forward strand.
ATATTGTTTCGGTTTATGATGCTGGCGAAGAAGATGGTTATCTTTACATTGCTTTAGAGTATGTCGAAGGAACCGACTTACATAATCTGATTAATAAACGAAACAGGATTCCCGTTCGTCGTTCACTGGAAATCATCACTCAGGTGACAGAGGCATTAGCACATGCCTATCAGCAGGGAATTGTACACAGAGATATTAAGCCCGCGAATATTTTGATTCGACAGGATGGGGTTGTCAAATTGACCGACCTGGGGTTGGCACGTTCAATTGACGATAATACCGAGACGAGCATTACCCGAGCAGGGACAACAGTGGGCACGGTAGATTATATGGCCCCCGAACAGGCGCGCGACAGCAAGGCAGCCGACATTCGGAGCGATATTTATTCGCTGGGGTGCACTTGGTACCACATGCTGACGGGGCGCGCTCCTTTTTCCGAAGGCAGCTTGACGAATAAGCTGGCGGCGCATGCAACCACTCCCCCGCCCGACCCTCGTGAACTGAATGATCGAGTGCCAGAAGGTATCGTGGCGATCATTCAACGCATGATGGCGAAAGCCCAGAGCGCGCGTTATCAAGATCCTGAAGAGTTATTGGAAGACTTGAAAAATTCCAATTTGAAGCGATCCAATGTCGATAATAATGTTCTGGAAGCTTTAGCCAGCGAGTCTGATGGCGAACACGCGGCAATCGAACCTAATACGAATCTGCCGGCGGACAGTAGCGATTTTCAAATCAATCAATTCATTCCAGATTTCAGCAGCCAGACTGAAGATGAGGAAGAGCAGGAGTCCAGCAGCCGTCTCAGCACCAGTTTCGATCTTCAACAACTGGCAGGGGAAGTGGAGATTGAATCAGGGTCGACTGTACCTGGATTAGATCAATCGCCAAAACGTGCTGAAAAGAAGAAGACGCGAGGAACAGAACCTCTCTCGGATAAAGTAAAAAAATCGTCCCGTTCAAGACGCTCTGCTCCAGAACCAGAAGAGGAAGGTTCTGTCATCTCTGACTCAGCCATGAAAACCAGGCAGTCCGCTCGTTCACAAAAACAGGAAACTCCGGTTGAGCAGCGAAAGCGACCTAAGAGAACGGTGTCCAGCCCCAAAGGGACTCCCCAAGAATCATCAACGCGAAATCGCCCCTCTCGCCAGTCGCGTAAAACGACACCGGTGCCACCGCCTGATAGTGGAGGCTCTGATAGTCCGATTGCCATTGATTACCGGCAAATTGCAATGTTCGCTGGTGGTGTGATTTTGTTAATCATATTGGTCTGGTGGGCCATCAATGCTTTCAGTTCTCCAGATCCGATTCCACGAGGGCCGGGAAGTAATCCATTTGCGACGGCCGAGCAGAATCAGCAGGTTACTCCCAATGAGAACCCGACGGGCGATGGTGCTGAAGCCGCGAGTGAGGAGAATGATCCGGCACAACCGACTGTTGAAGTAGCTAAAGAGGAAGGAAAAGCTTCGGGGTCTGAGCAAGAAAAACCATCAAATGGGGTATGGCAAAACAAGGCTGTCCGCGGGCAGGAAAAAAAATATCTCCCTGAGTGGGGGGCTGGTTTCCCCGATTTGACGGGAGTAAAAGCCGGTAAATATGATCCCCAAATACCAGTAATTAAAGTTGCGTCAGGTAAAACAGATTCCGGAGTTTTCGGTGATCTGAACGAAGCGATAGAAGCAGTGACAGCCAGGGGGGCTGTGATCCGTTTATACGGTCAAGGGCCTTTTCGACTCAAACCACACCGGTTAAAGGATGTTTCCCAACTGATTATTCTGGCTGATTCTGAACAGGCGCCTATTGTACTGCTTGAGTCAGATGAACAATCTGCGAATCAAACAGAGTTGGATTTACTTTCTTTTTCATCAGGGGTGCTCCGTCTGCAGGGGATTCATTTTCTGTGCGATGCCTCGCAGATTCCTGGTAAGGGAGTTTGTAATGTTTTGGGTATCAAACGGAGTGATTTTACCTTTCAAGACTGTTCCTTCTCCCTGACGGGAACAGGTCAAAGAACAATTCGCTTCGCCAACTCCACAGGAAAACCGCGCACAACGACACATCGTCCTGAAGGAGAGTCACGGATTTTAATTGAGAATTCGGTGGTGACCGGAAAGCAACTGGAAGCGATTCGCATTGATCAGCTTTTTGCCGATGTCCTGATTTCGAATTCTTATATTTCCACGAAGGGGGCATCGTGCCTGACACTGGAGAGTTTGGAGAACAGTTCAAAATCACATGCAATCTTGCAGGAGCGCAAGCAGCCTCGCACTGCCCGGATATTTTCCAGTACCCTGCTCTCTGATCGATCGATCTTAGAACTGAACGGTCCAACTGAATCAAAGGCATCCAACAAGTCAGATCAGGCTGAACTGGCAGAGAGTGAAACTGAGATTATTGTTGTCAATTCAGTGTTGATTGGTGATCCGAAGGAAAAGCAATCAGCAGTTCTTTCTCTGAAAGGCTGGCCACAAGATAAATTGCGGGAGCAGAGTCAGAGTCGGTTTGACGATTTGCAGCTGCAAGTAGAAAGTTCCCTGTTCTGGGGCTGGCCTTTTTATCTGCGTTCGACAGAGCCTGGAAACTCGAAAAATGTATTTCAAATTGACTCGCATCGTACCTGGCAGCAAAGCTGGGGAAAGATATTAGCGGCCGATGTCTTCAATCCTGAACTACCCACGAATTTAAGCGAACTGCAATCCCCCGCTTTTGTAAAACCACTACTGAATTTTTCAAAACAGAAGGCGGTTCATGTCATTTCAGAGGGAGGCGTGATTGCGGGCTGTGATCCTGCCGGTTTACAGTCTCTGTCTCAGGGGCAGTTAAAACGTCTCAAGGCGAGTTTGAGCAGACCCCAGATTGAGAAAAAAATTCAGGACGTGTTTGCGAAAGCAAAGACGGTTTCATTTGACATGACAAAGGGGAACCTGAGCGATTTTCTCAATAGTTCCGCTGTTTCAGGACCGACAACGGTCACCGTCCGTGGACAGGGAACTTGTTACACTTCGCCTATCAGGCTGGAAAATAAACAGGTTCGGCTACAGTTTCCAGAAACATCGGGGGCGCCTCTGGTAGTGGAACTGCGACTGGTGCCTTCTGCTGCAAAAACACGTACGCGCGAACAAAAGGCGGCGGGAATCTCGTCGTTTATTACGCTGAAGAATTCGACTCTGGACATGATTGGTGGCAACTTCCGGATTTCTATGGATCGAAAGGGAGTCATTCCAAAGCATTTTCTGATTTGCCAGGACAGCCAGGTTGCGTTGACTCAGTTTGCCCTGCGTGCGATGCTGATCAATGACAAACGTTTTCAGTCAGTTGTCTATGTGGAACCATCTGTAGCCGGGAAAACGAGTCGGGTGCTGATGAGTGATACTTTTCTTTCGTCGTCAGGAACAATTGTTGAATCACGCACACCTCAGCTTCAAGTCGATGTTCAGAATAGCCTGCTTCTGAGTCAGCAAGACATATTTGCATTAAACGTGCAAGCGTCTGTTGTTCCTTCTCTCCAGATTTCTCTGAGTCAAAGTACATTGGCGCCCGAAGGGACGGTATTCGCCTTACAGCAATCTGCCGGAACAACTGCTGCGGGGACTTCGGCTGCTCAGATATTTGCGGATGAATCACTGTTTCTACCCGCTCCTGCACGATCAGCAACCCGTTCTGATTTCTCGAAGACAGCTAGCTTGTTTTCGATACCACGCGCACTACGAGAGAAGCAACGCGTTCAATGGTGGGGGAATTCGAACGGTTATATGGTAGAACGTTTGCAGATGCTGGGGGGGCCCGGAGTTGGTCCTTCAAAGCCGGTAGTTGAGTTTTCAAATGAAATGAAACGTCTGTTTGGTAATGAGGCAGATCAGCGTGAATTATCAATACGGGGGGGCATTATTTTGAAAGAGCAGAAACTGCCCCCTCTGGTAAAAATTGATCCGGTACACTTTCAGTTATTACCTACCTGCAAAGCCGCCAGTTGGTCTGAATTGAAGCAGCCACTTGGAGCAGACCTTGCTGTATTGCAGGCGGTCATCCAAGGAAGCAGTCAAAGCCCCGGACAACCGAGACGAACCAAGCGTGCTTTTTAAGGAGCCGCTGGAAAAGTGATTTATGAAGCAGATTCCGGCGGATGGTCTTCATCCAGGCGCGGGATCGAAAGTGTAAATCGCGAGCCCTTCCCCGCTTCGCTTTCGATGTTGATTTCGCCTCCATGCTCTCTGATGATTTTCTGACTGACTGCCAGGCCGATCCCTGTACCACGGGCGCCTTTTGTTGATTCAAACAGATTAAAGATCTTGCTGATTTGATCTTCCGGAATACCTGGTCCGTTATCAGAGACCATGATTAAAATCTGATCTGGTTTGGCTAAATACTTCGTTTCAAGGAGCACGATCCCCTGTTCAGATCCTTCAACCGCATCAATGGCGTTGATCACAATATTCAGAATGGCTCGATGGATGCCTTCATGGTCGAAAACTGATTCCGGCAAGTCCTCTGACGGTTCGCATTTCAGTTGCACGCCACATTCTTCTGCCCGAGCTTGCATCAGTTCTACAATATCTTTCACCGGAGTATTGATGGATCCCGGTTCCAAGGCTGGTTTTCGCTCGGTGCTGAAAGTGAGCATGTCCATCACCAGGTGATAGATCTTGTTCTGATTTTTCTCTACGATATTCCAGCCTTTACGAACCAGATCCTCTTCGGATTTATTCAGCCCCATATCGATGAGGTAGCTGCCGCCACGAACTCCCTGCAGAATATTTTTGATGTGATGGCTCAATGTGGCGATGGTTTGTCCCATCGCAGCAAACCGTTCTGCTTTCAGCATGGCATTTTGAAAACGATAGTTCTCGATCGCCAATGCGGATTGGCGTCCAATTGCTACCAGCAATCTAAGGTGTTCTTCGCTGAATTTTTCTACGGCGCCATTTTTAAGCAGGATTTCCGGGTGGGCGGTTGTTGTATCGACGTAGATGACGCCCATCAGTTCATGGCGTCCCTGCATGGGAACACACATGGCTTCGCGGATACCGGCTTGAAGAATACTTCCGCCACCTTCAAAACGCTGATCCCGCCGGGCATCTGATGTGCGGACCCCCTGTTTTTTATTTAGAACATAATCCACGATACTGTGAGAAACCGGCATGCGCGGCCCGGTTTTTTGTTTATCGCGACTGCTATAAATTTGTGGCAAAACTTCGCCTGATTGCGGGTCTGTGATCAACATGCAGCCCCGGTCTGCACCAACTGTGTTGATAGTGAGGTCGAGAATTCGCTTGAGTAGTTCTTCCTGCGAGATAGTCGGGCTGACCGACGCTTCGGCGACGCGATACAAAGCCTGAAGATCATTTTGAATGGCCTCTTGCTGTGCCACTTCTGAGATTTCAGCGGTATCCAGAATGACTGAGTCAAAATGGTGATTGACTTCGTGTGTGATGCTGGAGTGATTGGATTCTTCATTGCTGATGAGATCAATTTTTTCCGCCATGTAGCGGGAATCCTCATCGATAGCCTGGCTTGAAAACAGTAGCAGACTGCGGCCGATTTGAATGTGATCGCCATTACTGAGTTTGGCCAGTTGAATCTGCGTGCCATTGACCAGAGTTCCGTTGGAGCTGTTCTGGTCTGCGATCACATAGCCGCCGTTCTTGTAAGAAATCACAGCATGCTGCCGTGAGGCTTCCGTGTCCAGGATTCGGATTTCATTTCGAACACCCCGCCCTACTCCTGCAGGCTCAGTGCCGAGTTTAAAGCGAGTTCCCAAATCAACGCCCTGAATTACCAGTAACGTTGCTTTGGTCCCGTCATTCCGTATCAACTTTTTCATTGGTTCTTATTCCCAGTCACTGACTGGGCCTGCCGCACATGATGGTGTTGTCAGCTGAATTTCCTGTGTGGGGCACGTTTTAAGCTGAGTGGAATGTCACTCTGAACTGTATTTGTCATCCCCCAGTATAGAATCATATCCCAATGAGGGGCGCTGTTCAAATCCCAGCTTCAGTTTGGGGGATGATATGCGGAGAGAAAGATCAGATTGTGACTAAGTTGACTCAGGCTGATTTAAAAGGCTTTCAATCGAATCAATCAATTCTGCGTATTGAAAAGGTTGAACGAGAAAGCGAGTCGATTGATCTTGCCCGATTGTGCTGGCTCTTTTTACTGAACCGATGACAACTTTGGGGACCCGGTTCCAGTCTGGTTGTCCTGTTGTGAAGTTCTCGGCGTCATCATCGTGCACGACAACAATACTGGGGACTTCATTCTGGGAAGTGAGACGATCTGAGTGCTGTTGTCGAATTCGATTGACCCGGCATCCCTGCGGCTCTAATACCGCTTTAAGAACTTCTTCTGTTTCATTCAGACCGTCGAAGACGACAACATGCTGACCATTGACCACTTTTGGGGTCCTTCCCATAACCACGGTATACGATGAAGATTTCATCACGGCCAAATCTTCATTAAGGCAGAGCGGGAAGATAGCTCTAAATAATTTTCCTGTCAAAAGCAGAATCCGCAACTGAAATTCAGTTTTTGGGATTATGTAATCTTTACAACGGCAATTCGTTCTAGAGCAATGCCCTGCTTTCCTACCAGGCACTTGGTGCGGGGAAGTTTTCGTTGTAGATCTGTTCCTGGTTGATGTAATCGTCGGCCCGTCTCAAACTATCAAATTGCAGTTTACGCTGTTCGTTCTTGAGATCTTCAGACGAAATACGACTTTTGATTTCAGCCAGAGGGGCAACGTACTTGGGTTGCCTGACCTTAACATCGGTAGGATAAAAGACCCCCTGGTCCTTCGTGCCTCCCTTGGTTGCATCATCCGAGAGTGAGGCGATGGCAGTTTCTGGGTAAATCGCCTGATGGTAGGTACTGCTGAAGCCAGCGGGCTGATGGTAATCGGGAATCGTTCGACAGCCTGCTTGAGTACAAGCAAAGCAGAGTAAGATTGCTGCAAAGTAACTGCCGCGATTTGACATGGAATTCCCCTAAAACCCAAAAGCGGCCTCCAAAGACTTGAAGGCCGCTTTCATATTATCGGCGATTTAAGGGGAGAATATCGATTAAAATACGACAATTACCCTTTGGCTGCGGTGTAACGCTTGGCAACTTCTTCCCAGTTAATCACATTGTAAAATGCTGAGATGTAGTCGGGGCGTTTGTTTTGGTAGTTTAGGTAGTATGCGTGTTCCCAGACGTCGAGACCCAGAATGGGGGTGCGACCTTCGGAAAGCGGAGTGTCCTGATTCGGTGTGCTTTCCACGATGAGTTTTCCACCATCTACGGACAACCAGGCCCAACCACTTCCGAAACGGGTGGCTGCAGCATTGGAAAATTGCTCTTTGAAGGCATCATAGCTACCAAAAGTGGAGTTAATATCGTCGCCAAGTGCGCCACTTGGGCTTCCGCCTCCGTTCGGTGACATGACAGTCCAGAACAGGCTATGGTTAGCATGCCCGCCACCATTGTTTCTAATGGCACCCCGAATTGATTCCGGAACGGCACTCAAGTCGCTGACCAGATCTTCAATGGACTTGGCTGCGAGATCGTCGTGACCTTCCAAAGCGGCGTTGGCCTTGGAAATATAGGCCTGGTGGTGCTTGGAATGGTGAATTTCCATGGTGCGAGCATCAATGTGAGGTTCCAGCGCATCGTAAGCATAAGGTAGCTCGGGAAGCGTATAAGCCATTTAAGTAACTCCTTTGTTTCCGTCTAAATAGTCTGAGGGTTGGTGACTTTTCGTATATTGCCTGGTATGTCGAACTCATTGGAATGGGAACGAAACCAATTTCTGTGCAAATACATCCACTACCGTTATTGTAGAAGATTTATACATTCTCACAACCAACCGGCCGAGAAGTTTTTACAATGTTCACTCTCCAGATGTCTTAGATAGCTTGAGATAGTTGACCCAGAGGTGGTGTCTTCTAAAATGGAACTGTGCTGAAAAAATCCGATAGAAGACTCCAGATTTTCAAAGGATCTGTTTATGAGCAGGAAAGCATTAATCGCTTTGCCGGTTTTCAACGAAGAGCGACATGTTGTTGACGTTTTGACCGAAGTCCGAAAGTATGCCGAAGAAATTCTGGTGATCGATGATGGTTCTTCCGATCGGACTCCGGAATTGCTGGAAGCGCTCTCAGGAATCATAGTGATCACTCATCCTGAGAACCGGGGATATGGAGCTGCTCTGAAAAGTGCTTTTGATTTTGCCGTAGCACACCAGGATGAATATGACCTGCTGATCACCATTGATTGTGATGGCCAGCATGAGCCCGCTTTACTGCCAGAACTAGTTCAGCAGATGCGTGAGGATGCTAAGGTCGATATTCTATCAGGAAGCCGCTATCTGAAAAGCTATGATGGTGCCAGTATTCCCCCGGAAGATCGTCGTCAGATCAATGTTGCGGTCACACGGCGGATCAATGAGCAGTTGGGATTTCAAATTACAGACGCTTTTTGTGGTTTGAAAGCTTATCGGACCGAGTGCCTGTCGAAATTTAATGTGACCGATCTGGGATACGCGATGCCGCTCCAGCTTTGGGTTCAGGCAGCCGCCCATGAAATGAAGATCGTCGAATTCCCCGTTCCTCTGGTGTATCTTGAGGAAGAACGCAGCTTCGGTGGTTCGCTGGATGATGCCATTAAACGAAAAGCCTATTACGATGAAGTGCTTGACCGAGAGATGCAGGCCGCGGGTTTAGCCTGCTGTGCGACTGAGTGTTGTGACGATCGTACCGATTCTTTCTGCGAGTGAATTATAAGTGGTTTTGCACAAGTGGTCTGAATCACATGCATCAGTGCATTTCCATTTGAATTCAATTTAAAAAGACTCGACATTTAGTAGGAGACTAGTCAAACTAGAGTGCTCGCCACATAGTATTGCTGTCTGGTAAATTGCTTCGTCAGACAACAAATGAATTTGATCAATTTCAGCACACCATTAAAGCCTTGAAATGTCTTCAGTGACTCCTTTTCCCTGTCAGAATCCTGATTCCCGATTTGATTCCGGTACGGAATCCGTCCCGGAGCCGTTGTGGGTCAAGCAGGATTTGCGGGTACCACGTTACGATGACGCGATTTTCTCCCGTCCTGATCTAAGTCAAATTATCAGCGACGCGAAAGAAAACCGGCGGATGTTTGCCGCCTGTTCCCGGGATCGAAGCGGAAAAATTATCTCCAGCCTTCGAGAGTGGGCACGTCGCAGTGTGTTGGAAGAGGCAGCCCGGTATACTTCCGAGTTAACCGGAAAACCGGTTGAGCTTCCTGAAGATCTTAACGAGCGTCTCTTGCTGATTACCGGACATCAGCCGGCACTGTACCATCCGGGTGTGTGGGTGAAGAACCTTTTGATCGGAAAAGTAGCCCGTCAGACGTCTGGGCTGAGCCTGAATCTGATTGTTGATAATGACCTGGTGAGTTCGACTTCGATCCGCGTTCCCCAGGGAACTCGCTCTGCCCCTTCGTTAACTGATATTGCATTCGATGACGCAATAACACCAAAACCGTGGGAAGAGACGACAGTGCAAGATCAGGAACTTTTTTGTTCCTTTTCCGATCGGGTGGAAGCTGCGCTTCAGCAGTGGTCTGATTTGCCTGCCCCGCTGTTACACGAAGTCTGGCCTGCTGCGATAAAACAGTTAAAAGTCTCTGACAGATTAGCAGACTGTCTGACAGCGGCCCGACATGCACAAGAACAGCGCTGGGGTGTCGAGAATCTGGAGCTCCCTATCAGTCGGTTGTGTACGACAAGCCCGTTCCTGTGGTTCGCCTGCTATCTATTCAAGTTCGCCGATTCGTTTCGCACCACACACAATGAAGTTCTGGCCGAGTATCGAAAAGTGAATCGCGTACGAAGTAAAACACACCCGGTTCCGGAACTTTCAGAGCGGGATGGTTGGATTGAATCTCCGTTCTGGATCTGGCGCGCAGGTGAGAGTCGTCGACATCAGCTGTTCGTGAAACGCAATCAGGACAAGATTCTGCTATCCGACGGAAAAGATGAAATCGCAACGCTCCCCATGCAGGAAAACTGTGATTTATCTGCAGCAATTGAAGTTCTCAAGCAACTAACGACCCAGGGGATTCGATTGCGCACACGGGCCTTGACGACGACACTGTTTGCGCGTCTGTTTCTGGGCGATTTGTTTGTGCATGGAATTGGTGGTGCCAAATATGATGAAATGACGGACCGGATTTTTACCCGGTTCTTTCACCTGACGCCCCCCCGGTATCTGACGCTGTCTGCAACCAAGTTTCTGCCATTCTGCAAACCGTACGATGTGCAGTCATGCGACGAAACCTGTCTGAAAAACATATTACGCGATCTGGATTTCAATTCGGATCGTCATTTGACGAGCAAGCAAATGTCAGAGGCGGCACCCCTGTTAGAACGAAAGCAGACTTTAATTCGTGAGCAACAGACTGCCAGCGAGCATATGGGATCAGGAGATCAGGCAGAACGCCGACGTGCTAATCGGCGGCGATTTCGCGAGCTGCGGCAGATTGATGCCGAGTTGGCAGGGTATACCACAAAATTGCGGGACCAGATCAATGATGATCTGGTGAATGTGCGACAGCAGATGGATGCGAACGCGGTGATTCAAAGCCGGGAAATGTCTTTTGTGCTCTACCCGGAGTCGGTCTTAAAAGCGTTGTTTGAAAAACTGACTTTTGAGTAACGTCTGCTTGTGTTAATTCTGCCCTACCCGACTTTTCTGATCTGCTCGAAGAGGAACTGGTGTTTCGAATTGAACAGTCGGCGATATCCCAACAGAACTGAGATCACTGTCCCCAATGCAGTTCCCGAAGCGATCAGGAACATGATCACAATCTGATACTTGACCGATTCCAGTGGACTGGCACCAGCCAGGATCTGTCCGGTCATTAAACCGGGCAGTGAAACCAGTCCGACGACCATCATCGAATTGATAATCGGTGTCATGCCTGAGCGAACAGCGTTTTGCAAAGCTTCCCGTGCTGCTTCATTTCGAGTGGCACCCAATGTGAGTTTGAGTTCCACTTCTGCTCTGCGCAATACCAGCTCTTCGGTGAGTCGATCCAGACCGAGCGAAATTCCGTTCAACGTATTACCCAGGATCATACCGAGCAGCGGAATCAGATATTGAGCCGGGTTTTCCGACCAGTTTTGCGGTGGAATAATCACAGTCAATGCGAAAGCGGTGACCAGCCAGGAACTGACGAAGACTGCCACCATGCTATTCAACCAGATGCCAGGGAAACGACGTTGCGAACGTTGCACAGCGGTCAGGCTGGCAATGAGAGTCATCGTAAACATCAGGAGCAGGATCACCGACCACCAGGAGAGTTCGAAAATCCACTCCAGGATCAGACCGATCAACAGCAATTGCACCACGGTCCGCAGTGAAGCCAACAGCAGGCGTTTTTCCATGTTTAGCTTGAGCCAGACGGAAATGATACCGTTGACCAAAACGAGCAGTGTCGCCAATGCAATATTCAAAGGTGTTAAATCATACATCAAGATCGCCTGCCGTGGTTATCAGGAAAAGGGGAGCCAGTAAAGTCTGAATCATAAATAGTTCCATGTGAGATGAGAAGGCAGGCCTCTTAGGAAGAGTCTCTTCACGGATTGATTTCCTAACCTTAACCGGATCTTTAATTAGCGGGGGATTTCTGCTTTTGTGAATTCTCAAGACCTTAACTTAGCATTCATCAGCAACGAATAATTGGCTGGTATCATCCCCGCCAGAATGAAAAGAGAAAAAATAAGAAGAGTCCACAGTCAGAGCTGTGTAATCAGAGAAGCGGACAAGCGTTTTCGCGGAGCAATGTCATTAAGGAGGATGATATGATCGTGTCCGAGGAACCCATAGCCAGTATGGCTTGTCGCTCGATTCGTTCGATCTTTGTCAGCGACGTGCACTTGGGATGTATGCACTCACGGGCGGACGAGTTTCTGGAGTTTTTGAATTCGCATGATCCGGAATCCCTGTATCTGGTGGGGGATCTGATTGATGGCTGGAAGCTACGCAAGAAGTGGCGCTGGCCGCAAAGTTATAATGCGATTCTCGACCGGGTCGAAGCTTTAAGTGCACAGGGAACGGAAGTTTTTTATACCCCCGGCAATCATGATAAATTTCTACGCGATTTTGGCAAACGTTTTGGTTTTGTCACACTCTCTGATGAATTCGTGCATACCACAGCGGACGGCAGGCGTTTTCTGATCATTCACGGCGATCAGTTTGATAAGTTTGAAACCGGCGCACAATGGCTTTCGGTTCTGGGGTCTTTTGCTTATGACGTGCTGCTGACGGCGAACAGTCTGTTTAATCGTCTGTTCAAACGCAAGGGGCAGTCAAAGTTTGCTCTTTCGTCTGCGGTCAAATCTCAGGTGAAACACCTGATGCGATTTATCAGTGATTATGAACAGAAACTGGCCAGTCACGCTCGTAAACGACTCTGTGAAGGGATCATCTGCGGTCATATTCACGCTCCCAATATTCTGGAGATTGACGGAATCGATTACTGCAACACCGGTGACTGGGTGGAGCACTGCAGCGCACTGATTGAATACAGCGATGGTGCAATGGAGATTGTATTTTTCGATCAGGAAATTGCGCCGACTCAAAAGGCAGCTTTACCGGCACAGAATGTCGTGAATCGCAATGCACAGCAGGATTATTCAAAAACAGAGATGCCAAGTTTAATAAACCGATTTCTAAAACGATGTCATCCTTTGCGGTTGATTCGCCGTTAACCAACCTTCATTTGATCAATTTGTGGGAGCAAAATTCATGATTTCAGAACGGATCAGCCGTAAGAGTTTTCAGTGGGTTCATCAGGGCAATCTGGTTTATAACACCTGCTGGGAAGACCCCCGCCTTGATCGACGGGCTTTGGAAATTGGTCCGGAAGATGAGATTCTGGTGATTACTTCTGCGGGGTGTAATGCACTGGACTATCTGCTGGATGAGCCACGACGGGTGCATGCGGTCGATATGAATCCCAAACAAAATGCCCTGCTGGAGCTAAAGCTTTCAGCGATCCGCAATCTGGATTACGAGGCATTTTTTGATTTGTTTGGCCGGGGGCAATCTCCGGATTGGGAGAGCTTGTACTCACAAAATTTGCGTAATGATCTTTCACTCACAGCCCGCAAGTACTGGGACCGTCACGGAAAATTCTTTTCATGTGAAGGGAAACGCTCCAGCTTTTACTTCCGCGGTTCCTCAGGTTTGTTTGCCTGGTTTGTGAACTGTTATATCGATCGGGTAGCCAAGATTCGCAATGATATCAATTCTTTATTGGCGGCTCGGGATGTGACGGAGCAAAACAGCATTTATCAGTCTCGCCAATTGAATGACTTATTGTGGACGCGGATGATCAAATGGAGCATGAGGCGGGATCTGACATTGTCCATGCTGGGAGTGCCCCGCCCTCAACGGACACAGATTGATCAATGTTATCCTGGCGGAATTGTACAGTTTGTGATTGATCGGATTGAGACGGTTTTCACCAGCCGTTCTCTGCAAGATAACTATTTTTGGCGCGTCTATCTGACGGGAAGTTACGAGCCGGATTGTTGTCCCGAATATCTCAAACCGGAGAATTTTGAGCGACTCAAAGCGGGGTTAATTGATCGGGTCACCGTGAATACGAATACCGTGGAAGGGTTTTTGAAGCAGCATTCGGGGACGATTTCCCGCTATGTGCTGTTGGACCATATGGACTGGATGGCTGGGGCACAGCCTCAGATGCTACAGAGTGAATGGCAGGCGATTCTGGATCGCGCTGCCGAGCAGACCCGGATTATCTGGCGGAGTGCTGGAATGGAAGTTGATTTCATTGATCCTTTGAAGGTGCAGTCTGCAGGACGGGAACGTGAGGTTGGCGAACTGCTGAACTACAAGAGCCATCTCGCCTCGGAGCTACATGAGCAGGACCGTGTGAATACCTACGGAAGTTTCTATATTGCGGACCTGCTGGTTTAATGTAGAGTCTGTAGCGAGTCCTAAACACTTTATTAAAAGTAGAATCAAATGAGCAATCTGAGTGTGCGGTTGAATGAATTTAAAACGTTGTGGCATCTGTTGGTTTCCCGCATTGATGGTCAAACACACGCCGAACGGCTCAATTCGTTTTATGGCGGCCAGGCTGCCGGTTACGACCAGTTCCGCAAACGCTTATTACATGGGCGCTGTGAATTGTTTGAAAGTTTGCCCGTAGCCAAAGATGGCGTCTGGGTCGATCTGGGAGCGGGGACAGGTGAGAATGCAGAATTATGGGGAGAGCGGCTAGCTCAGTTTCAACGTGCGTATCTGGTCGATTTGTGCCAGCCTCTGCTTGATGTCTGTGAGCAACGAATTGCTGATCGAGGCTGGGGAAACGTAAAAGCGGTCTGCGACGATGCGACTCGATTTGCGCCACCAGAATCTGAAGTGGATCTGGTTACGTTTTCGTATTCCCTGACGATGATTCCTGATTGGTTTCAAGCGGTGAATCATGCCTGTGATTTGTTGCGTCCGGGAGGAATGTTGGGAATTGTTGATTTTTACGTATCTAGGAAATATCCCCAGGTCCATCGAAAGTCGCACTCCTGGTTTCAGCGCCATTTCTGGCCGACCTGGTTTGCCGGCGATAACGTATTTCTCAATCCCGATCATTTGCCTTACCTGCTCGATCGGTTTGAAATGATTTCTCTGACGGAAAATCAGGGGGGGCTTCCGTATGTGCCATTCTGTAAGGTTCCTTACTACATTCTGATCGCGCAAAAACCGGGTTGAGACAGCTTCTACGCTCTGCGCCCTGCTTCGATTCTGTTATAATGCAAACTTGTCGAGAATTATCTTTAACGCAGCAGGAGCATGGAAGAAGCAGCATGTTGATTGAATCGCTACAGAAAAAATCTCTCTATGATCATCCCGTTGATGAATTTCAGGTGCTGGAGACGCATATTTCCTGGGTGCTGCTGACAGGCGCTTATGCCTATAAACTGAAAAAACATGTCGATATGGGGTTCGTCAATTTTTCCACGCTGGAATTGCGTAAGAAGTACTGCGAGGAAGAAATCCGTCTGAATCGCAGGCTGGCGCCGGATCTCTATCTGAAAGTCATTCCCATAACGGGAACCGAAGCCGCCCCTGAATTGGATGGAGCCGGCGAAGTGATTGACTATGCGGTGCAAATGGTTCAGTTTTCTCAGGAGAATCTGCTGAGCCATGCGATTGAACAAGGCACTCTGACTGCGATGCACATTGATTCGCTGGCGCAGGTAGTGGCTGAGTTTCATACGAAAATCGACATTGCCGGTGACGATTTGGAGTATGGCAGGCCGGAAAAAATCATGGCGCCAGTAGAAGAAAACTTTCGTCATCTGGAAGAGTTATTTTCGACTGATGCTGCGGTTCAGGAAATGGTGGCGTTGATTCGCGTTGAGAACGAGCACTGGTACGAATCGCATCAATCCTTATTGGCACAACGCAAGTCAAACGGATTTATTCGCGAGTGCCATGGCGATATGCACTTGGGGAATATGATTCTGAGTGATACGGGAGTGACCCTGTTTGACTGTCTGGAATTCAATGCTGCTTTGCGCTGGGTGGATGTGCTGAGCGAAGTGGCTTTTGTGGTAATGGACCTGGAAGATCGGGAGCACGTCAACTATGCCATGCGGTTTTTAAATTTCTATCTGGAACTAACGGGAGATTATGCCGGTGTTCCATTGCTGCGATTTTATTTATCTTACCGTGCGATGGTGCGTGCGAAAGTGGCCGCATTGCGGTTAAGCCAGCATGATTTATCTGAAGCGGAAGAGGCAGCAATTCACGAAGAGTTCTGGTCCTATCTGGAACTGGCGAAGAAATACGTAATGCCGACAGAACCCGTGCTGATGTTGACGCACGGCGTATCAGGGAGCGGGAAATCGTACGGGACCAGTCTGCTACTGGAAGGGATGAGTGCGATTCGCGTTCGCTCGGATGTAGAACGAAAACAGCTGCAGGCGGAAATAAAACTAGCCGACGCCGACTTGTATACACGAGAGATGACAGAAGTAACGTATCAGCGATTATCTGAGCTGGCACAATCGATTTTAGAGGCGGGCTGGAATGTGATTGTCGATGCGACCACGCTCAAAGCCTGGCAACGCAATCTGTTCCGAGAACTGGCAATGCGGTTGAATGTTCCTTTTCTACTGCTGTCTTTCACAGCGGACCAAAACGTCTTGGAATCACGGATTGCCGCGCGAGAAAAAGCTGGTGGCGATCCTTCTGATGCGACAACCGAAGTTTTAGAACAACAGCTAAAAGGACTGGAGCCGTTGAGCGAAGTCGAACAGACAGAGGCAGTCGCCATTCCTGCAGAACAGGAATGGACGACTGATTTGCTGGTTCAACTGGTAAATCGCGTTCGGGCGGGAACAAGCGATTGAATGACATTTAGAGTCAATATCGCTTAGCTCTCTTCCGCAATCCAGGTTTTGGCTGCATCTGTATCTGCAATGTCGAAGTATTTGATTTTGGCGGTCGTGAAGGGTTTGCAGAAATTGGCCATGCCTTTTTCCCACTTGCTTTCCCCGATCATCGCCAGTCGCGAGATGTCTTTAAAGTGCTTGACATCGAATTTGACGTCTTCCCAGAGCGCGCCTGCGGTCCAACCGTGAAAATCATCGAGCACGACCAGCATATGCAGCGAGCCACGTTGCTCAATCAGCGTTTCAATGATGGGGGAAAAATCGTGATAGTCTTCTTTGACCAGCTTGCCGGAAAGTTTAATTTCAACATAGTTCTGATCTGGGTGGTCTTGAATCTCAATAGGCATCGGTTGTCTCCTTGGAATGGGTGAGAGATAGTCCAACAGTCGTAAGCATAATTGATTTGTAAATTCTTTCCAATCTGATTCTGGATTATTTAAAATAACTTCATCAGAGGACAGTGGTAGACGCTTAATGGCTTTTTTGGACAGGCAAAATTGTCCCTGCGGGAAATGTCATGATCTGCCTGGCGACACGCTCTGCCTGACTATGGTCGTGAGTGATCCAGACGAAGGCAGGGATTTTATCTGAAGTGGAAAGCCATTTGAGAATGATCGCTTCAAACTGTTTTGTAGTGCCGGGATCGAGGCCGGACGTGGGCTCATCCAGTAACAGAATCTGGGGTGAGAGAATCAGGGCTCGTAATAACGCGACAATCTGCCCTTCTCCGCCTGATAGTGCGCTGGACTGGCGTTGCAGAAAGGATTCGGGTCTGTCGAAGGTATTTAGTAAACTGATCAACGCTTTGATGTCGTGCGGTTTGTGCTGGTTCACCTGAAATCCCAGTGCAAGCTTCAGATTGTCTTCTACGGTTCCTTCAATCAAGACTGGCCGTTGCTGCAGGTAAACGACCTGACTGCGAAATTCGGGGAGTTCTTTGTCTTTGAGTGGATTTCCGTGAAAACGCAGTTCCCCTTCCTGAATATCATCCAGAATGGCCAGAGAACGGAGGAAAAGTGTTTTCCCAGAACCAGTCGGACCAACGATGGCGATTCGGTCACCGGGATGGACAGCCAGTGAGACATTTCGGATCAGCCACTGTCCAGCCGTGGTCTGCCTGCCGATTTGCCGGGCTTCCAGCAGGCTGCCCTGGTCACTGAGTTCCTCGCTCATCAGACGACCTGTTCCATTTCGACCTGCTTGTACAATTCCTGCACACGGGAGTCCGACAGTCGGGCGGGGAGTAGTTGTGTCAGGTTATCAGCGGCGGCGGCCATGCCCCAACGAATCGATTCGGGAACCGTCCAGCCTTGATAGATTGCACTGGCGATGCCTGCTGCGAGACTGTCACCACATCCAATAGGGTTGACTGCCTCGACAGAAGCCGGGATAAACCGATAAACCTCATTGGCGGATGTGACCCACAAGGCAGATTTCCCCTGCGAGATCACAACCCAGGTCGCACCGCGACGATTGATGTCCTGCATGCCTTTGATTAATTCTTCAGTACTGGAAAGAACGCGGCCGAGCGTGCGTTCCAGTTCTTCGTGGTTTGGTTTGACCAGAAAAGGCTTGGCTGATAATGCCTCTTCAAGCTCAGTACCCCGGGCATCGAGAATAACCGGACACTTCGTCTTGGCTATGAGATCTCGATAAAATGTAACAGGGGTTCCTTCCGGCAGTGATCCAGTGAGGACTGCAACCGTTGCTGTTTCAGCGCAGCGGCGGTACTCGGCTGCAAAGGCCTTGACTTCCTGTTCCGAGATGGGGGTTGCATTTTCAACAAGTTCGGTCGTCTGTCCGGAAGATCGGTCCAGAATCGTCGTGCAAATGCGAGTCGGGTTTTCTTGATTAAGGTCGCGGAACGAAACGTCAAGTTCATTCAGTTCGGCTTCGATCAGACTCCGGGCATAGCCACCGGCAGGGAAAATGGTTTCACAAGGACAACCAAGGTGCTGGAGAGCAACCCCCACATTGATCACTTTGCCTGAAGCACACCAATGCGCAGACTGGCAGCGGTTGACTTCGCCGACCTCAAACGAGTTCACTTCTAGAATCTGTTGCCAGGCCGGGCTCAGGCCGGCTGCGATGATCATTTTCGAAATGCCTTCTCTGCTACAAAGGGTAAAGGGATCGATCTTTCCACCGTTTCAGGGAACTAATTCACCACGTAACATGATTTTGCCAACGCGGATTTTTGTCCCCTGATACTTGGGAGATTTGAGTTCCTCTTCAGGATTTTTCAGACGGAACGCGACAGGGCTGCGGTCAGGCTGTTCCGGATGAATTTCGACCGTCACCGAATGGATTTTGTCCGGATCAAGATTTTGTGCAAGATTTAATGTCGCGATCCGATGATAGGTGCAATAACTGTCGAAGCGTGGCGTTAATTTGGAATGCGGTTTTCCATCGACGGTGATCTTGACTTGACCGCCGTCGGGGCCTAACAGATCGTAGAGAGCGGCTTGAGTCCCACGAAAGCGAAAGGTAATGCGACTGCCCGGCTTGTCTGCTTCCCAGATTTGACCCATGCGGCCGCCAAATCGTTTTTGCAGAATATCGTCTGCTGGCAACTCTTGCCAATTTCCGGAAAGCATCGACTTATTCAAGGGGACCATCTTGGCATCGGACCAGTGTCCGGTGACAAATGGCTGTTTGAGTTTTGATGCATGATTCACAGGCTTGGATGTGGGCTGCATCTGCTGGATGGCATTGGCAATGACTTCTGTGTAGATTTCGTGTCCCTGATCAAGGGGATGTACGCCATCTTTGGAAAAGAGCACGATCTCCGCGGCGAGGGGTTTGTCAGATGTAAATTTGAGCTTTCCCTGCTGCTCAAGTTCAGAAATTTTTAATGCGACGTTGATCGACGGAATACCGTAATGGTCGGCCAGCAGTTCCATCGCGGATGCCGCCCGGGGGCACTCACCTTTTCTCAGATCCTTTTCATAATTCACGCGGAAGGTATAAACAAAACAGATATCCGCTTTGGGATTTGATTTCCAGATCTGACGGACAATCCCGTCCATCGATTCCCAGATGGATTCCGGCTGCCGGCCTCCATCATTGACGGCAAATTCGATAAAGACCAGATCGGGATGATGCTGCAGGACATCGTGATCCAGGCGAAACGCTCCCAGGTTGCTACCGGTCCCGCCGATGGCGGCGTGAATTTCATGGATTTTGGCTTGGGGAAACGCCTTTTGTAGCCATTTCGTGGTTTTGACTCTCCAGCCCGGGGCTGCTGTAATCGAGCCACCCAGGTACGCCACTCGGACTTCTTCGTTCTGTTTAAGTTTATTCAGGGTGTTACCTAGCCCCTGACGGGGTTTGACCAGTTTGGCTTTAACCGGATGGTAAGTAGGTGGGGCAGCCTGTGAGAATCCGACTGAAATGAGGGCAAAGAAAATAAGGGTGAGCAGCTTAACTGTAGATCGAGACATCGAGTTTCTTCTCCGTGAGTGCGTAAGGTCAAAAACGCATTTTAACGAATGCAATCGTAGAATGAAATGAGTGCTCTTCACAAGTCCGATAACTTGCTGGAGGAAATCAGTTATAGCAGGTCTTCCAGAATTTGGGTGAGCTCCGCATCGGAAAGTTCGCGCGGATTGCCGCTCATGCTGTTTCCTCGGGAGCTGGCCACCAGGTCCGGGATCTGTGCTTGAGTGACACCTAGACTTGAGAGGTTGCGAGGGATGTTGATCCGATCATTGAGTGTTTCGATATGCTCAATCAGATATTGTGCCGCCTCTGCTTCCGTGAATGACCGTTCGGGGGCGATAAATCTGGTGATTTCGGCGTATTCTTTTTGTCGAACTGACAGATTCGTTTTCAGCGTGGCTGGCAACATGACGGCGCACGCCAATCCGTGGGAAATACGGCAGTGAATTCCGAGCGCGGGAGCGACGCCGTGGGCCATTCCCAGACCGGAGTTAGCTAATGCGATACCCGAGAGTAGTGCTGCATGCGCCATGCTTTCGCGGGCATTGCGGGACGAACCGTCTTCGACGGCTTCAGCCAGTGCGGGCAAAGCCAGTTTGAGCCCCTGCAGACAGAGTGCTTGTGGAATGGGTTGAGCGCGGCAGGAGATATAGCTTTCCAGCAATTGGGTGATCGCATCCATGCCGGTTCTGGCTGTGATTTCAGGTGGAACGGAACAGGCGAGTTTGGGATCGCAGAGCACGAGGTTCGGAATCATCTCATCGGCACGCAGACTTTTTTTAAAGGCGGGCGAATAACTGGAAATGACCGCGTTCTTGGTGGCTTCGCTGCCGGTTCCGGCGGTGGTGGGAATCGCGAGTAGCGGAAGCGGTGCCTGTTTCAGTTGTAAGCCCTTCCCGACACCTTCGAGATAATCGAGAACGGTATCGCTTTCCCAGTTGGTGATCATCGCGGCGCAGGCTTTGGCCAAATCAATGCCGGATCCACCGCCGATGCCAATTAGAAAATCCCCTGCTCCCGCTCCCAGATGATGCAGGAGATTGGTGGTCTGATCAACGTCAGCTACCTCGGGCTCATTGGAAATGGTGCGAACGAATTCGCTCTCAATGTTGGATCGGAGCAGTAAGCGTTTTAATTCTTCAATCACCCCGTTTGATTCCAGTGAGCGGGAACCGCCGATGATCAAAGCCCGTTTGCCCAGAGACGTAGCCAGTGGACCGACTTCCTGAAAGCGGTCCCAGCCGAAACAGATTTGTTGTGGAGAGAAAAAGTTATAGTTCATGTCTGAAGGCATTCTATAAAAAAAGGGACACATCTCATGTAGATGCATCCCTTTTATTTTGAATCAGAGACGGATTATTTCTTTTTTAATTCTGCTTCGACGGCTTTCGTGACCTCTTCTGATTGCGGATTGACGCGTGTGCGGAAGCGGGCAGCGATTTCACCATCGCGGTTGATCAGGAATTTTTCAAAGTTCCATTTGACCGGGCCGGCGGTTTTGGGATTCGCTTTTTTGGATGTCAGGTATTTGTAAAGGTCAGTGGCATTTTCGCCGTTGACGTCGACTTTGCTGAACATGTCAAAGGTCACGCCGTAGTTTTTGGTGCAGAACTCAGAAATCTGTACTGCTGTGCCAGGCTCCTGAGCACCGAACTGATTGCAGGGAAATCCGAGGACAACTAGTCCCTGGTCTTTGTATTTTTCGTGAAGTGCCTGCAGGTCTTTGTATTGGGGAGTTGCACCACATTTGCTGGCGGTGTTGACGATCAACAAGACTTTATCTTGATATTTACTGAGATCGACTTCTTTGCCATCCAGAGATTTCATTTTGTGTTTTAAGACGGGGGGCACGGATTTCTTGCCGGTCTCGCCAGCAAAGGTATTCGAACAGGCAATAGCCAGTACAGCTGCCAGCATGGTCATGGTTTTAAGGTGTTTCATCGATCTCTCCAAAGCTTGGGATCCGGGCAATGTGCTCGGTTCAGAATAAATAAACAAGTGGTTCATTAGATCGCATCTTGCGAGAACATAACGGTCCCTCGTCTCCGACTGTTTTCATTATAGATCGAATGGAATCTAAAATGCTACAATCAAGGCGTCTTGGTACTTATTCTACTGAAACGTTGCTGAAACGGAAACCTGGTAAGTGGACAGCCTGAATTTTTTGTGAAAAACCAGTTTGATGTCAGGAGAGACGGCCATCGAGGTTCGCTTTGTGGAGCAGAGCGCGAAATAGTCCGGCTATGGGAAAGCCGTCTGCAGTGCTCCCCTCTTCAATATCTTGTTCGTTCACCCAGCGATTGCGGAGGTCTGCCTCCAATACTTTTCGCGCCGAGCTTTTAAGAGCCTGGAAGTCAAACAATTCAATAATATAATGTTCAGAGGGCTCATCTGGAGAAGGTTTGTCACTGAAAGCCAGATGTGCCTGTGGATCTTGCGAGATGATAAAGTCCTCAAAAGGAACCAGTTCATAAGTCTTTTCGATCTCCGAAATCAGGCAATGCTGGAAGGTTTCATAAGGCTTCTTTTTGGCACCGGGCAGCATGAATTCCTGCCGTTCATAATTCCAGTGTGCCAGCCAGTGGACTTTCTGATCGAGAGTGGATTGGAACAGGATAAACGAACCAACAAAGTTGCCCATCGTAGAAGATTACCTTTCTCGATCGCGAGATTCGGAGACGCTAAAAGATACAATTCGGCCCGGTAAAATTTTACCACTAAGGAAGTTATCAATAGTACTATTTTCTGGGAATTAAGGTACATCGTGTGAGAAATCCGGCTGAACTCCCAGATTCCGCGTTCATTCGGGAATCGCAGATTTCCCGTATTCTGAGGGAAATTCAGATTTTGCGATCTTTTTCCAGTTTCCCATTGCATGGCGCGAACCATATCAGTAGAATTACGCATAAGTATTCACATATGTGAATTTTTGTATTGCAGTGATTTACCCTCACTTGGTCCTACCCCCCATTTGGCCTACCCCCAGACGCAGATGTTGATGAATCACCACACTGATTCAAGCTCTGCCCGAGAGTGAAAAGGTTCCTTCCATGAAAATTCATCTTATCAGTGATCATCCCGATTTACCGGATATTGAGGTCAGTGTTGATGAGTTACCTGTTGTGCTTGGAAGAAGTAACGGTTGTGATCTACGGATTTTAGATCCAATGTTGAGTCGCCAGCAGTGCGAATTGACGTTCCATAACAATGCTGTCCGTGTGCGTGATCTGGAATCAACCAATGGGACGATTGTTAATTCTGCGCAAGTGAATGAAGCGCCTCTGTACCCCGGAGACATCATCACCATTGGCATGGCAAATTACGTCGTCAGCTATTATGACGATGAAAGACAGGAAGATTTCGAAGAAAGTTATTTCTCCGAGAATTCGATTTAGTCTTCTGTTTTTGCTAGTCTGCTTTTGTTGTGCGTTGAGTTGGTTTGTATTAACCAGACTCCCCTTTGTTACACAAAAATATTACTATTGCCAGAGTGGTTTTTCTCCCGCCTCTTTTATGTTTACTCTGCGCGAAGTAAGTTGACAGCGATGGAATCAGAAGAACTATTTGATGTGGTCGATGAACAGGACCAGGTTTTAGAACAATTACCGCGTTCTGTTGTGCATGCGCGAAAGTTGCTGCATCGGGCTGCAAATGTGTTTGTGTTCAATTCTGTGGGGGCACTTCTGCTGCAGTTTCGCTCTGCCACAAAAGATGAGTATCCTCACTGCTATACATCTTCCGCATCTGGTCATCTGAGTGCTGGAGAGGATTATCAGGAATCAGCTGAACGGGAGATGCTGGAAGAGATCGGCATTCAGACCCCACTTGAAAGGCTGGAGAAATTTCCCGGAACTCCGCACAACGCGTATGAGCATACCGTTCTGTTTCGCACGTTTTCCGATGGCCCTTTTACGTTTGATCCACTCGAGATCGAACGAGGCGAATTTTTCGAACTGCCTGTCATAGACCAGATGTTGAACGACCACGAACAGCAGTTTACCCCACCTTTCCGTCAGCTCTATCGCTGGTATCGTGTGAATCAAGGCGAGTAAAACAGGCAATTTCAGGGTATCTGCTAAATCTGAAAAACTCGAAAACGGATGAAAATTTGTTAGGAATTCCCTGATTATGAATTTATGATGAAGGTCGGTTCTCATCTCAATTCTTATTTGATTTAAGCCGACTATGCCAATTCTTAGAGCCATTTCTTCGAAACTGGTGTATGGGTCGTTGATCATCTGGGGAACGCCACTGCTCTTCGCAGTACTGATTCTGGTTCAAACCACTAGTTTTCGTGGTATGA
The DNA here is from genome assembly GCF_007754425.1 of Gimesia fumaroli. Classification (NCBI taxonomy): domain Bacteria; kingdom Pseudomonadati; phylum Planctomycetota; class Planctomycetia; order Planctomycetales; family Planctomycetaceae; genus Gimesia; species Gimesia fumaroli. The sequence goes on from NZ_CP037452.1 coordinate 3,485,371, forward strand.
AAAGTCCGACTTTTGATGAGACTTTTTTTTTGAATACTGCGTTGACCAGTATGAATCAGGGCTCGCTTGACCAACGAATCAGCGGGGAAGGTGTTGCTCCGATTCCCATTCTGCTGATTTATCTACCTGTGGCCTGGTTTGCGGGGGGCAGTCATCGCGCGGATGTGTGGCAGGGAGAACCTTCTGACCCTCCCTTGATTGATGAGGCGCGATTGATGAATGCGCTGTTGATCGGGCTTCCGATGATGTTTTTGATTTACCTCTGGTTATTGAAACGCAGGGGATTCGCCGCGGGGGCTCTAGGCGCAGCCTTGGTTACATTTTCTCCTACGGTGATTGCGCATTTTTCCCTGGCAACGACCGATGCCTGCCTCACATTGATGGCGTTGATTGCTTTGGCGACACTCACCCGTTACTGGAAAGAGCCGACCACCAGAAACTTATGGTGGCTAGCGGTAGCGGTATCACTAGCCATCTCGACAAAATATTCCGGTATCTTCCTATTGCCTTGTGTACTGGTCATTATGGCCCTGGTTGCGATGAAACAATTCAGTTCGGAGTCAAACAAAAAACTCTGGTTATTACTCAAACGAGTCACCATTTCTTTTGCCTTATTCTTGTTGCTTTTGATTCCCTTTACCTGGGCGTTTCATCTGTTCGGTTTCAGTGGGCCCCTGAAAACGGTGTCTTATGCAGAAACGCCGGACTATTCTGCCTGGGTTCGGGTTTTAGGGCGAGGCCCGATTGCCGAACAGATAATGGAAGTCTCTCACACCCATCTGAAACGCCCTGCTCCTGTTGCCGGTATCTTGTTTCAACTCCTGCATAATTTGGCGGGGCATGACGCGTATTTAATGGGACAGGTTTCCAATTCCGGCTGGTGGTATTATTTTCCACTGGCCTGGCTCTGGAAGAGCACGCCGGTTGAATTACTCCTGACGGTGCTTGCTCTTGTTTTGTGTCCCTTCTTTCTGCGAGATTGCTGGAATACGTGGCGTCATCCTGATAGCGAGTTTCCCGAGATCACGAAAGAAGAATGTCCTTCTACAGCAGGGCAGCAACCGACGCATCATGCACCCCAGATCTGGTTACTGGCGATGGCAGTATTGCTGGGTTTGTCTCTCACCAGTCGATTGAATTTAGGGCAGCGTTATTTACTCACGATTTATCCGCTCCTGTTTTTATTTACGATTGACCAGGTTTGGCACTGGTTTCAGAAAAGGACATATTTAGTTTACACATTTGCCGGGCTTTGTATCGGATTTCAGATTCTCGCGATCACATCAATCCAGCCGCATTACCTGGCTTACTTTAATCGGCTTGTTGGCGGTCCCGAAGCGGGGCATCAGTATCTGCTCGATTCCAATTTGGATTGGGGACAGGATCTGCCGGCACTCAAAGCCGCTTTGGATCAGTTGCCGTCCGAAAAGCGAGACCAATGTTTGCTGTACTACTTTGGGACCGCGCGGCCCGATGCTTATGGTATCTCTGCGCTTTCTTTAAAAGAGTCGTTGCCTGAGAAACTTGATCAATGGAACTATCTGGCACTCTCGACGAATCATCTGCAGGGGCTTTATACACACGGAACTGATCCGTTTGCGGGTTTCCGATCTTTGGAGCCATGGAAACGGGCCGGCTACTCCATTTATCTGTATGATTTAACAACGCCGGAAGCGAAACAGAGGTTGCAGAAATCCTTGGTGACACTACGAAAAATGCAGGCAGAACAAACAGCAAAATAGGTGCATGATCTGTTGAACTGAAACCAGATTGAGTGTTAGCCAGCCTGACTGTAGCCTCATATGGATCGTAATGATATAATCGATGATTGATGTGTTGCGGTGTTGTTCCTGGTTCTATCAAAATCAGAATTGACTGCGGAGATTGCTTTGATGAGACAGCGAGTCCGAAACATTGCCTGGTTCTCAAGCCTGCTGATTCTGGTTCTTTATCTGGGAGAGTCTCCGTCAATCGGTGTGGAAATCGAGTTTAACCGTGATGTTAGACCAATTCTGTCTGACCTCTGCTTTCAGTGTCATGGCCCCGACTCATCTCAGCGTCAAGCCGACCTGCGACTGGATCAAGAGAGCGGCCTCTTGGGAACAACTGATGCACCCAGCGTGGTCGTCAAAGGCAAGGCGGCGGAGAGTGAATTATTTGCGCGTCTGATTTCCAATGATCCCGATTTACAGATGCCCCCTGCCTCCTCAGGCAAACAAATTACCACCGCACAAATTGAAACGCTGAAACAGTGGATCAATAAGGGAGCGCAGTGGCAGAAACACTGGGCCTTCATTCCTCCCCGCCGTCCGGATGTTCCGCAAGTCAAACAGGCGGACTGGGTGCGGAATCCAATCGATGCATTTGTGTTCGCGCGGCTCGAACAAGAGGGCCTCGTCCCTTCAGCTGAAGCAGAAAAATCAACACTTTTGCGGCGTTTGAGTCTGGACCTGACGGGCCTGCCACCGAGCCTGGCGCAACAGGAACGTTTTTTCAAAGATGATTCTCCAACCTCTTATGAAGATCTGGTCGATCGGCTATTACAGTCTCCCCAATACGGCGAACGAATGGCGCTGGAATGGCTGGATGCGGCTCGGTATGCGGATACCAGTGGTTACCAGACGGATGGCGAACGTCATATGTGGCGCTGGCGCGAATGGGTGATTGATGCGTTTAACAACAATATGCCTTTTGATCAATTCACGGTTGAGCAACTGGCCGGCGATTTGTTGCCTGAGCCGACACTCAGCCAGAAAATTGCAACCGGCTTTAATCGAAATCATCGGGCCAATTCCGAAGGAGGCATCATCTTCGATGAATACCTGCTCGAGTACGCGGTCGATCGGGTCGAGACAACGGGCACGGTCTGGCTGGGGCTGACGATCGGTTGTGCTCGCTGTCATGAGCACAAATATGATCCCATTTCGCAGAAAGAGTTTTATCAGCTAATCGCGTTTTTCAATAATATTCCCGAACGGGGCCGCGCTATTAAATACGGCAACGCCGCGCCATTTATCAAGGCACCTACAAAACTGCAGCAACAAAAACTGACGGAACTCGATCAGAAAATCGAGAGCTATGAGCAGATGCTGCAAGAAGCGACACCTGCTCTGAAAAAATTTCAAACCTACTGGGAACAACAACCGCCGGCGAGCGACTTACAAAAAACGTTTCCGGAGCAAGATCAGGCCTATCAGATTGCCTTTGACGGTGATCTGAATCTCAAAGTGATCGGAAAGCAGAACACAGACTTCTATGCCAAGAAGACGAATGCATCCAGTGACTTGACGCGCAATCAGAAAGAAACCTCTTTGGAAAAACCGAAGTTTGTGAAGGGAATCGCAGGCCAGGCACTACGGTTAGACGGAACACAATCTTATAGGACAAAGCAGAAACCAACGTTGAGCGACAAGAACCCATTTTCGTTGGAATTTCAGATTTATCCAGAGCAGCCGAATGGGACGATACTCGCATCGCTCACGCCGGCTCAGGATGAGAGCGGCTTTCGCGTTTTTCTCAAAACGGGCCACTTACATATCAATTTCGGTCCGCGCTGGCTGGATGATGCAATACTATTCCAGTCGAAAAGAAAATTGAATATGAACCGTTGGTCGCATATTGTGTTGACGTATGCTGGTAATTCTCAGGCACAGGATTTTCAATTATATGTGAACGGCGAATCGCAGGAACTGGATGTTAATTTAAATTATCTGACTGGTGGATTTTCGTTTCCTTCACCACTGGAATTCGGGGCGTATCACGGTCGGGATCATTATCAGGGATTAATCGATGACTTGAAAATTTACAACTTCCAATTCTCGTCCGATCGAGCCGCAATCACATCGGTCGCAGAGCCGGTACGGAAGATTGTACAGATACCGGAAGCCGGGCGCACGCCGCAGCAACAATTGAAGCTGACTCACTATTATTTGTCAGTCATAGCGCCAGACAAAGCTCCGAAAAAATATCGCACCGTGTTTTCTGCATTGCAAAAATTCAAAAATCAGCGAGAAGCATATTATCGAAGCTTACCGACCAGCATGGTGATGCAGGAACGCGATCAGAAAAAAACAACATTTGTGCTGATGCGGGGGGAGTACGATAAGCCGGGCGAACAGGTCTCTGCCGGCATCCCGTCCAGTCTGGGTACCCTTCCAGAAAATCTACCCCGCAACCGTCTGGGGCTGGCCCGCTGGCTCGTTGATCCGGCAAATCCATTGACGGCGCGGGTGATTGTGAATCGTTACTGGCAGATGTATTTTGGAAACGGCCTCGTAAAAACAACCGAAGATTTCGGCTCGCAAGGTGCCTGGCCGACACATCCGGACCTGCTGGACTGGCTGGCGACAGAATTCATTCGTTCTGGCTGGGATGTCAAGCGGTTACAGAAGTTGATTGTCACATCAGCCACTTATCGTCAGTCGTCACATGTGTCAGAGACTAGGCAGCAGGCTGATTCAGAGAATCGACTGCTGGCCCGCGCCAGCCGCTTGCGTTTGTCAGCGGAGATGATTCGAGATCAGGCGTTGTTTACAGCGGGGTTACTGCGCACAAACATTGGGGGCCCGTCTGTGAAGCCGTATCAGCCGAAGGGAGTCTGGAAAGAGATAGCGAGTCAGGAGTATCAACCGGGGACGGGCGACGATCTGTTTCGTCGCAGCATGTATACGTTCTGGAAACGGACGGTACCTCCGCCGGCGATGTCGACCTTCGATGCTCCGTCGCGTGAAACTTGTATTGTAAAACGTTCGCGGACGAATACCCCACTGCAAGCATTGGCACTGTTGAACGATGTGACGTATGTTGAGGCGGCCCGCAATCTGGCAGAGCGGATGCTCAAGCAAAGGAGTCAAACACCGGCGGCCCGGATTCGGTATGCAATGCGTATCGTACTCGCACGGGAACCGAGCGAACGGGAACTGGAAATATTTATGAACGGTTTTAATCGGTATCGAATTCGTTTTCGAAACGATCCGAAAGCGGCAAAGAAATTGTTGTCCGTGGGGGACTCGCGTTCTCAAAAGCAATACAACATGGTGGAGCACGCGGCGTATACCGTGATTGCCAGTCTGATTCTCAACTTGGATGAAACGATCAACAGGGAATAATTGATGCCAAATATCAGAGACGAATTAGAGATGCAGGTCAACCGCCGTTCTTTTTTACGGCAGAATACAGCCGGCGTAGGGCTGGCAGCATTGGCGACACTGCTGCAGGAATCAGGAGCGGCGAAGCCGAAAGCTGCCAATACCAGTGGTCTGCACTTCCCTGCCCGGGCCAAACGGGTGATATATCTGAGCCAGTCGGGGGCTCCTTCGCAGCTGGATTTGTTTGATTATAAACCAGCTCTCAAAAAATTTCACAAAACCGAACTTCCCGATTCGATTCGCCGCGGACAGCGATTGACCGGAATGACATCGGGGCAGAAAAGTTTTCCGATTGCCGCCTCGATGTTCAAGTTCGCGCAGCACGGCAAGAGTGGTACCTGGATCAGTGAACTCTTGCCGCATACTGCGAAAATTGCGGATGAGATGTGCGTCGTCAAGTCGCTGCATACCGAAGCCATCAACCATGATCCTGCAATTACCTTTCTCCAGACCGGCAGCATCCAGGCAGGCCGCCCCAGTATGGGATCGTGGATATCCTATGGATTGGGAAGTGAAAACAAGGATCTCCCGACATTCGTTGCATTGACTTCAGGAGCGGGCGGGCAGCCGCTCTATGATCGTTTGTGGGGGAGCGGTTTTCTGCCGACGAAACATCAGGGAGTGAAGTTCCGTCGTTCGAGTGATCCGGTCCTGTTTCTCTCGAATCCGCCGGGGGTTAATGAACAGGCGCGGCGGGAAATGCTGGATGATCTCGGTGCGCTCAATCGCCTGGCACTTGAAGCAAAGGGAGACCCTGAAATCGCCACTCGGATTGCACAGTATGAACTGGCGTTTCGGATGCAAACTTCGGTACCCGAATTGACGGATCTTGCTCAGGAATCAGCAGCAACGTTTGAACTGTATGGAGAGCAGGCCAAACAGCCGGGGACCTACGCCGCCAATTGTCTGCTGGCGCGGCGTCTGGCTGAACGGGGTGTACGATTTATCCAGTTGTATCATCGCGGCTGGGACCATCATCTGAATCTACCGAGTAAGATCAAACAGCTGGCGAGGGAAACCGACCAAGCGACCGCGGCATTGATCCTCGACTTGAAACAGCGGGGCATGCTGGATGATACGCTGGTGGTCTGGGCGGGAGAATTCGGCCGGACCGTCTATTGTCAGGGAACCCTCACCGCCACGAACTACGGTCGCGATCATCATCCGCGATGCTTCACTGTCTGGGCGGCAGGCGGGGGGATGAAGCCGGGTTTGACTTACGGCGCAACCGACGATTTCAGCTACAATATCACCGAAAACCCCCTGCCCGTGCATGACTTGAATGCGACGATTCTGCACTGTCTTGGTATCGATCACAAAAGGCTGACATTCAAATTCCAGGGCCGCTACTACCGTCTGACCGATGTGCACGGGAATGTAGTGCGGCCGTTGCTGAGTTAGGCTTTTCTTCATTCTTGAGCTGACTTCTGGTTGAACGCCTCAACCAAGATCTTCTATCAGCACCCGGGGCATTTTGAGCCTCCTTGCGGTAAATCCCTTATACTAACGTATCTATGTGTAATTGTGTTGACAGTAGAAGTTATTGTGATATTTTCATAGCTGTAGGTTGTATCTGTATATGTCTTCGAGCGGGAGTTTAAATCGTCTCTTCTCGGATACAAGCTTTAATTTGATAGATCATTGGTAGCAAATCCTCTTTTAACCAACCTGTTTATTTTGATGTGTCACGATACCCCCAAACAGTGAGGGAGTGAGTAATCATGAACTTCGTATCAAAGAACAAATGGCCTTTGCGTTTTAGTACCTCACTTGCCATAGGTATTCTTGTTTCGGCATGTATTTATTGCGCTCAAACAAATTTGGAAGCAGCGGCTTGCCCCAAAGAATGTTGTGCTCCTGCAAAGGCATGTGGAACATTGTTGAGTTTTTGTTCGCCTGAGCAGAGTGGGAAATCTTGTAATGGTTGTGATGGTACAACCAACGTCCGACTTTGTGCCAAGTGTGTTCAAGACAGAAAGTGCACTGCCAAAACGGGCGCAGCTACCGTTTGTGGAAACAAGTTTACCGGGACCTGTGTTCGGCACTCGGTGTATGGCTATTATTATTGCAAGAAAACTGCTGCCGGTGGGTCACATAGCTGTACTGTTTCTGGTGAATGTACTGGTGACAAAGCATGTGGAGGCGGTGGTTAATTTCAGTCATTCCTACTGTCGTAAACCAGACAACGTCTCAGGATCACTCTATACAATTTTCGTGGGGGAAGAAAATGATATATCGAATATTATTCTCACTGACTGGCCTTTCAGTTTTCATCTCTTTCGCGTTTATGGGAGGTGCAAATCATCAACAGGCAGAAGCTGCCGTCGCTTGCCCTAAACAAACCTGTGCTGCGGGATATGCTTGTGGCGGACAAGGAGGGACCTTTGCACCACCTGGCGCCATGAGTATGTGCACTCAAAGTCAGAATGGTGCCGCCTGTAATTGGTGTGATGGGACAACTGTGGTCAGGCTTTGTATCCCATCAGTACAAACAAGACAATGTGTTTCTCCTGCGACTGCCACTACATGTGGCAACCCGAAGAAGGGAATTTGCAAAAAAGCTTATCTGCCGGTTGTAGGAACATATTATTGGTGTAAAAGCTCAGGTGCTGCTGGCACGCATTCCTGCTCAGTCATCAGTCAATGTACCAGCGATAAAGCATGTCCTCCTGTAGGAGGGTAAGCCTTGTTTTTCGTTATGGATATCTGAAATATGAGAACCAGCTCTTTCGTCTCTTATGTAGTCTGCTTTTATCTACTCAGTCTGTTTTCGGTGATCGCAACTGCTGATGAAAAAAATGACATTCTCGCAGAGGCGGCTGCAGAATTAGAACGCCAGAATCAGGCATGGGATGATCTGACTGTCGAATACAGTTGTGAAGACTGGATCCCTGATGATAAGGGGGAATGGAAACTGCACGAGACACTCATGCTGCGCTGGGCAGTTACACAGTCCGGCTGGGAACGGATTTTACGCTCTCGGTCTGAAAGTGCCTGGACAGAAGAAGCTGCTTTCAACGGCGAATACTATATGACGTACGATTCCCAACAACAGGGGAGCGCCGGAGTCGGGCACCAAATTAGTTCGTTTTTAAATATTACGTATTCACCCAAGATTTTTGGTTTCTTTGTGACGGGGCTAGAGCTCGGTCAGCCTGTCAGTGTTGCCGAGTTTCTGCAAATGGAAGCATCGCATGCCAAGGTGCTCTCAGAGAAAGAAAACCTTGTGATTGTTGAAGGTGATGATCCTTTAGCTGTCGGAATCCGTCTGAAACTCACTCTGGATGCGAAATATGGTTATCGTCCCATTGAAATTGAAGTGAGAGATCAGCATGGATTACTCTCAACATATAAAGATATTGAGTATGAACAGTTCACCGGGAAGCGTGGGACTTTCTGGTTTCCTCGGAAAGGGTCATGGTATGGAGTCAACCCGGAGGATCGCAGCCCCGGGACAAGGATGGATTACTCATTGATTAAAATGGAAGTCGATCAAAATCCAGAGAAACAGGATTTTCAGTTAACGTATCCGAAAGGAACGCTTCTCTTGAATACGGATACTGGCGAAACAACCTATGCGGCTGCAGTCGTGAATTTGGAAGATCTGATTGGCGATAAAGGCAAGACCATTTCGATGGAGCAGCATGATAAAATAGCAGCCCAGAATCTGCCGCGGGGACCAGCACAGGAAGACGAGAGTTCAAATATGAAGACTCTGGTTCTGGTTAACCTTGCTATCATTGTATTGATCATTCTTACGGTCTTATTTGTCAGATATCGCCGTCATAAATCGGTTTGAGTGCGAGTAAATATAGATGGTACAGTCTTGCTTGCTTTGAAAGAAGATAACGCAACCATGTCTAGCTTAAGCGTGAACTCGAATGTCCGGACTGTCATTTTTCTTGGTGGTTTATCCCTGTTATTTGTGGGGTGCAATTCCGAAAAAACTCCCGAAGGCGGGGCCAGATTAAAAACTGAAGGACGTACCTACGCTTCTGCGCCAAAAGAAGGGCACGTCAAACACCGTTTTAAAATCATGAGTGTGGGGGATCAGCCTCTGGAAATCACACGCGTTGATTCCAGTTGTGGGTGTACTGTTGCGGAATCGTCGACAACCAGTATCAAACCTGGGGAAGCCGGTTTTGTCGATGCGGATCTGACCGTTGCTCCGAATCGTCGGGAATCGACAATTTATGTTCACACAAACGATCCTGCTCAGGATATAATCGTCTTCCGGATCTCCGCTTTGGGGCTGAGAGCCGCCCAGCTCGCATTTGTTCCTGCTGTCTTAAAGGTGAAAGGAAAATCGGGAGAACTGATAACCGGAAAGTGTATGTTACAATTATCCGTCTGGAAGCCTGCTTCAAGAAAGATCGTCATCGACCAGCTGAATTTTGCTTCTTCATCGAAAGCGATTGTTGTGAGTAGTCCAGAAGCGCTTTCAATTCCTGAGAGACCAAAACAATCTATTGGAAATGATCAAAACGCCACAACGCAGCAAGTAGCGCTCTACTCCCATCTTGACCGGGATGTCTTTCTGATACCAGTCGAGTATCAAATCCAACTGGCAGCAAAACCTCGTAAGCAGCGGTTTTATTCAAGCGCCCAATTAGGTAAAACACCTGAAGATCCCAAAGCATTGCTTTCTGTTGTTGCGACGGTAAATGCAGATTAAGGTCTGCTCGCAGCTCTGATAGTGGGATATCTATGTCAGTCATTTGTCTGCAGAAAGAGTTTCAACTCAGACGTGACTGCCAAATGTGAAACCAAATCTTCTCCTCTAATGGGGCAAATTTTGTGGGAACTTTCTTTGCTCTCACAGCGTCTTCTCAGCCAGTAGTATTTTTAGCGTAACCGAACGCTGGTTCATACTTTACCCAGAAAGAAGGAATTTTCAGAATGAAACGCTGGTCTGTTCCCCTGACGCTTATGATTGTTATGATATGCTTGATGGCTGGTAGCCTGCATAGTGCTCCTGAGCAGGATACACCAGAGGTGAACGTGCAGGAGTTGCTGAAGCGAGTTAAACAGCTAGAGAAACGTTTGGCACAGCTCGAAAAGGTGCGACCGGGAGTGGCTTTCCCTCAGACTCCTCAGGTGTTGCTTCAGTTGCCGGGAAAAAAAATAACCGTTGTTCCCGGGCAACCTGCTAAGCCACAGATTCCGAATGACTGGAAGCGAAATCAAATTAACGGCATCGAGTATTATCTCGTACCCCTCGATGCAAAAAAGAAATAAACACTACATGGACCTGACGCCTACGGAATTAAAGCTGATTGACGAAAAATCCCTGCTGATCGGCTGGAGCGATGGCCAACACCGTCGCTACACGTTCGCAGAATTACGCAAGTCTTGCCCTTGTGTGACCTGTCGCAATGAACGTAAAGCGTCCGAAGCGGAGCCCCTGAAGCTGCCTGTGCTCTCACCCGTTGAATTGCAGCCAATCAAAGTTGAAAAGATGAGTCTGGCGGGCAATTATGCCTACCGTATTACCTTCAACGACGGTCACAATACGGGGCTGTTTACGTTCGAGTTACTTCGGGAACTGGGTACGGTTGTGGATTAGCAACATTCAATCCAGCTTCCGCCAGATGAAAGTGGACAGATCGAGTTCATACGTGTCCTCATTAGTTACCAGTTCCGGCTCTCCTGGTTTGTCCCAGCTTTGTCGCTCTCCGCCTGTGATCTGGATTACGTTCCGCTGTGGGACGTAGCTGGCGCGATGTCGATAGACCCAGCCAGGTAAATCGCCTGATGTCTTAACCGCTTCAATTTCCCATGTCTCAGTTTTCAGATGATAGACGGGTGTCTGGTTATTGACCCGCTGTTCCGGATAACCCAGGCACCCGATAAGATAAATTTCCTCTTTTACCAGAGTCGCGGTGTGAAAGTCGGTCGGCGGAAAGACTTTTTTCGGATAGCCATAGAGTTCAAAGTTCCCTTGGCCGTCATGAATCACGACGTCATTGTAAATGTAGAAATCCGGATCATAATAATCCTCGTGCTCGCCGCCTATCTGCACATAGCGACCGTCTGGAATAGGCGTTAATGTCGAACCGAATCGGTCAAAGCACCATACGGCTCCAGGCTTATCAAATGCAGAATCATCTTTAAAATGCACGCGTGCCTGATACGCATTACACCCGATACGAATCATGTCGCTCCAGAACGGGTTGTCCATTCGTTCGGGATTGGTCTTGCCGAACCGAGGCGTTTTATTCTTCCGATAGTCTTCTGCTGAAGCCTGGAATGTTGCCTCATCATCCAGCTGCAGTAAAAGTCGTTGCATTTCAGGTGATGCCTGGCTCAAATCGTCGCCCGCTTTCAGGAACAAGTTCAAGACTTCGGCACTGTAGACATCACCGATGATGGGTTCAATTGTCGGACTCTGTCCCAGTTCAATCACCGATTTGTTGGTCTCTTCAAGGGATTCCTTCCATTCCTCGTCTGTCATCACTCCCTTGAATTCATCTGGCATCTTGACATGCTCGGAGTCAAACCAGCTAAGGTCATAATTAATCACTTTTAACGGGTATTTGGGGTGGTAACCTCGGTCAACTCCCAATGTCAGGAGATGGCGAACGCCGTCAACAAAGTCAGCTTGAACCGCATGCCTGAGAGCCGTTGCGTTGTAATCATCCGTCAGCTCCGGGTCAGCCCCCTGCTCCAGCAGCAATTTCATTTTCTCCGGATCTTTGGCGGCAATCGCGATCATTAAAGCGGATTCACCGTTCTGACCTGGCGCATTGAGATCGACGCCTTTCTCCAGTTCCTGCTGCAGTTCTTCTAAAGAACCGCTCTCCACAACTTGGTGAAAGCGGATAATTTCCTGAGTCATTTCTTTTTTCGGTTCGGTCAATTTGTTCGGCTCCTTGGGGGAATCGGCACATCCAATTAGAAGTAGGAGCAGGAAGGACACCAGGCATCGTACGACGGTTCGTCTGGAATAGAGGAAGGAGTTTTGCATAGAGAGTTCGTTTGGTAACGCCAATGACTTTTTATGGTTTCTTTGAGGGATCGTCGGGAATAAACGTGCCGCCGCGGATCAGTTTTTTCGTTCCGGCGCGGTGATCGATAACCGATGTTTTAATGATACCGGGATCGCCGTCATTTTCAATTCGACGACCTTGGGGAAGTTGCATTCCATCAACGGTAAAAACCGTTGCGGAAACCGGTTGATTGACCTTCAGCCAATCGAACTTCATTATAAGACGTCGGTGGTTGAACTGACCTTCTGTGTTTAATGCGACGGGAACCCAGACATTCTCTATTTCTTTCCAGGTGATTTCACTTTTGATAAAAGGCGTTTGTTCGAACTTTTTCGGCGTGCCTGTTTTTCGATAAACAAGATAGTTTGTGGGAGTGTAACCGTGTCGCTCGTCAATCCAGAGCATGAGCTTGAATTCGTTTGACTTTCCGAAGAGCCAGGTTATTTCAAACACACCCTCACTTTGCCGGGTGATGTGTTTCAGTGTGTAAGTTTGATATGTTTGCAGCACTCCCGGCAGAAACCATCGACTGCCGGAACGTGACACGCCATGCAAAAGCTCGGCGCCGTTAATCAGCCCGATTACACGGATATCGAACGGCGAATAATAGCCATACGGCTTGTAATCCGGTTCGTTGATCCTGACGCTGGTGTTATTCCCTTCTGTATGAATACTGTACTCCGGCGTTTTGACGTAGATCGAACGAGAACGCAGTGTTCGCGTTTCGCCCTTCTTTTTCGGATGCGGTGTGACCTGTTTGACATCCTGATCAAAGCGAAATTGTTGGAACTGCTGGGAAAAGAAACACTCCGCTTTCAGCTCTACACGTAGCGGCGTAGTGGAATCCGTCACGACAGCGTTCGCTTTGAATTCGCCTGACCTCAGGAGTGACCGTTGCTGTTGCATTCCCTGTAGCAGGGTTTGCAGTAATTCTTTTTGCTCATGTTGTGCTTGTTTGCTCTCAGCAGGTTTCTGTGCGGGAGCCGGTGAGACAGCAGTAAAGAAAAGTAGACCGCTGATGAGCAGGAACACTTTGTTGTTGTTTGTCGAATTCATGCTTTGACCTGATTGCTGAAGGTGCTGCGTTGTTTCAGCAGCTCATTTCTCGTGTGGTTTGGCGACGCCACGAAAGGGGTTGTTTTGATTGATTTCCTGTTTCTTCTTTTGGATGACTACCACGATCGTTACGTCGACCTTACCAGTAACATTCCACTTTTCCCGTGCACCGCTGATTGAGAATGTGAACTGGTTGACGATTAAGCCACCATCGGATTTGTCATTCTCCGAATCCGCCTTACTGAGGGCATCGAAGACGCGTTGTACCTGTTCAGCGAAATTCTTGTTGTTCATGACGAAGGCGTCGCCGTTTTTTGTTGCGATGAATTCTAAAAATTTCAGGTCTAAATGATTTCCCAGTTTCTTAATATATTTTTCCGGTAGATAATAGCGTCCCCTGACACGTTTCGCATCGAGTGGCTGCCAGCCGATCAACACCGACTCCGGCTCCGCCTTTTTTGTCTCTTTGTTGATGAAAGCGAAATCATACAGCATCTCCGCGCGGAGCTTCTCCTTCGGTCGCCAGTATTCGAAACGGAAGTCTTTGAATGGTACTTTGAGGGATTCATCGCCGCCTGAAATTAAGAACACGCTGCCGTCCGCGTCCTTCGAGAGGATCTTGCCGCCGTCGGTGACCAGCGCTACATGCAGACATTTACTTGTGCCGTTGGGATAATCTTTCAGGAAGGCGACGATATCACCTTTTCGGCTTGCAGATTCGCCACTCTGCTTTGTGCAGAACTGCTTCAGGAAGTTTTGGTAAAACTGATCTGCTCCGCCGCCGCGCAGTTCGGCAATGCGGTTCCGTGCCGAGAGGTCGCCGCCCCAGTATAACCATTCGGTGACCAGGCCCACGCAATCCTGTTCGGTGGATGGCCCCTGCTTGCGGACACATTTCTCTGACTTGAGGATGGGGCCGTATGTCTTTTCTTCCGTGGCCAGCTGTTTGCGTCTGGCGTCAGGGGAGATGGCGTCGGTACGAATGTTGTATTTGAAGTCAGCCGGTTTGATCTTCGACGTTTTTGAAAGCGGCGAGAAACGGACCTGAATCGATTGCGCCCGTGCCACGTCGTTCATTACGCAAGTGGCTACGACAAGCATGAAACCGGTAAGTAAAGTACCGTAACGAAACATGATACGCCTCCCTTTTTCGAAGAACCTGAACCCGAAACGCTTCGCAGCATTTCTACTGTGGGAACTTGGAAGCCTGCTCAAGTGCGAGCGTACCAAGGTGACTTCTGGCTTTCCAGAACATTCTAGTGACAGTTGACGATTTTGAAGTAATGAGGGGAGTCTCCTGTTTTTCTAATCTTCGATCGTACCGAGGAAGAGTTCCGCTTTATTGGGACATAAAAAGGAACGGTAGCTGGTTACGACAAATCGTTTTTCGTCAATGAAGCAAATATTGGAGGGAATCGGCGGATCATCCTTCATGAGCGGCGCACGGCCGATCGGATCCAGTTGAGCGTCCAGCGCGTAGACGGCTCCCTTTTCAGCGACAAACAGCAGACCATCAGAGCTCAGTGCCAGGCCATCGACGGCATGTTTAATCTTGAAATGCTGATTGGCGATCTGCTTGCCAATCACGCCCGGGCTGACGATCTCGTAATGCAGCACCGTCGACGTTCCTGAGTCGGCGACATACAGAGATTGTGCTTTCCCTGACACCATCTGCAGCTCAATGCCATTCGGCTTATCCAGCTCCAGGCAGGATTTCGCCTGTGTGTCCCCACAGGCATAGTAATAGACATGACCGCCGCGGAGGTCGGTGAAATAGACGCCCCCCTCATCATCCACAGCCAGATCGTTGGGATGCCGGAACTGTTTGCCGGTCGTGGAATGCGAAATCCGCGGTTCTGTTTTGGGCTTCGGTTTATGTTGCAGGTCCAGTTCATGCAGCATCCCTTTCGGCCAGATCGTTCCCTTCCAGAGACAGGCCGCCAGCTTGCCGTTCGGGAGAAACTGCAGCCCGTTACAACAGTAAGGGGCGTAAGAATAAATTTCCGTCGGTGCAACCGTCGGCTGACTGGGATCGAACTCGTAGATTGTTCCCTGGAAGCAGTCGGTGAAATAAACCCGCGTGCCGTCGGGTGAAAGGACGGGGCCTTCCAGCAGATGTTTGCCCGGCACGTCGATACTCCAGACACGTTCAAAACTAAATTGGATGTCTTGCATGGTGATGTTTCTCCTGCATCGTTGTCAGTCGTTCCCAGTATTCTACTGAAACGACACCAGTTTGAGTAACGCACAATCGAAAATTCCTGATCAATCACGCCGACCCCTGAATCCCCAGGTTAATTCCTTTTTCGCTGCTTGTTCGACACCAGTGCATGAATCTTCCCCTGCTGAAGAAAATCGCTCTTGACTCCCTGACGCCATTTCAAAATATGCTCTGTTATGCGTCGCGCGCGAGAACAGTACTGGTTCAGGTGAAGGTTGCAAACCGCGTGCGAAATGAGCACTATAAAACCCGCTGGTTTCAGCCAGATTTGAAAAAATCAGCCTCAAAAAGTTATGCGGGTCGACACACATCGCCACACAACCACCGCGCAAGAGACACACTTCGTCCTCATACCGACACATCTCACCACCATTTCGCCACACATCAAATTCCATTTTATCTTGACTCCCTCATGCCCCTCACGAAAATTCATTTAACAGCAGAACAATGACAAGCAATACTGTAAGAACCTGACGTCGATCTGATTAATAGAAACAATGGATCCGAAGACCTGACAGCTAAACGTAGGGGCGGTACCCATGTGTCCGCCCGCCGAAAGAGAATCCTACCAGATATCCCCCGGACGGCCTCAGATAAACAATCCGCACCGAAACACTTGGCACGTGATTTTTTTGCGACCACGAAAAACACGAAAGGCACGAAAAAATTGAGAGGGTAGTAACCGCGGCCAACGCCGTGCGACTGATCTGGTTTTCAATCACTCGCCAACCGGAATTCCCCATTAGCCCCGGTTCCTCACGATTGGCAAAGACGCATTCCAATTAAAAACACGATCGTCGGGTTAGTAACTGTTGGCCTTCTATTTAGATCGGTCGGGTGCCACTGTTGGCTTGCCCAACAGTGCTGAGGGTGGACGTCCAAATTACGAAAAAACATGGGGTAAGGGCACTCTTCATCACAACGGAGTGAAAACAGTGATATTTTTGTGCGTGCAAATACCCAATCAATTGAACCTTGGGATGATTCATCAATCAGACAAGAGAAATGGAACATCTCCACGACCTTTCACTGGTGGCAAGCCACCAGTGCCACCCCATAGCTACGGGCGCGTCTGCGATTTCAAAACCGTTTGAATCTGTTTCACCAGCTGTTTCTCAGGAACATTCATCGCCAGGAATTTCCGCTGCGGCCCCAGCAGAAAAAAGGCCGGTGTTTTGGTGACGCCAAATTCTTTGGCTGAATTCAACTCGTCCAGATTGAATCCCCCCTGCGTCTGGTGGATCCACTTCCCGTCACTGTAAAAGGCATTCCCATCGAGGCGTTTCTGCCGATTGCAATACGCGATCCACTTTTCATAGTCCTGGTCAACGCATTGACTGACCATCAGGAAATCCTGCTGATCCAGAAACCGCCGGCGGATCTTTCGCAGCCGCTGGTTGAGTTGCTCATGGTCGGGATCTTCGAGCGACCAGAAGATCAACAGAATCGTTTTGCCCCGAAACGATTTCCCATAATCATAAGCCTCACCCCCGGCATGAAACCCCCAGAACTCAGGAGCGGCATCGCCCACTTTGAATTGCGGCCGCGGCTTACGACTGGATACCGCCCCCTGCTCTTCAGCACCCGCCAGGTCCAGAAAACCTAAACCGACACAAGTCAGGATGAGAATACGAAAGATTTTCATTTGGGACCTGTATTTGAGAGGCCAATGTTGATTCGATAGTATGTAGAACATCCTATTTTGAAGTTTTGAATGTCATTCTACAAGTATTTTGTTTAGCATCTCAGATAGTTCCATTCTAACTGCTTTCCCAAAGCCCGGTTCCGTTTTCTAAACAGTAACAGGATGGTCATATCGGTTATTGGTCTTCAAGAGAGACTCCCATGAGTTACACCGTCAATGAGCATGAATTTCAAAATGTGATTTCGTTATCGGCCTTTGACCGGTATCAGTATTTCCTGAATAAGGTGGCAGACTGGGAAGAGGTCTGGAGTGTGCGCAGTGCAGACGGCTTTCGGATGATGAGTGATCCGCAGGGAGTTCTCTGTATTCCCGTCTGGCCCGCTGAACCTTATGCGCAGGCCTGTTGTCAGGAAGAGTGGGCCGATGCCAGTCCGGTGGCGGTTTCTCTCGAAGACTGGATGGCTAAATGGCTGCCCGGAATTAAAAACGACAACAGAAAAATCGCACTCTTTCCCCTGCCCCAGGATCAGGGAATGGTGCTCGACAGTGATCAACTCCGCCAGGACCTGCAGGAACTATTAGACGAGTTTGAATAGTGCAAACGGAAGATTTACCCATCGGTGAAGTGCAGCAGATGTTTCGTCCCAATCGGAACAATCAGATGGCCGGTTACATCATCGTCTCTTTTTTATTAATGGTCGGTTGTTGCCTTTTATTCATGTGTGCGTTCAAGCTGAGTCGGGCGGAACAGATGCCACTGTTTGTTGAGAAAGGAGAGTCGCTTTATTCCTTAAGCATCGGTTGTGTTTTCGGAGCCGGCATGATCATTGCCAGTCTCTTTCTGTTTCACTGGCTCAGGTCGATCGCCTCTTTGCGAGTATTTCTGGGGGATGAGGGTTTTTGTATGATTCGCGATCAGCGCGTGGAAGTCTTTATCTGGGATCAGATTGCGCTCGCTGAAGAAACGGCACTCTATGAACGCCCTCGCGGACCTCTCAACCTATTGGATGGCGAGATCCCCAAAATCAGAAGTCAAAGTTTTTGCATAGTAAGGGAGGATGGCTACGAATTTAAATTCAACTCCAATCATCTCCAGAACCATGACAGATTTGCCAGTCTGGTAAAGTGGCAAATGAGAATCCGCGACATTCCCTGGCTGGTAGAGGAAGATTACTGTTAAGGTATCGAATCGATCGCTGGGGGCTTTGAGCGCGTCAGCTTTTACATAGAAGTTAGTTTGGGGTGCCACTGTTGGCTTGCCCAACAGTGTTGAAGGGGGACGTGCAAAACACGAAATATCTCTTGTGTTTCTGAATTCCTTTGTCAAAACTGCATGAAAGCAGAGACCTGTTTGAGTGTGAAAATGATCGGTCTAGTGAAACTTCAGTTGATCGCGAAATGGTTTCAATCAAACAAAAGAAAGGGAAACGACCCCCTGCCCTTCACTGGTGGCAAGCCACCAGTGCCACCCCGCCGAAGTTCTTTTTATACTTGAAGAAGCAACTTTGTCAAAAAGAAAAATTGATGAGAAGCAACTCTCTTCGAAAATGTCCCAAGCCGGATGGCTTGCTACGCTACTAGCTGATAGTAAATCACACGAACATCGACAGAAAGCACTTTTATTTGCTGCATTAATTAAAATGAACTTTCCAGAGAGTCAGTCAGTAGAAACGTTGTGTTATTGTATCTTTTCACGAACAGGCACTTTACCTGCCGCAATGCACTTAAAAAAAATTGTTGGCTCAAAACTTGAATATCGTGGCCCTGCACTTGGCTTGTTGACGGATGAGTATTTTGGAGCTTACACAAAAAACTTTACTGACTTAGCGGGGGGGATAGTATTAACAGACTTTCAAAAAACTACTGCTGATTCATTATCTCAGCAAATACCTTGTGTGATCTCTGCACCCACGTCTGCAGGCAAATCATTTATCATTCACGAATATGTTAAAAATTGCCTTTGCACAGAAGCTAAGTTTGTTACTTTATTTATAGTTCCGACAAAAGCATTGATTTCTCAAATATGTGCTATTTATCGAAAATTAAGTTCAGAAACAGATCATGACATAGGGGTATATTCCTCTGTCCCAGATGACTTTGAAAAGACTCAGAGTAAACTTGTGTTTGCATTAACTCAAGAAAGGTGTATTAGACTCCTTAATTCTCCGGTTGTGCAAGAATTAGATTTTATTTTTATTGACGAGATTCAAGCCCTTGAAGACGGAGAAAGAGGGGCACTGCTTGAGTATGTGATTCAAGAACTAAAATCTTTGGTTAAGAACAGGGCTAGTTTTTTTGCTGCAGGCCCTTTCATCTCAAATGGAAGGGAATTAGGTCAGAAACTATTTTTTGAGGAGTCTTCAAATATCGAAACTGAAGACACTCCTGTTTCTCAAATATTGACAAAATTAAAGCCTCTGAAAAAGCAAAAAGAATTGGAAGTAGTAATTGTTGCCCCCTCATCAAAATTGGGAGATTATTCTTTTAGAATAAGCACAAAAAGATCGTTCTATTCAAGATGGCGCCAAAGTAATACCAATGCAATTTGTGATGCATTAGAAATCTTTTCTACTGAAAGCCCCTCTATTGTGTATGCGCCCGGGCCAGGGACAGCACAAAATTGGGCAAAAAAGTTTATAGTAGATCGTGAAAAACCAGTTGGGTTGTCAGATGAAATTAAAGATTTAATTTCGTATATAAAAGATTCTATTCATCCTCGTTGTTCGTTAGTGGGATGCTTGGAAACTCGTGTGGCTTATCATCATGGGAAATTGCCAGATTTTGTACGCGAAGAAATCGAAGAACTTATTTCTCAACGAGAGATAGAAGTTTTATTTTGTACAACAACTCTACTAGAGGGAGTGAATTTGCCGGTTGATAAAATATTTATTCTTTCAACTGAAAAAGCAGATGAGAAATTGTCCGATTTTGAATTCAAGAACCTAATTGGTAGAGCAGGAAGATTAGATCAACATTTATGTGGAATGATCTATTGTATTCAACTAACTAAAGAAGGGGAGACTGATTGGGTTGACAGTTATAGGCATGAAACCAAAAAAGAAGTAATTCCTACTACTAATAAAAAAATGGTAGAGCATTATGCTGTCATTAATCAGATGCTTAAGAATGGTAGCTTAAATTTACCTGAGGACGATAAGCACAAACTAAATAGTTCTGTTACAGTCTTACGTTCGAGGTATTTAAAAAATCCTGATTCGGCGATGAAGTATCTCGAATCAAAAGACATTACAGAGGATCAGCAAAATCAATTGATCGACTCAGTTAGAGAATCAGTGAAGGCGTTATCAATACCAAGTGATTTAGTACTTAAAAACCCAGTCATCGATCCTTTTCTTCAGAACTTATTATATGAGGATGTGTTAAGAGATTCGGAGAAGTGGAAAATTAGACGTGAAAGAGGGTTTTCAACGGATCTTGAAAAGGTATTCAAAGAACTAGATAAAATATTTCATATCATTTCTGAAATAAATCCAAGAGGAAAGCATGAGTATTATCGAAACGATTTATTAACATTCGCGAAATTGTGGCTACTAGGTGAACCCTTCAAAAAAATTGTAAATAGAGCCTTACCTAGATCTCTTCGAGAAGAAAATAATGTGGAAAACAAAGAAGTGGAAAATGAACAAGTAGATAAGGCTATTACGAAATCAATGAATTTTATAACGCGAGATATTTCTTTCATTACTGCGAAGTACTTTTCTGTATTAGCAGATATTCTTGAGGAGATCCTCCCGGAAGAATCTCTGGATGATTTTGCTATGACACTTAACCTACCAGTTATGTTAGAGCTTGGGAGCAATGAACCGAAATCTTTAGCTCTAATTTCTGCATGCATTCCACGTGGAGCTGCCATCCAAATTGCTCCACTAATTCCTGATTCAATAGAAGATCCTGTGAGTTGGCTTTCATTGAATCAAGACTTTGGCCCACTCCAAAAGCTCTCATCAATTTATCATAAAATATTGAAAAAATGTGGGATTTGGAGTTAAGCAAACTGAGATTTATGTTTTACTGAACGCCCCTAATCAACAACACTCGTCATCGGCCCGACGGCGGCTGTCGTGCTATGCCCCAGCGGGTATTTTTTCAACAACGTCTGGATGTCGTCGAGGCTGATGTTGTTTAAGAGTTCCAGATCGTCTTGGACGGAATAATACTTCTGGCGGTAGACCCAGTTGCCGCCTAAGGATGAGAGGCGGCCCATCGGGCGTTCGCTGCGTAGCACTAATCGGGAGGCGAGTTTGTTTTTGGCGCGGTCCAGTTCTTCCTGGGTGATGCCGTTTTGGTTGACTTCGTTGAAGATCTCCTGGATCAGTTGCAGGTTGCTTTCGGTCAGCTCGGGGTCGGAACAGAGGTAGGTCAGCCAGGTGCCGCTGCCGTCGTATTCGTTGAAACCGAGCTCGGCGGATTCGGCCAGGCCCGGATCGACCAGCTTCCAGTACATCCGGCTGTTGGAATCGTCGCCGATCACGACCGCCAGGATCTCGGCCGGCAAACGCAGCAGGTCTTGCGCGGCAGGAGCCGGGCCGAGTTGCATGATGTGCTGCTGCTGGGTCTTTTTCTCGACAATGGTCTGCGTGCCGGTCTTCGGCTGGGCTTCGTCGGTCGGGCGTTCGCTCTGGCCGGCGGGCCAGTGTTTACAGTATTTGTCGGCCAGTTCGAGGACTTTGATCCAGTCGGCATTGCCGGCGATGGCCAGCGTCAGGTTGCCGGCCAGATAATGTTTGGCGTGATAATCGCGCATCTGTTCGGACGTGAGATCGGTGATCGACTGCACGGAGCCGAGAATGCTCTGCCCCAGTGGGTGCCCCTGGAAGTGGGCCTGCATCACTTTTTCGTAGGCGGTGAAGCTGTGCAGATCGTCGTACATACCGATCTCTTCGAGGATCACTTTCTTCTCCATGTCGAAATCTTCCTGCCTTAAGGTGGGGTAGATCAGGGTGGAGAGAAGTTCCATCGCGGTCTCGATGTATTCCGGCAGGAAGGAGCCGTAAAACAGGGTGATCTCTTCGCTGGTGGAGGCGTTGTAGTTGGCGCCGATCTCGTCGAAGATGCGGTTCACATCGTCGGCCGTGTATTTTTCGTTGCCTTTGAAGGCCATGTGTTCGAGGAAATGGCTGACGCCGGAGACCTCAGGCGTTTCATCGCGGGAACCGGTGCGAACGAAGTAGCCGAGCGCCAGGCTGTGCGCGTTGGGGTTGAGCTCGGCGATGATCTGCAGTCCGTTGTCTAATTTAGCTTCATGAAATATCACTGGGAACCTCTAGCGGTTGGGGGCCGATCGTTAAGACGGTGAAATTCGCGGCGGGATGGGCGTGGATATAGCCGAGCACCCGCTCTGTGGTGAGTTGCTGAATTTCCTCGTTGATCTGGTCGAGTGTGGTAATGTGTTTCAAATAGAACCAGTCGCGGGCAATCGAAGAGGCACGCGAGGACGTCGATTCCTGCGACATGATCAGCGAACTTTTGGCGCGGGCTTTACAGCGTTCGAGTTCGGATTCTTCAATGCCTTCACCCAGACGACTCAATTCCTGAAGGGTGACGTCAAGTGTTTCCTGTGCCCGTTCGGAAGTGGTGCCGGCGTAACACAGGACGCGACCCAATCCGGGCATGCCGGTCAGTGAGGCGGAGACGGTGTAACACAGGCCCCGCTTTTCGCGGACTTCGGTAAACAGCCGGGCACTCATGCCGCCACTCAAGATGCCGACGGCGGCCCAGGCGGCGTAATACTCGGGGTGCCCATAAGGAACGGCGTCGTAAGCGATGCCGAGATGGGTTTGTGTGGTTTCCTGTTCGGTAAAGAACTGTTTTTCGGTATCGAATTCGAGAGCCGGCTCTTCCCTGCCCTCACTCGGCTGCCAGTCGCCGAAGATCTCTTCGATCTGTTGTTTGACCTGTTCGAAGTCGATATTGCCGGCGACGCCGATGATGGTATCGTCGGGATGGAACGAGGTCTGGTAATGCTGTTGGACATCTTCAATGGTGATGAGTGCGAGGTGTTCGAGTTCGCCGTCGCTGGGCAGTCCCCAGGGAGCCGGGAAGGCGTGGCGTTTGAGTTCGACGAGGGCTTTCTGCCGGGCGTCGTCTTCGACAGAAAGTAACGCCTGGGCGACTCCCGCGCGAGACGCGTCGAACTGATTCTCGGGTAAATGCGGGGCACGGAGAATGAGTGCGTAAAGTTTGAGTGTTTCCGCGAGGTTGTCTGCCAGTGTAGCGCCACTGAAAGAGATGTGGGCGCCGGAGACCCCTTCGTGTCGCTGGACTCCGAGATCATCAAGGGCACAGGAGAGCTGTTCGCTGTTATAGGGGCCTGCGCCGCGGGAGATGAGATCGGAGAGGATACTGGCGGTGCCGCGACGTTCGGCGGGGTCGTAAATACTGCCGGCGGGGACCAGAATGGAAAACGCGGCCGACTGGACATCGAGCATCGATTCCGTGACCAGCGTCAGACCGTTCGGGAACCGATGCGTTTGAATCAGTTGTTTACCCATGCGGGGTGCAACCTTCCTGCTTGTTGTTTGATTTCTTAAAGGACTGCGTCATGCTGGCGGAATGCCCGAATGATTTCTCTCAACGGACGTGTGCTACCAGCCGAGAGGCCGCCTGCGAAAGAGTCTCTTTTCTAATACTATGCAGGCGATCTTAGCGATTGAAGTTCTGAATTGAAAGTTTGATCGGGTAAGAAGAATGGTCCCGGACAGGTACTGTTTCTTTAATCGAATGGTTCTGACCAATGTACGTATAACCGGAGCTAACGCCCTGCGGCTAGTAGCTTATAGGGCGCTCGGTGTCCAGGGAACAAGGGGCACATTGCTCTGTCGAGCTCATAATTGGGATTGGGGTGTTTAAAAAAACGCTGTTGTCACTAGACGCATCAGGGGGCGTTGATGTTAAGATGGGAGCAATGGTTCCGAGAACGCTCCCGGTGCCATTTTATTCAGCGAAGACGAAACTTTGAAATGAAGGAATGATCCGGTGCGCGTAGAGAATCAATCGAGAACAGCAACAGCCAGTCGCATTTCCAGAAGACGTTTCCTAAGCACCAGTCTCGCCGGCGTGGCAGGGACAGGGATGCTGGCTTTGATGTCCCGTTCGATCAAGGCGGCAGAAAAAAAGGCATCGAAGAAACATTTGGAAATCGAACGCATCGAACGCACCACGGTGAAAGTTCCCTTTCGGGAAGTGCCTGCCCGGAACATGGCACGCGAATTACCGCACTGGCAGTATACCGAAATTGTCGAAGTGCATTTGAAATCGGGCCATGTCGGCTTTGGAGAGACGCTGCTGTATTATACCTGGAATGCGACTTCCGACGAGGCCGTCCAACGGGCGCAAGGCAAGAATGCCGCTGAATTGATGTGGGATGACAGTCTCGGCGCGGGGCTGCAAATGGCGCTGTTTGATGCGGTCGCGAAGGCAGCCGAGGTTCCCGTGCATGCACTCTTAGGCAGGCAGATTTATGAGAAGACACCTCTCTCGTGGTGGAACATCGATACTTCAGTCAAGGACATGGCGTTGGAATGTGCCGAGGCGTACAAGCAAGGCTACATGTCCTACAAAACCAAAGGCCGTCCGTGGTTCGATGTCTGGGCGCAAGTTGAAGAGGCGAGCAAGGTGGTTCCCAAGAACTTCAAAATCGACATGGACTTTAACGATACGCTGCTCGATGCAGAGCGAGCCCTGCCGATTCTGAAAGATCTGGCTCAATACCCGCAGGTCGATATTTTTGAGTCTCCGATTTTTCAGGATGACATCGCCGGAAACAAAAAGTTGATGGCGGCCACGGACGTCAACATCGCCATGCATTATGGGACACCAGAGCCCCTGATTGCGATTCGCGAAAACATCTGCGATGGTTTTGTGATTGGTCACGGCGCCAGTGAGTTGATGGCTGCGGGCGCGGTGGCTGCGATGGCGGACAAACCGTTCTGGTTGCAATTAGTCGGAACGGGAATTACCGCTGCCTTCTCGCTGCATTTCGGTGCCGTCCTGAGCCATGCGACATGGCCGGCTGTGAATTGCCACCAGCTTTACAAACACAATCTGTTGACCGAGCCGATTGTCGTCAAAGACGGATTCGCCAAAATTCCCGAGAAGCCGGGGTTGGGTTATGAGCTGGATCGTGATCTGATTGAAAAGCTCCGCGTCAAAAAACCGGCATCCCGCCCGGAACCGCCGCGGTTGATCGAAACGACCTGGAAAGACGGACGGAAGATGTATTTCGGCAATACGGGCGAAGTGAATTTCGTTCTGAACCCGGCCCGCGATGGCAACGTGCCCTTCTTCGAACGAGGCGTCGATACACGCCTGGTTCCCAATGATGGTTCTAAAGAATGGAAAGAACTCTACAGCAAAGCGAGCCAACAACCGTTATTGATCAAAGGGTAAATCCTGGGTAGCGATGGGGTGGCACTGGTGGCTTGCCACCAGTGAAAGGTATAGGGGGCGTTCCTGTTTCTTTTGTCTGGTTGAAATAGTTTCGTAATCAACTCTCAACACTGTTGGACGAGCCAACAGTGCCACCCGCCACTGTTGATTCAGGGGTGAGTGGGACGTGGGGCATTGTTAATTCGAACGATTCATAACAAAGATGTAGAACCGGGGCTAACGCCCTGCGGCTAGTCGATTATTCTGGATCGGAAATCGCCAAACACTAGATTCGCTGGAAGGTGTTCGTCGTGGCTCCATCCTTAATAGGACGATGCTTCCACGTAATGGCTGGGTTTGTAGAGTGTGCGGGTGAGGCGGAAGCCCAGTGACCGATAGAGGTTGATGGCCGGTTCATTGTCGGCGGTGACTTCGAGGTAGGCGCGTTTGACGCCGGCTTCGCGGAAACCGATGAGGCATTTGGTGACCAGTGCCCTGCCCAGCCCTAAGCCGCGGTGTTTGGGTGTGATACCGACGTTCTGAATGGCGCCCATGATGCGACTGGGAACGATGGCCTGAATGGTGCCACAATCGACGGCGTCTTCATTGCCGGTGCCGTCCCAGGTGATGAGCCAGGTTCCTGTGGGGAGGAAGTTGCGTTGACTGGAGATGTCGTGCATCAGTTTGCGACAGCCATCTATTTCACCCAGACAGGGAAAGACGCGGGCATCCATTTCGGACCGGAAGCTGTGATATTTTGCAATCGCGTGTCGATCGACCGTAGTCAGTTCCCAGGGACACCAGCGATAGCCGCTGGGAAGCGGTGCGTCTTCGAGACGCGCCGTTGCCAGCTCGATTTCCATTCGAAATCTACGAAAATAAGTGTCGGTGAAATCCATGAGAGTCTCGCAGAAAACGAGGAGCCGAACAGAAACGGGGCAAAAAGCAGAATGCTTAATTTTACCATACTCTATACTAGTGTCAATTGGGAGAGGTGGATTGCTGGGGAATCGGCCTGTTTTCTTCATTTGCGGGCCTGTCGTGTGTGATGTGCCCAATTCAAGTAGTGCACTCAATTTGCTTAAAATACAGGTTAAAGCCGGTTCGAGGGGAAAAGTCCGGAATTGGTTTTCAATCTGATTGTTTTTGCTCAAGCTGGGGGGGATTTGGCGGATATACCGAGGAATGTGATCTTCTGAAATTGCTGTGGATTCGCTTAGTTGAAAAAACAATCAAAAGCTCTAGAATGAAATCAGAGTTTGAGTACATGTTTCCCGGTGAACATGAAATTTTCCCCGCCACTATTCCTTCCCTGTTTGGAGTGAGTCTCACGTGACCGACAACAGCAATCTTGACGAATTGGTAAAACAGAACCAGGAAGCACTCGATGCTCATACCCGCGAGCACGTTCAGTGGCACTTCAATCCTGAAACAGGGTCTCCTTACTGGCTGGAAAAAGCTAAGTCGTTCGACTTCGATCCGTTGACCGATGTGAACTGTTTCGAAGACTTAAACAAGTTCCCGTTGTTTGAAGATGACGAACTGCGTGGCGGCCCCGTTGATCGCTGGATTCCCAAAGCATTGCGGGGCAAGCCGACGTATGTGTTTGAAACGGGCGGTACGACAGGGATTCCCAAGTCGCGAGTGGTAATCGACGATTTCCGCATCGACTACGAAAATTTCAGCGATACCCTGCCCGATGAATCATTCCCCAAAGGGGCCAACTGGCTGATGCTGGGGCCCTCAGGTCCGCGTCGTTTGCGACTGGCCGTGGAGCACTTGGCACAATACCGGGGTGGGATTTCATTCTGTGTCGACCTGGATCCTCGCTGGGTGGTCAAGTTGATCAAAAAAGGGAAGATCGACGAAGTTAAAGAATACAGTGCGCATGTGATTGATCAGGCGATGGCGATTTTAGGAGCCGGTCATGAGATCAAGTGCATGTTTACGACGCCAAAACTGCTCGAGGCGCTCGCCATGCGGTTGATGGATGAAGGTTCGAGTATCGAAGAAGCCGGCATTAAAGGCATTTTCTGTGGCGGGACCGAATTCACGCAGCAATGGTATCGCTTCGCCCGCGAAGAGCTGCTGGGCGAGAATGTTTACATTACCCCCACTTATGGGAACACCCTGATGGGGTTGGCCTGCGGTCGCCCCTTTGATCCTGCTGATAATTATAAAATTACCTATTATGCTCCGCAGCCGCGTGCTGTGATTCGCGTCGTTGATTTTGATGACCACACGAAAGTGGTCGGCTATGGTGAGACAGGCCGCGTCAAACTGTTTACGATGACCAAAGAGTTGTTTATCCCCGGCTTCCTCGAACGCGACGAAGGCGAACGCGAAGTGCCGCACATTAAATATCCGTGGGATGGTGTGAGTGGCGTGCGTCCGTTCCATGAGATTGCCGCTTCGACCACCGTGGGTGTTTATTAATTGACCCATGAAGCAGGCGAGTTGCTTGCCGGAGCAATTGAGCCGGTAAGCTCTCGCTTGTCTGCCTGATGTAATGAAATTTTGATCCATTTTGCCTTGATGCGACCAGACGAGTTTGATTCGCATTCGCTTGATAAAGGAACGCTGCCGTGTTGGAAATACCTGTACTTCGCTGGGGAAAACCTTACGAAAGTTTTGATCAACAGGAAGTCGTTCATTTTGAAACGGGCGAGCCTTTGGCCAAAGTCCATCAGGCGAATGCCGGCCTGGTCAAAATGGATATGCGCAAAGCACAACGGGCTCGCGATCTGCTGCGAGAGATTCCGATTTCGAAACTGCTGGAAATCTGCAAGAAAGCCGCCGACCTGTATATGACGGCGGAACTGCCGCTGGGCAACGGGACGCAGACTCCCGAAGAGTTTTGTCGGATTCAGTCCGCCAGTACCGGGATGCCGGAATGGATGTGTGCGGGCAATATGAAAAAAGTGGCGTTCGTGCTGGAGAACATGGAGTCGATTCTCGACGCGTTAACCCGCGGGCTGCCTCTGGATATTCTCACTAAAGGTTATGGCAAAGAAGAACGTGGCGTGATGATGAGCTATCAGGCCCATTCTCCCGTGCTCGGTCTGGTGCTGCCTTCGAATTCCCCCGGCGTGCATACTCTGTGGATGCCGATCCTGCCGATGCAGATTGGTCTGGTCTTAAAGCCGGGTTCTTCGGAACCGTGGACACCTTACCGGATGACCGAAGCGTTCTGCCAGGCGGGAATTCCCCGAGAATGTATCTCCGTTTATCCGGGGCCCCACGATGTCGGTTCGACGGTTACGGAACTGTGTGGTCGAGTGATGTTGTTCGGCGGCCAGCAGACGATTGACAAATACAAAGGCAATCCGAACGTGCAGGCACACGGGCCCGGTTTCAGTAAGATTCTGATCGGCGATGATGTTGTTGATCAATGGGAAGACCACTTGGATCTGCTGGTGGATAGTATCTATCAGAATGGGGGCCGCAGCTGTATTAATGCTTCGGGTGTCTGGGCATCTCGTCATACGGAAGCGATTGCGGATGCGATTGCCAAACGAATTGGTCCCGTAGGACCGACTTCGATGACCGACCCGGAAGCACCATTGGCAGCCTTCACGATGACAGGAGCCGCCAAGGCGATGAACGGTCAGATTGAAGAGGGACTGAAAGAGTCCGGCGTGACGGAAGTGACCGCAAAATACCGGGACGGCGAGCGACTGATTGAGCTTGAACGCTGTGATTACTTGCGGCCGACGATTGTGCATTGTGCGAACACAGATGCGACGCTGGCGAACACCGAATACATGTTCCCAATGGCATCGGTGGTGCAGTGCGAGCAGAAAGACATGCTGAAAAAGATTGGTCCGACGCTGGTTTGTACGGCGATCACGAAAGACGAAGCCTGGTCACAACAGTTGCTGGATGCAACGCAGATCGACCGGCTGAATATCGGGCCTATTAAGACCAACGCGTTGAATTGGCTGCAGCCGCACGAAGGAAATATTGTTGAATTTCTGTTCCGTGCGCGTGCGTTTCAGAATGAATCGCCGGCCGCTCATTAAGCCGATGAATGCCGGTTTCCCTCATGCAATCAGGCAGATTGTGCGAGGGGTTCGCGAGAGTCTTCTCGGATATGACTTGCCAGTTCTTCCGGAGTATCTGAAAGCATCCAGTCGACGATGCGCCAGTCCGACCAGCGTGGATCAGGGTCGGATGAAGGAGCACCGATGAAGCCGAGGTGACCGCCGTGCTTCGTAAGATGCAAGGTCACCTTGCTGTGATCGGACAGGTGATCTCGAATTTCAGAATAGGTATTCGCGGGAACTAGTGGATCATCCATCGCGGTGATAATCAATGTGGGAATATTGATGTGCGTAACGACTTCCGCAGGGCTGCACTGGCTGTAATAGTCTTCTGCCGATTCATATCCGACAAGCGGTGCGGTAAACTGATCGTCAAAGTCGCGCATGTTGCGGGGATAATTCTCGCCTGAGACTTTGTGCGTGTGTTCATTCAAGTGGTGTGAGGTGCGAATATGTTTTGTCAGATTGCTGATGAAGTGCCGCTGGTAATGTCCGAAAAGGGGCTTGCCGAATACCTGGACGCTTTCGGATAATCTGATCGGTGGATTGAGTACGAACGCCCGGTCAACCATGTCGGAGACAATATTGGGTCGACCAAGGTAGTTCAGTGAAATCGTACCACCCAGTGAGAAGCCGGCGATCCCAATGGGGGAACCGGGGCACAAAAACTCAACGCGATCCAAGGCGACTTGTAAGTCGAGAAAGCTGCCTGCGTGATAAGGAGATTTTGCCAGCCCGGTCCCTGCTCCGCAGCCACGCAGGTCCATGCGAAATACGCGAACACCGCGCTGGTTCAGCTTGTGTGTCAGTCGAACCATGTAGGAACTGCGATGACAGCCTGAGAGACCGTGCAGCAGAATGACAACGCGGTCACCCGGTTTCCAATTGCCTGGGCAGTCATCGTGAACAATTAACAGATCATTATCAGGAAGACGGCAGCTGTGCTGCTCTGCCTGATAGGGAGCTTTAATACGAGAGTGAAACTGTCCCACAATCGTCTGGAGGTGCGCATTCCGATAAAATCGGTGCGGAATGAACGGCGGAAAAACAAGATCACTCTTCATTAAGTTCTGTCCTGCAGAACGTCTCTATATCAACTGATTAAACAAAAGCGGCTGTGGTCGGCTTAATGGTTAAATCAGAAACATGAGCACGAGGTGGTAGCTGACAAATCATCATAACGGCAGCGGCAACATCTTCTGGTTGCAGAATTTTGGCACGGTGTTCTTTGCTGACGGGAACGGGACGATCATCAAGTATCGGTGTTTCGACTTCACCCGGGTAGATCGTGGAGATACGAATACCACGATCTTTTTCTTCCTGAGCGACGGTTGTTCCGAGTGCAGTCATCGCAAATTTGGAGGCATTATAGGCAACTCCGCCTAACAGGGCTGCGCGAATTCCGGAAATCGAGCAGATATTAATAATCAGGCCGTCTTTTCGCTCTCGCATTTGAGGCAGAACCGCTTGCATGCAGTTGAAAGCCCCTGTGGCGTTGACATTCATCAGGCGATCCCAGTCTTCCGGGGAGACCTGTTCCATGGAACGGTCGCGGCAGTTGATCCCTGCACAGTGGACGAGAATATCAATGTGCCCTGCTGTTGCATGTGCCCAGTTGAAGAAGGTTGTGACACTTTCGCGGTCAGCAACGTCCAGTGCGTGAAAAGCAATTTTGCCTTCTGCCTGTGAAGCGACTTTTTCGAGCGGTTCGAGGCGTCTGCCACCAATAATGACATTGGCGCCTGCCTGTGCGAGACTCAGGGCACAGGCTGCTCCGATGCCTGTGCCTCCCCCGGTGAGGACCACGTTTTTATTCTCTAATCCCGGCATGATTGTGTTTCTCTATCTGGTGTCAGTAATGTGGGTTACGCATTGTTTGCTTGCGAGTATAGGGCTTACCCGGATTTTACGAAATAGAGAAAAGAAAGGAAATGATGTTCTCACGGAAATGGTGCTGAAAATCAGACTTCTTTTTCCGGTGTTTGTACAGGTTTTCGACGTGGGGGGGCGAAAAAAAAGGTGATTAGTACGAGCAGGCCGAATAAGGAGTAGCAGAGGGTGAAGACCCAGGGTTCGGCCTCCATGAACAGCGCGTCGTGGACCCAGGTGGCGATGAAATCGCCTTGATAGCTGGCCTGCCCTGCTTTCTCACGCAGCCATTTTTCCAGTGTCGTTAACGGGCAGATGACTCCCGTTAAAGATTCTGCAACAACGAACAGGATCGAGATCAGGTGGATCACGCGGAACTTGAAATTTCGCACCCAGTTCCAGCCAGAGAATACACCAAGGGTTATCAGAATCTGGCCTAGCAAGACAAACATTACGAATGCGAAATGAATGACCACCGTCGTGTCCGCACCCACGCGGTAGAGAAATTGTGTGTCGTGGAAATTCATTCTATAGTCCGGTTGCGCTGGATTGAAAAGAATTGAGGCGGAATGATGGTTGTCGGGAAATTCGATTGTTTCCCTGTTGTTTTAGAGGCTTCAAAAAGAGGAAATATTCCCCAGATTGAACAACATTATGAAAAAAATTGAGTCCAGGTGACTCAAGATGAGTGAAGTTCTGATGTTTGCATGGTTTGTTCATACACTGCCGGTTTGTGATTCGATATACTACAGCCAGCGTTCCAGAAGTCCCCGGAGATATTTGAATCGGGGCAATGGTGTGTGAAGACGATGGTTAACAAACGTAAAAAAATTTCGTTCGCCATACAGCGATTCCTTGGGAAGGAACAATTGATGTCATCCACGGGGCATCAACAACTCGATCATCACGATCCGGAAGGTGGTTCCGCCGAGGGAACGCCGTCTCGATCAGGAAATCATAAAACCAGATTGCATTTAATGCGCAAAGTACGGAGTGGCCGTTTACGGTTGCCGATCACCCTGAGTGTGGTCCTGATGGTCATGAATGTTGCGCTAATGGTGTTCTGGATCATTCTGGCAGCTCAGATCTACTGGTGGACTGCCTTGGCGATCGGTACGGTGGTTTTTGTCCTGATTCTGGTCGGCCTGTCTTTGTATCTCGTGTTGACGATCAAGGAAGTCCGTCTCAGTCAGCGGCAGTCTGATTTTATTGACAGTGTCACTCACGAATTGAAAACGCCGATTGCTTCACTCAAGCTGTATCTGGAAACATTGCAGATGCGGTCTCTTGATGAGGAAAAGCGAAGTGAATTCTATTCGACGATGAAAACTGAGCTGGAGCGATTGGATCACCTGATTTCTCAACTGCTGGAAGTCAAACGTCTGGACGCATTGGGAATGGAATCCGATCCGGAAGATATTCTGATTGAGCCTTTAATCAGGCACTGTGCGCGTGTGGAATGTAATCGACGGCAGTTGGAAGTCGATCAGATTTTCAAGTTTGATTTCGAGCCAGCGGTGATCCATACGCGGCGGATATTGCTGGAAATGATCTTTCGAAATGTGATTGATAATGCGATCAAATATGGCGGCAGTAAGCCTGAAATTCAGGTACAGGTGCGCGTAAGTAAAGGCGGACGTGTGATTACCCGTGTGATGGATAATGGGGAAGGTGTCGACCCTGAAATACGCAAGGATATTTTCAAGATCTTCTATCGCGGAGAAAGTGAACTCGAACGCCGCAAAACGGGCACAGGGTTGGGACTGTATATCGTGCGGAATCTGGTACATTTACTGGGGGGAAAAGTGACCGTTCATGATCGACTGGATCAGCCTGGAAGCGTGTTTGCGATTGATTTACCAGGAAGGGCTGAGTCATGAAGTTGCTGGTTGTCGAGGATGAACAGGCTCTGGCGCAGGGCTTGAAATTCAACTTCGAGCAGGAAGGTTATACCGTCCTGACAGCAGAAGATGGTCCGACTGCACTGAATTACTTTAGGGACTGCTATGAAACCGATCAGGATAACATCGATCTGGTCGTGCTGGATCTGATGCTGCCGGGGATGAGTGGCTATGAGATTGCTAAGGAGATCCGCCGGATCGATGAGGTGATTCCGATCTTGGTTTTGAGTGCCCGGGAGTTGAGTGAAGACAAAGCGTATGCGTTTGATTGTGGCACCGATCAGTATATGACGAAGCCGTTTGCACTGCCGGAGTTGCTCAGCCGCGTGAAGAATCTGTTGAAGCGGAAAAGTCTCGTACAGTCTACTCCTGCTCCCGTGAAAACGCTGCCGCCTCTCTATCATTTTGGCAACGTGACGGTGGATTTTGAAGCATTCGAAATTGAGGTGGATGGCGAGCGGAAAAGCCTGACGAATCTCGAATTACGGTTGCTCAAATATTTTATCGAACACGAAGGCATGGTGCTGACACGCAGCCAGATTCTGGAAGATGTCTGGGGCGAACAATCCGCTTTCGTGACCACGCGTACGATCGACAATTTTGTGCTGCGGTTACGTAAGCTGGTCGAGAGTAATCCTGCTGAGCCTGTACACATCGTTTCTGTTCGTGGTGCCGGCTATCGCTTTATGCCGGAAGAGGCTTCTGAGTAGGAGTTTGTGAACAAGTGTGGTGGTTTCTATCGTGTTTTTTGCCAGAAAGACCTTAATTCTTTGATTATTTGTGACTTTGACACAACTTTGACAATTATATGACGCTTCCCAGACACCCGATTCCGACCTCATTGATAGAATTCCGCTGAAGTGTGGGAGTCAGTGAAACACTGATTTCTACGAGTGACTTAATTCAGACAACTAACTATTACAATGAGGGCATCATGTCGAGTGTCATTCTTGATCAACCAGCTGAGAAAAAAACAGCTTCGTCAACCCAGACAGTGAAGTCAAAAAAACGCGAAGAGCGTGAGCAGATCCTGGCTCAGTTCCATAAAGAGAATTTGCGTTGGGGGAATGTGGACTGGGTGGTTTTGCTATGGATGGCCGGAATTCACATCGGCGCCGTGGCTGCCTTATTCTTCATTTCCTGGCAGGCCATCGTGACCTGTCTGGTCTTGCACTGGGCAACCGCCAGTATTGGCATCTGTCTGGGATATCACCGCTACCTGTCACACAAATCATTTAAATTACGAGCCCCTGCGGAATTCTTTGTCTTGCTGTGTGGTGTACTGTCCGGAGAAGGTTCGCCCTTGACCTGGGCTGCGACACATCGTCTGCACCATCAGAAATCAGACAAGCATGGAGACCCCCACTCCCCTTTTGAGGGAACCTGGTGGTCGCACCTGCTGTGGTTGTTCGTTTATCGCAGCAAAGACATCAACGAAAAATTTGCAGAGCACTATATCCCCGACTTCAAAGACCGCCCGATGATTCAGTTCTTCGAAAAGACCTATCCTCTATGGTTGATTGGTTCCGGCTTTGCCATGTACGGAATTGGTTATGCCATGGGCGGTAATTACATGGGCTGGTCAATGCTGCTCTGGGGCCTGTGTGCCCGGATGGCCTTCGTTTATAACTCAACCTGGTTCGTGAATTCCGCAACTCATTTGTGGGGTTATCGTAACTATGAAACGACCGACCAATCCAAGAATCTGTGGTGGGTGGCGATCGTCGCTTACGGCGAAGGCTGGCACAACAATCATCACGCGCATCCTTCGGTTGCTCCCGCTGGTCACCGTAAATGGGAATTTGATATTACCTGGTGGTCGATCAGACTGTTACGGGCTGTCGGCATGGCCTACGATGTCAACGATCGGATTCCTGAGCAAAATGCAGAACCGGAAATTGATCCGGAGCCCGGAAAGAACGGGATTGTGGTCACGAAATAAGTGAGTCTGCTGAATTAAGTTTCCAAGCCATGACCGGTGAAAGCTGGTGATGGCTTTTTTGTTGCCTTCAATAAAACAGGACTTGGGTAACAGGAAGTGCAAAAATCCCGAAGAGGACTGATGATGTTTGTTATTTTATGTTTCGATAATGATGAGGTCCGTTTTTTCGCGGATACAAAAATCAAGCCACTCCAGATAGTCCTTTCTTGCAGGTAAGACGATTTCGTTCCATTCTTTTATATCTCTCTCAAGCATTTCGGGAGGGAGCCGTCCTACAGGTACAGGACATGACTCTTCGTAAGTTTCTTCAACGCAACCGTCTATGAGTTCTCGTTCTTTCTTGATTTCTTCTAATGTTAAGTGTCCTATGTTTTCATCATGGGGAGGAAAACCAAATGGAGGATTATAATAGTCGTCTAAGAGGCTAGACTTGAGCCAGAGTGCGTCAATTGTGAGCGGACTTGTTAGCGAATCTCCTAAACCATCTAGTTGTGTTCCAAAAAGCTTACATAGCCACCGAAATGGATTTATCAGGCAGCAATTAGATTCTTCAGGGCCGTCGCCGAGATTGAATATTTTTTTTATGATTTCTTCGTCATCTCGATAATACTCAACTTCTTCACTGGGGATTTCGTCATCGGGATTTAAGCCACTTTCCAGTTTAAGATCTTCGATATAAAGTTGTGCATATCCTTTCGCTTCTTTGACATCAAGATTCCTGATTGTTTCCAGATCGACTGAATATGCAGCTGTTGATCGACTCATTCTGAAGTCTTTCCTTGAACTATTGAGTGTCTTATGCGGGGGTTTTAGTTGTTTGTATTACCGTAGATGCGATTACGAAATCTGTTCCAGATAACCCGGCCGTAAGACGTCTTCGCACCATTGGGCGGCGAGCAAAAGATCGTCGAATTTGTCGGGGTGGCCTGTGATTTGAATCGCCAGCGGCAAGCCGGTTTCTGTGACTGTGACCGGGATGGAAATCGTTGGGAAGCCGGTCATGCTCCAGGGGGCGTTCATGCTGGGGTTGCCGGTTGTGATGAGATCGGGGGCCGGTCCCAGAGTCGCGGGGGAAATCAGGATTTCCGCGCGGGCGAAGCACCGCCGTGTGACTTGTGAGATCAGACTTTGGTAGTCCAGGCAGGCCTCAAAACGTTCCTGGGAAACTTCCCTGCCTGCGTCAAGAACCTGACTGATGGCGGGACCGTAGAATTCCTTGTTTTGATCGTAGTCTTCTCCCATATTTTGTACCATTTCATATTGCATCAGATTCAGGTGGTAGTCGAGGATGGATTCAAATTCCGTCGGCAATGGGCAGTCTCTAATGGGAGCACCGGCGGTTTCCAGTTTCGTGCGGACGGCTTTCAATGTCTGTTCCATCGCGGCATCGGCCCTGCTCTCAAAGAAATCGGTCAACCAGCCAATGCGGGGCGCGTCGGTGACCGGTTCAATCAACAGCGGCAGATAGGTGGCCTGATCAGTCATGCCGTCGAGCATGATGACCAGATCAGCGATGGTTTGCGCCAGCGGACCGATATGATCCAGATGTTGGGAAAGCAGGATCAGTCCCCGGCGATCGACCATACCGAAGGTTGGTTTCAGGCCAGCGACGCCACAGAACGAGGCAGGACGGATAATTGAGCCTCCCGTTTGCGTTCCAACAGCAGCCAGGCACATGCCGGCTGCGACAGCAGCCGCAGACCCACTGGAAGAGCCGCCGGGCGTGTGTTTCTGGTTCCAGGGATTCAGTGTGGGGGGAGGATCGAAACAGGCTAATTGCGTGGTCTCGGTTTTTCCAAGGAAGATGGCCCCTTCCAGACGCAGATTTTCGACGATGGTCGCGTCCCGGGATGCTGGTGTTTTCCCACGAGTGTCCAAGCCACCTCGGGTCGGCATGCCTTTGACATCGATGATATCTTTGATGCCAACCGGGATGCCGTGTAACGGGCCTCTCCAGCGTCCCTGTTGTAATTCCTGGTCGAGGGCCTCTGCCTGCTGGAAAGCGGCTTCACGGTCGAGGTGAGCCCAGGCTTGTAGAGTAGACTCTTTTTCATCGATGTTATGGAAGCAGTTTTCCAGGAGTTCGCGACAGGAGAGTTCGCGAGTTTTAATGGCCTGCTGAACGTGGGCTATGGTCTGGGGGGGCGTCTGGAATAGATTCATAATCGATTTCTGATGCGTGGGTTAGGATTATTGCAGTATTTTGTGATTTTCGGCGATTCACAGCCGGAAATCAAATGGCAGTGGGTTGACGCTCGGAAAATTAGCTCCATAATGCATTGTTCACGCGTTGATTCGCACTTTATCAGGGGGCGAAATGCTGTCTCTGAGTATGGTGGGGTAGTCGTTGACCGGGTCAGATCTTAACCGAAGCAGCCCACAATGGTTTATCTCAGGTGTACGAGGAGGCAGCATTTCGCCCCTTTTTATTTATATCGGCTCGTTCGAGCATCTCGATGCAAATCGGAACCTCTCTCTCACTGGATAAACGGACCTCAGTCACTTATTGTTATTGGTTGTGCAATCGGTTGATTGTCGTTTGAGAATAGTTTGCATCATTCTGAGTTCGATGTCTGAAAACAAGCATGTCTGAAAAAGCGATACAATACACGGTGTTGGCCCGCCGCTTCCGGCCACAAAACTTCTCGGAAGTCGTGGGACAGGAAATGGTTGCTAAAGCGCTGCAAAACGCGATTCGCGCAGATCGCGTGGCGCATGCCTATTTATTTACCGGGGCGCGAGGCGTAGGCAAAACGTCGATGGCCCGCATTCTGGCGAAAGCCTTAAACTGTCCGAATTCCCAGGATGGAATTCCCTGTGGCGAGTGTGAAGTCTGCCAGAATATCTCCGTAGGTAGTGATGTCGATGTGCTGGAAATCGATGGTGCGTCGAACCGCGGGATTGATGATATTCGTTCGCTGAGGGCGAATGTGAATGTGAGGTCAATGCGGTCGAAGTATAAAATTTATATTATCGACGAAGTGCATATGTTGACCAAGGAGGCGTTCAATGCCTTGTTGAAGACGCTGGAAGAGCCGCCTCCCAATGTGAAGTTTATCTTCTGCACGACTGAGCCGAATAAGTTGCCGGATACGATTTTATCCCGCTGCCAGCGCTTTGATTTTGGCTATATTGAAGAGAACAGTATCTGTGATCGTCTCAAGCAGATTGCCGAAGCCGAGCAAGTCAGTGTAGCAGACGATGCCATCCAGCTTGTCGCCCGCCGCGCCGGCGGTTCAATGCGGGACAGCCAGTCGATTTTTGATCAACTGCTCTCGTTTGGTGAGTCGCATCTGACGGCAGAAAGTGTGCATCGGATTCTGGGAACTGCCAGTGATGAGCGGTTGATTGAGCTAATTGATGCCTTGATCGATCGCAAACGCGATGTCGCGTTGTCGTTGTTTGATGCGGCGTTGAATTCGGGAGTGCAGCTCAACGAATTCGTCGATCAGTTACTGAATTATTTACGCGATTTATCAGTGGTCGCCACGGGCGCGAATGAAGTCACCCTGCTGGCCATTTCCGAAATCAACCGTGATAGTTTACAGAGGCAGGCTCAGGCGTGGGGAATTCAAACCTGCCTGGCCGCGTTCCAGATTCTGAATGAAGCCCGCAATAAGATGTTTCGCGCCAGTCATGGTCGTGCACTGGTGGAACTGGCGTTAATTCGGATTTCTCTATTGGAAGATCTGGATCAGTTGTGTGCCTTTATTTCCTCAGCCGGAAAACTACCTGCTGTCGCTCCTGCCTCGTCTCCTCCTCAGCAACAGGCCCCTCAAGCAAAACCGGCGGCGATTTCAGCGTCCCCTGCTCTCACCCCCGCTGTTGAGTCGAGTCCCATCACTGATTCCGGGACTCCTGATCAAAAAAAAATTGAAAAAAAAAATGAAAATCAGTCGGTTGTAGCGTCAAATTCAATTGAAAGCCCTGCTCCTTCCCAAGAACTCGTTCCATTTCGTGCCGGGATGGAAAGTTTATTGTTGTCGCAACTTGTTGAAAATACAGAAGATTCGCTAAAAAGCTCTTTGAAGGGTGTTGAGTCAATAGCAATTTCTGGGCCGAAACAGCTGGATTTACAATTCTCCAAGAGCTATAATTTTGCGAAACAGTACTGCGAACGTCCCGAAATGTTATCCCAACTGGAACGCTCGCTGGAGAAGGTGACGGGGGAGCGAATTAAAATTCGTCTCACCGTGAAGGAACCCGCGGCTTCATCCGACAATTCAGAAGAGAAACCGAGCAAGCCCTCGATGGCACAAAAACGAGCTGAGCAACGGGATTTAGCGCCCGACTCAGACGAGTTTCTGCAGGAAGCACTTTCTGTGTTTAATGCGCAAAGCGTGCGAGTCGAGGTTTTGAAAATGCAAACAGAAGAGAAAAAAGAGGATTCGTGACATGTTCAAAGGACTGGGAAATATCGCCGGCATGATGAAGCAGTTTTCAGAAATGCAGGGCAAAATGCAGGAGATGCAGGAAAAACTGGGGCAGCTTCGTTTTGAAGGTTCTGCCGGTGGCGGGATGGTCAACGTGGAAGCGAATGGCCAGCAAAAAATCTTGAACTGCAAGATCGATCAAACTCTTTTCGATAGTGGAGACAAGGAGATGATTGAGGATCTTCTAATCGCTGCGACAAATCAGGCTTTGGATAAAGCCCGTGAAGGTGCTGCTGAAGAAATGGCGCAAATCACGGGAGGAATGAATATTCCGGGACTGGAAGATGCATTGTCAAAATTCAATCCGAATGCTTAATGGATCACTTCCCTGTATCAAGATTCCAGACCTGACTGCTGCTAAAGGGCTGGCATTCTTCCGTTTTTAAAGAGTCACTGTTATGTCGTCACGTGGAAGAGAGAGTCAGTCTCATCCTTATGGTTCCAGTGTGGGGCAGCTGATTGATCAGTTTGCCACGCTTCCCGGTATCGGTCGTAAATCGGCTGAGCGGCTTGCGCATTATATTCTGTCGATCCCGGAGCCTAAGGCACGCCTCCTGGCCGATGCGATCCTGGCGGTCAAGCAGTCAGTGCGTCCCTGTTCGGTTTGTTACAATCTTACGGAAAATGAAGTCTGTAGTATTTGCTCTGACCCCCGGCGCGATAAAAAGCTGGTGTGTGTGGTAGAGCAGCCCCGCGACGTGGTTTCACTGGAAGCCACAAGTTCCTTTCAAGGCGTGTATCACGTTTTACAAGGTCGCATTTCTCCGCTGGAAGGGGTTGGCCCTGAAAATCTTACGATTGACGCGCTGGTGCGTCGAGTCAGACAGGAGGGAGTCACCGAAATTATTATGGCTACGAATCCGACGCTCGAAGGGGATGGAACTGCCCTCTATATTTCCAATCTGCTGGAAAACGAAAATGTCGAAATAACCAGACTAGCCCGGGGAATCGCCTCTGGAAGTGTGCTAGAGTTTGCTAATAAAGAGATGCTGTCCGATGCGCTACAGGGACGGCAGCGTTTTTAAGACACCTCAATTTTCATTTGTTTTCACTTTTATACATGACCAAGATGAGTATGGATTCGGATAATACATGCATCTGAATATTTCACAACAAATGAAACTGGGCCAGCAGATGAAGCTGGCTCCGCGAATGATCCAGTCGATGGAGATTCTGCAGCTCCCCTTACAGGCGCTGGAAGAACGAATCGACCAGGAGCTGGCAGAGAACGTCTGCCTGGAGCGTATCAGCGATAATGAGAATACGCCCGATACCGAATCAGAGTTAATGCGGGATCAGGCAAATGCAGAATCCAACAGCTCTGACCTTGATGAAAAAGAGATGGTGGCTGGCAGTGAGCAGAATAACGAGTCTGATTTCGAGCGTTTGCTGGAGATGGCAGAGCAGTGGCCGGAAGACAATGTCACTTCTGCTACAAAGCCATCGTCTAATCGAGTCAGTGACGATATGGAACGCAGTAACGATGCGATTGCCAATATCTCGGAACGTCAGCAGACCCTGAATGAATATTTGCTGGAACAGTTCCATTACTTTAATTGCCCAGCCGAAATCAAAGAGTTTGGCGAGTATCTGATTCAGAACCTGGATCATAATGGCCGGTTGCAAAGTTCCCTGCCTGAGATCGTGCAGGTTTACGGCAAACACATTACGCAAGAGCAGGCAGAAGCCGCTCTACAACTGATTCAAAAATGCGATCCCCCCGGTGTGGGGGCCCGTGATTTGAAGGAATGCCTCCTGCTTCAGTTGAAGCCCGATGCCCCCTTTCGTGACGTGCTGGTGACGTTGATTACGTCGCACCTGGAAGACCTGGGGCAGAATCGACTGCCGGTGATTCAACGAAAAACCGGTTATTCGATCGATATGATCAAGAACGCCATGTCCTATTTACGTTATCTGGATCCGTTTCCGGGACGTGGATTCGAGTCGGAACCGGTTTTAAAAGTGACGCCTGATGTTTTTGTCAAACTTGATGAAAACGGAAAGTATGTGGTTGAGCTGGAAAATGAATACACGCCCCCCTTGCGGATCAGCCGGCGGTATGCCCAGTTGTTACGAAACAAAACCGACGACCAGACCAAGGAATACATCAAGAAAAAAATTGATGCTGCGAAATGGTTGATTGAAGCGATCGAACAGCGTCACAGTACCTTAAAGCGGGTGGCACAGGCAATTGTCGATTTTCAGACTGATTTTCTGAACAACGGTCCTGAGCATATTGTGCCTTTGAAGATGCAGCAGATTGCTGACGTCGTGGGCGTACATGTGACGACAGTGTCTCGCGCTGTCGATGATAAATGGATTCAGACGCCGCGTGGTTTGTATCCGTTGAAACGCTTCTTTGGGGGGGGGACCAAAACCTCTGAAGGGGAAGACGTGGCCTGGGGCATCATTCGATTGAAGCTCAAAGAGATCATCGATGCGGAAGACAAGAATAAGCCTCTCAGCGATGATTCTCTTGTCGAAGCACTATCCAAAGAAGGATACAATCTGGCACGGAGAACTGTCACAAAGTATCGCAAGGCGATGAATATCCCTTCCTCACGGCAGCGTCGGGAATATTAAGCCGGTTCTCCCCTGCTCTTTTTAGAGCTCGTGTTTCCACCCTGAGTCTTCCAGTGAAGTCTGCGAACCATCGGGGTGCTGAATAAAGGCGGTCTGTCTGCTGGTGATTTCGCCGATCTGTGTGATTTTGGTTGGGAGCGGATTTTGGCTGAGCAGCTGTTTTCCATCTTCGGGAGACACGGTAAACAGCAGTTCGAAATCTTCGCCATCAGAGAGAGCATGCTGCAGGCGCGTTTGTTTTGATTCGTTCTCTGAGACTCTGCTGCTGATCGGGATTGAAGTCGCATCCAGAAGCGCGCCAACGTTGGATTCGCGAAGAATATGTTGCAGGTCAGAAGCAAGACCATCGCTGAGATCAACCATGGAATGGATAGCGACCGCTTGATTCAGGATTAAGGCTTCAGAGACGAGAGGAGTAAAATTCAGATGATGGCCAGTCAGGCTGCCGCCTAGTTCGCCCGTCACGAAGATCCAGTCGCCTGGTATGGCACCGGAACGTTTAATAGACTTGGATGCCGGGGCGATTCCGATAATGGCAACGTTAATCACCAGTGGGCCGTCCCAGCTGTTTGTGTCGCCGCCGATCAGCTGGATTGAAAATTCTTTTGCGAGATCGATGATGCCTTGCATTATGGCTTTGGCAAATTCAGGGCCTCTGGACTTGGGTAGCGCAAGGCTGATGAGCGCTGAGTGAGGTTGTCCGGCCATCGCGGCGAGGTCGCTTATATTCACTGCCAATGCTTTACGGCCAGCACGTTCAGGCGTCGCTGGTGGGAAGGTGAAATGGGTGCCTTCCATCAGCATGTCTGTTGCAAATAACAGTTCACTGTTCAGGGGTGGTTGCAGAATAGCAGTATCATCGCCAATGCCGATGAGATTCGCTTTTGCGCTAGGGCATTGCTCACGAATCCATTGAATGAGGTCAAATTCATGAAATGAGGATGCCATGCTGTTAGTCTCTGTATCGACGGAAAACAGGGATTAATGTGAGAATCGGAGTATAAGATAATGGATGGATATCATAGCAGGCAACTCTTGTTTTTGGCGAGTCTCAGAGGACGCCGGATATCATAGTCTTTCGTATACATTAAAAGAACCCGACACATACCAAAATGATCTGTGTCGGGCTGATGGATCAGTTTGATAAACTGAATGATGGATCTAAGGTGTACCGGTCAGGTTCAACGGCAAGTGTCCGTAAAGAGTCTCATTTTTACGGAGAATGTAAAACTTGAGCGGGTTGAAACTGGGAAGCTTTGAGTTGCTCAGCACATAGGAAATGTTACTGAGATTTACCGTTTCCCAGATATGAAGTCCCACCAGGATATCGCCTCTTCGCATTCCGTTCATGGCGGCTGGACTTTGTGGTCGAACTTCTTCAATCAGCATGCCACCCTCATAGCGTGGGTTGAGCATGTGCTTTTGTGACTCAGTAATTTTTGTAATTCGAATTCCGAGTACTTCCCAGGTCTTCTCAAGCGTTGGATCGTTCGAGATTTCGTTGTTCTGTGCTCGAACAATCGGAGCACTCACAGGTGTTGTGCGGGCAACGGTAGTGGAGTCGGCCAGTGTGATTTG
The DNA here is from genome assembly GCF_007754425.1 of Gimesia fumaroli. Lineage (NCBI taxonomy): Bacteria > Pseudomonadati > Planctomycetota > Planctomycetia > Planctomycetales > Planctomycetaceae > Gimesia > Gimesia fumaroli. The sequence continues at coordinate 3,529,166 of NZ_CP037452.1, forward strand.
AACTGACTGAGTTTTCTCATCGCGGCGAATCAGAAGATCAATCGTGTCTCCTGGCTTGTGTCCCATGAAGGCACGTTCCAGGTCGGCACGGTCTACGACATTCACAGAACCGGCTTTCATGACGATGTCGTCTTTTTTGAGTCCGGATTTTTCTGCAGGGCTGTTTTTCTCGGGGTTACCGAGCACCAGCATCTGCTTGTCACCCTGTTTGATGTCATTGGCCAGAATACCGTGGTATGTGTGATCGATTAACTCGGTGCTGATCAGGTCGGCGATGATTTTCCGTGCGTCATCAATGGGAATCGCAAAACCGATTCGTTGGGCACCGGCTCGGATCGCCACGTTGATGCCAACGACTTCCCCGTCCAGATTTAATAACGGGCCGCCACTGTTACCGGGATTGATGCTGGCATCGGTCTGGATCAGATTTTTGTATGATTGCTTTTCGTTGACTTCAACATCACGAGACAGCGAACTGATAATTCCTGAAGTCACGCTATGCTCGTATCCAAATGCGTTTCCGACCGCGATTACGGTTTCTCCCAGCATTAAATCTGATGAGGTTCCCGGCGGCATCACAGTGAGCTTCTTCGTCGGATTGATTTTGATGATCGCCAGATCTTCGCTCTGGTTGGAAGAGATAATCCGCGCGTTGTATGTGCTGCCATCCATCATGGTCACGCGGAGCGAATCGACTCCATCAATGACGTGATGATTGGTGACAATATACCCTCTGGGATCAACAATGATCCCCGTGCCCATACCATTGACTTTTCGACTTTTTCCGGAGCCGAAGAGTGAATCTTCAGTACGTGCCGTTTTCTCACTGTGGATATTCACCACAGAAGTCTTAGCACGTTCAATAGCGCGAACCAGGGGTGTTTTGCGTACATCGGACGCTATACTGTTCTCGCAGAATGCACCTGATCCTGTGACAAGTATCATGGTGCACAGTGTGAGTTTATAAAAGCACTTAATCATTCGGTGGCTCAGTTCATCGAGGTGGGCGGTGCGATTACTCGCGTGTCCTAGTTCCATCTACCGACCGGAGACGATCCATCAATGCTCCGTAGAACTGCATATCGGAATGAACTCATTTCTGGCTTAATCACGAACGTTCTCTCTGGAATAGTTTACCTAGTTGACAGGGCGTCAGAATGGGTAAAGTGTATCGATTGTGCGGCTGGATATTTCAGCAATTTAAATGTGGAAAAGAAAATGGCTCATGAAATAATGTTAAGGAGAGCCTGCGAGACCGTGATGAGAGCAAATTCTGCGTAAGTGGTGTCCTGAACTCATCCTGAGAGAGGTTACTTGAGTTGAATCTTACAGTTTCCTGAAATTCTCAAGTTTCTTTTTCAATTCATTTTTTTGATCTGTGGGTGCTTTTTGAATTGCCTGCGCGAGGGTTTTCACTGCTAAATCCGTTTGCTGGTTTTCATGATAGGCCGTTGCCAGAGTATCGAGCATATTCCAGTCAGCCGACCGAGTGAGGTCGCAAGCCCGTTCCGCATGGAGTACTGCTGCTTTCGAGTCACGATACTTCGTATCAGGACACGTTGTGTAAAGCCAGGCTAAGTCATTATGTGCCGTCGCTGAGACAGGATTGAGCTCCAGGGCTCTCTGATAGTCCTTGATGGCAGATTCGAACTCTCGCTTCTGCTCCCACAGTGAAGCCCGGTTGCTGAATACTTCGGATACGAATTTATTTGCTTTGATTGCCTGATTAAAATCCTCCAGAGCCAGATCAGATTGATTCAGGTCGCGATACACAATACCCCGCGCGTTAAGAGCCGAGACCATTTGGGGCTGCAGTCGAATTGCTTCGTTATAATCGGCGATCGCTTTTTGAGGCTGTTCATTTTCAAAGTAAATCAAGCCCCGAATATGAAAGGCGTTGGCGCTTGAGGAATTGAGCTGAATTGCCTGGTTCAAGTCTGTCAGTGCTTTCGCATACTCCCCTTTTAAACGACGGATGTTTCCCCGATTCACATAAATATGTGGGTTATCTGTCTTTAGTTGGAGCGCTGCATCAAAATCAGAGAGTGCCTGGTCATAGTTTTTAAGTGCCTGCCAGGCGATGCCTCTCAGGTGATAGCGTTCGGCCGTCGGTTCTGTTTTCAAAGCCTCATTTAAAAACTGGATCAGTTCTTCGGGGGATCGGACATCGGTTTGTTTGATCCAGCCACCCAGTAAAGGAATCCAGAGCCACTCCTTATTGGTTTGTGTAATCAGAACGACTTCACCCGGATTGACTTTCCGAAGTGTGCCACCACTCGTTTTGATTTCTGCATCCTTTGCTGTCACGATTTTTATACGGGGCTGTATCTTGGGGGCATCGGCACCAAAAGTAGAAACTGGACAAAAGACCATTTCGCAAATGAGTAAAAACAGCAGTGGATTTGTTTTGAACGGCGTTGGCATTGGACAAGATCCCAAGTTAACTAACGATCAAAATTCGTTGATTTGTTAGTTTTTCGATATAAGTAGTATATTTCGTAGAATTCCTATATTAACATGGTATCCTATAGGCTCGTACAACACTTTCCCAAACTAAAGGGAATTTGAAAACGGAAAATTTCAATTTATTCGTATCAGGAAGTTCAAAACAGCGATGAGGGGGAAGAAAGTGAAACAAATGATTAGAGTACTGTGTGCTGTGACGGCCATCGTAATGGCAGGCTCCACAGTCGAAGCTGGGAAATGCAAGTCTCAGCAGTGTTGTGTGAGTGCAGCACCTTGTTTGAGCGGTTGTAATCCGTGTGCGACGATGGCCTGCAAGCCCGCTTGCCAGACAGTCGAGCGGACTGTGATGGTCCCGGAAATGGTAACAGAAGTTCGTAAGGTCAAATGTACTGCCTACCGAACTGAGACTCGACAGCGGGATATCACAATTTATGAACGCGTTCCGGAAACGCGGGAAGTCACTCAGACCTTCACGGTAATGCGTCCTGAAACACGCACACGTATGGAAAAATATATTGCCTGTAAGCCCGTCTGGAAAACATCGCAGAAGACTTATACTGTCAATGTGCCTTACTATGAAGCACGCACCGGAGTTCGGCAGGTTAAGAAAACATTCTGGAAAGACGTCACGCAGGAATACACGGTCAACGTCCCCTACACGGAGAAGCGAACCGGAACGCGTCAGGTCCAGAAAGTGGTTATGAAAGATGTTGTTCAGGAATATTGTGTGAATGTTCCTTACACGGAAAAGCGTCAGGGCACTCGGACTGTGATGAAATGTGTTCCTGTTAAACGCTATCATACGGTTTGTGAAGATCAAGGACACTGGGAAGATCGTCCGATCAAAGCGGCGTGCCCTGCCCCGGCCTGTGATAATTGTGGAAACTGCGGCGACTGCTGTCAGACGGCGTGTGTTCCTGTTTGTACGCAGCGGGTCTGGGTTCCGAAAATTGTCCAGAAGAAAGTGGAATATACTTCATATCAGCAGCAGTGCGAGCAGGTGCCTTATACGTATGAAGTGCAACTGTGTAAGCCGGAAAAACGAACTCGCACACTAAAAGTCTGCGAGACCGTTTGTGTACCTGAAAAATACACATACGAAGTTCAGCTCTGCAAACCGGAAAAACGGACTCGCACAGTCAAAGTTTGCGAAGTCAAATGTGTGCCGCAAGAGTATACCTATCGGGTTAAACTTTGTAAGCAGGAAACTCGAACCTGTGATGTCAAAGTCTGCTCTTATGTGAAAGAAGAAAGAACTCGCGAAGTCACCTACACGGTTTGTGTTCCTGAGCAAAAAACGTGTACTCGCAAGATTACCGTTTGTAAGCGGGTTCCCAAGGTTGTCAAGCAGAATTATACGGTTTGTGTTCCTTACACCGTTGAGAAAGAGGTCCCTGTCCAGGTTTGTCGGCAGGTTGCCAGAAAAGTCCTGGTACAGGTCCCCGTCTGCTCTGCCTGTGAGACAGGCTGTTCCAAGTGTAAATAAGTAACGAGTGAGGAGCAGTTCACAGTGCTTCTCTGTCCGAGACAAGCCTCATACTTTCGGGTATGAGGCTTTTTTTATAAACTGATTATCAGAGGAAACCAATTTTCGCTTTTCAAATGAGAAACCTGATGTCCGATTTTTCTTCGCAGTTCAATAAACCAGCACGCTTCACAGACGAGTTCGAGACTTTAATAGCGAACATTTCCCAACTGGCTGAAGGCGGCGATACAGAGCATCTCTGGCCCGCGGAATCGTGGGAAGCCATCAAGCAGGCAGGAGTCCTGGGCTGGAATGTGCCGTTGGAATTTGGCGGAGCCGACTTGAATTCAGTCGAGATGACTTACGGCTATATCAGGCTGGCCGAAGCCTGTTTAACTACGACGTTTGTACTGACTCAGTTCAATGCAGCCTGTCAGCGAATCAACTGGTCTGAAGATCAGGAATTAAAAACGCGAGTCTTCCATGAGTTGGTTTCGGGGGAAAAATTTGCCACGGTGGGGATCTCACATTTAACCACCTCACGTCAGCATCTCAGTAAGCCGACGGTGACTGCAGAGAAGACTTCAAACGGCTGGATTCTGGATGGCTTTGTTCCCTGGGTGACAGGCGCCGTGAAAGCAGATTACATTGTGACCGGTGGCGTCTGTGAAGATGCGATGCAAATCCTGGGGCTCGTCAGTACCGATCTCGCTGGCGTTGAACCGCAGCCTCCGATTGAAATGCTCTCGATGACAGGCTCGCAGACGGGAGCCGTCAAACTGAATCAGGTGACCATTCCCGCGGAATGTCTGATCGCTGGCCCCGTCGAAAAAGTAATGAAACGCCCCGATGGTCAGGGCGGCGCCGGCTCATTAACCACCTCCGCGCTCGCGCTCGGAGTGGCCCGTCGCGCCATTATGAAACTGGAAGAAGAAGCCACGAAACGACCTGATCTGCAGGAAATCTTCAACCCGCTGCAGGCCGATTATCAAAGAATCTTTGATGAGATGTTTGAAACTCTCACCGCGGGAACTTTGAACGGTTCCATTTCCGAAAAGATTCGCGAACGTTCAAACTCGCTAGTCCTGCGTGCCTCACAGGCTTTGCTGGCGGCCGTGAAAGGCGCTGGCTTTGTCAAAGGTCATCCCGCAGAACGTGCCATTCGCGAGGCGATGTTTTTCCTCGTCTGGTCCTGTCCACAACCAGTGGTTCATGCCAATATGAAAGAGTTCGCCTGCGTGCTCGACTGAGCCGTTTTTTTTCGCTTACTTCTCGCCCGCCAGTGCTTCTGCCAGGTTGATGACATGATCCCTGACACGTCGGAGTGCGTTCAACGTTGACGTATAGGAAACATTGATATACGGGTCGACTTTCTCTTTTGACAGGTAATCCAGATGTTCGCGCTGTAACGTTTTGACTTTCTTTTTGATTTCTTCTCCCGAATGGACGGTCGCCGAAACGATGTCTGTGTTTTCCTCCTGGTAAGCCGTGGTCACATGGTTTAACTGTTGTTCTACCATCTTGAGCAGATCCAGCAGCGAATTATTATGAGCTTCATCAAAAACCCTACCCTGCTTTTTCAGCTTCAGTCGGAATTTGGCAATCCGCTGCAGGTAGTCGCTGATCGATTCATACTCGTCTGCCATTCTCAGCTGACAGCGTCCTTTGGAAATCACTTCCTGAGGCAGATCCATCGCCAGTAGGTGCGTGATATAAGTAGTGATCTCGTCCTGCATGCGATCCAGCTCTTCTTCATATTCAAAGAGCTTATCCACATCTTCAGTGGCTGGTGTTTCCTGAGAGAGAATCCGATTCAGTATCTGAACCATTTCATCGCAAATCACGCCCATCCTGATGACTTCACCCCGCGATTGATCAATCGCCAGCACCGGCGTTTCGAGAATACGGATATCCAGGCTTCTCAGGTGTGCGATTTCCTGCGGTTTGTCTTTCACGATCCGAGTCAGTAATGTCGCGATCTTCCCGGCGAAAGGCAGAAAGACAATGGTGTTGACGATATTGAACACGGAGTGTGTGGCTGCAATCGCGAATACACAACTGGGATAAGTGGCCTCCCCGTTGACCATGACTGCTTTGGTCACATCGACATCGATCAACCAGGGAATAAATTTGACATACCAGAAGAAAATCGTTGAGATCCAGATGACCCCGGAAATGTTAAACAGCACGTGGAAATAAGCTGCGCGGCGGGCGTTGGTGGTCGCGCCCAGCGAGGCAAGCAACGCGGTAACGGTGGTCCCGATATTTTCCCCCAGTACCAGTGCCGCTGCTGTCTCGAAAGGAATCAGCCCGGTTACCGCCAGTGAAATCGTAATCCCCAAAGTCGCTGACGAAGATTGAACGAGTATCGTTAAAATACATCCCACGAGCATACACTGATACAGGCCGAGATAGCTGTTCGCCTGAAAGTGAAGAAACCATTCCTGGAACTCCGGCAAATCTTTCAGGAATTTACAGGCTTCTTTCATCAGCTGTAAACCGAAAAAGACCATGCCGACTCCCATGACCGCCAGAGCCGTATACCGCAACTTTTCGTTTTTGGAAAACAGGTAGACGAAGGCAGAAACGCCCAGAATCGGCAGACCATATTTGCCGATTTTCAGAACCAGAATCCAACCGGTCACGGTCGTGCCGACGTTCGCACCCATGATCACGCCGATGGCCTGCGTCAGCGACATCAAGCCGCCGTTCACGAACCCGACGGTCATCACTGTTGTCACAGAACTGGACTGCACCAGCACGGTCACCAGAAAGCCAACAATGATTGCCAGGATGCGATTGTTCGTCACCGCTCCAATGAGACTTCTCAGGCTGGCACCAGCAATCGACTGCAACCCCTGAGACATATATTTCATTCCCAGGAGGAAGATCCCCAGACCTCCAATGAGGGTGGTCGTCATTTCAAACATGGTATTTTTTAGACCCTGCCGTGTTATTTCTCAGCCCCAGATGATTTCGAACAGGGCCGCATAAGATGGTGTTCATTTGGATTGATAAATGTTAAGAATTTGCATATTTATTATGAAGATCTGTTAATAATACAAGCCTGTAGCCGGACTCTCTTGGAACTCGGCACTAAAATTATGCTGCTGGTCCTTGTGAGATTGTGTTGTTGACGGTAAATCAGTTCATAGACTTATCTGGGAATGCAGAAATAAGCCTGAAACGGGCTGAAAATGAACCTGTTCATGTGATTCTGACCCCGATCTGCGCCCCCGTAGCTCAATTGGATAGAGTGCTGGCTTCCGAAGCCAGAGGTTGCTGGTTCGAGCCCAGCCGGGGGTATTTTCGCGAGCACACCTGCTGAATCAGTTCTAATTCCGCAGTCAGAACACAGTCTCCCTGTTCGATGTTCATTCCTGAAGATCCAGCACCTCCTGCTGAAAAAATCTGACTTGACGGCAACCCGGCGTTGCATAGTTTATCTGCAGTTATGCGTCGCGCGCGTGAGCACTGCTGGTTCAGGTGAATCTGTGAAACCGGTTTTAACCGCACCTGCAAAAAACCGCTTGTATTAGACCGATTTTTCAAATCGAATCCTCCAAAAGTTATGCGGGTCGACACACATCGGCGCATATCCGACACCGTCCGGTCCACTCTCCGCCTCTTGAGACACACTGCCAGCCACCGTTCACACCACATCAAAATCTCCTTTCCTCTTGACCACCTCACGCCCCTGCAGAAAATTTTCATCAACAGCGCGGGCATCAGAAATAAAACAGAGACAGATCGAACTTTCAAAACCCGGTCAGATTCGGAGACAAATCCAAGCCGACCACAGCGAGCAGGAAACCAACACATCGAATCACAAAACCAGATCACAAATTCATCCTCCAAAAAGTAGGGGCGGGACCCATGTGTCCGCCCGCCTGGCGACATTCAAGTTCAAATCACTGAGTAAATGGAACCAGAGCGGCCTGCAAAAAAGTGAGCAGCTCGGCACCAACCGCTGTTTGCAACCAGAGTGCGGAAACAAACCGCTGGCAGATGAATCCTACCAGATATCACCAGCACCAACTCAGATGAACTTTCAACACCTGCCGCTCGTCGGATAAGGGAAAAAAGTCCAGACCCCTTTTAGCTCCCATCGAGCATGTTCAAGAAACGTGTTCGATCTCAGAACGTCGGGCTTGTGAAGTTCTTGATCAGCCTCGGAGTACACAGCGGTACGTTCCCACGGTCAAGGAAGATGAATCTCGATTGATCTCTCGAATTCTGGAGTTGGTTAGAGAGTTCCCACGATTTGGTTATCGCCAGATCACTCGTTTGCTTCGAGGTGAAGGCTGGCAGGTCAACTTCAAAAGAGTTTACAGACTTTGGCGACAGGAAGGCTTGAAGGTGCCCAGAAAGAAACAGAAACGCAAGCGTTTGGGGAATTCCAGTGGCGGCATTCTACGTCGAAAGTCAGAACGAATGAATTAGGTCTGGTCAATGGATTTCATCTTTGATCGTACGACCAACGGTCGCGCCATCAAGATTTTGTCAATCATTGACGAGCATACTCGTGAGTGCATTGCCTTAAATGCGAGCCGCAAAATGACCAGTGAAGATGTGATTGCGGTATTGGTAGACTTGATCGCCATTCGTGGTGTTCCGACATTCGTACGTTGCGACAACGGCCCGGAGTTTATTTCAAAGTCCTTGCGGAAGTTTCTGGAGAGAATCGATGTGGGAACGTCGTACATCGAGCCTGGAAGTCCGTGGGAGAATGGTTTCGTAGAGAGCTTTCACAGTCGGTTTCGAGATGAATGTTTAGCGTGCGAAGAGTTCACGACGATTTCTGAAGCGATGACCGTGATCGATGAGTGGCGAAGTATGTACAACCAACGTCGTCCACACAGTTCTTTAGGCGGTCAGACACCCGCCGAATTTGCGTCGCAGTGTGCCGCTTCCGTTCCAGGAGAGAATCCGCCTCCGGCTCCTTCTCTCCCTCCACTCCAGCGTCACGCTGCTGATTTAATTACCCAACCCGAACTCTCATAACCCTGGATCAACTTTTGGGGGGATTCCAATAGTCGATGACTCCTTAATTTTTCCCTATGGTCTTCGGAATTAGTGGCAGGCAGATCATCTGAATTTTCGTAAGGGACAATCCGAGGCAACAGATCAGATTCGTACTTTTACAGCACTAAATCGATTTCCTGGGGCGGCTGCGCATATTTGAACTACACGTTCCATCCAAGGCAGCCCTCGTCCTTGCAAATCCCGTAGCGAAATCCTCACCAATGTGGATGAGGGCTCGAATTTTTTTAAGAGCCTCTTACCATGCCAGATTGTGATCAGACAGCCTTTGGGGACGATAGGCAGCTGAATGTGCATGTGTGTATCTTGGATAAATGCGCGCAGCCGAATTAATCGTGGGACATCTTTCCAGATTTCCAATGTAGGGTCACCTATGACGTGATAGATTTCAAAGTGATCTTTGATGTACTGGGGAGAACCGCTGCCGCAAATGGGTAGATAGCTCTTGGCATAGTTGAGTAGGTCACCGAGTCGGTTGTTCCGCACACCATAGGCCGCCGTAGAACTCGGAAAGGTGGGAAGCACACCAGGCCACATCCCGTCGAAAATTGCCTTAGTCAAGTCATCATTCAAAAACGAATGCGAGACACGAGTGGCAGCGATCAGAGAAGGTGCACCGCCGGGCAACTGCATAATGGCTTCCGCGAAAGAATTTGTTGAGGCCGAAAGATCAAAACGTCCTGTGAGACAGTTGACACTGTAAAAGATGCTCGGCATTGTGCCTGTGACTCCACTAAGATCACCAGTTTGGAAATGAGGCATATGCCACCCCGATTCCAAACCATGATCACGATGTGCTGTGATCAATTGGCCTTCTGTGGTTGCATCTACTAAGTTTGCGGTAGCGACTGCACCGTTTAGCAGAGCAGCCTTCACTTCTGTAGGAACGGGGGTGCCGTCACGGAAGTATTGAGGGTTGGGATTGTTAGAGACATATACCCGTTCTATTTCAAACCCCAGACTGACAAGGTGTGATCGAATGCTCTCCAAGGTCTTCATGTACCGCCGGTCTGCCCTGCCGTCTTGGGGCTGGTCGTCTTGGAAATAACCAGCAAACGTCATACGCCGGTAGTATTCTGGGTCAGCTGGGGGGGCCTTTTCGTATCGTATTATTTGTTCCACCACCGCATTCGCCTCTGCCAATGATTGAGCTGGGATTCTCCCACCTGATATGGATGGCATCACCAGGTCGGTGCTCCCGGCAGGGTCAAATTTAGTGGTGTAGTAATAATCCGACGCATTAGATCCAAAGGCGCCGCCACTGATCGTCTCAGTTGTAATTTGGTCAACATCGCCGAGTAGTAACAGATATCGCAGTTTCGACCCCGGTTTTGACCGCTGATTTCGAACGTATTCTTTGATTTGTGAAACCGAATTACCAATATCCGATATGGGAACAATCTTTGTGATAAGCCCTTTGCGCAACTTCCAATCTGCCAACTTTCGCGCCGCCTGCAGAAAGTCATCATGTGCGATAATTAGGTATTGAGGACCGGTGAGGTGAGATAGTGGTGGCTGTCGCTCCAGCCATCGCCCTTCCAGACGCTGCTCTATGTCGCGCTGTGGATTCACGAACATGTTTCCGAATGACTCTAATTCGAGATTGCGATCATAAACATCGAGATCCGCATCCCCAGCGCCTTCGATAAGTCGAATTGTTACTACAATATTCGGATATAAAAGTAGTTTTTGCTTTTTGGGTTTATACTGCGCCGGACGTATATGGACCAAAATTGCATGATAGGCGTCGAGCTCAAACGGCCCTGTGACCTCGACTAATTCGCTGGGATAGCTTCTGCTTTTTTTGTAAAACGACTCATCATATTCGAATTCATGTTCAGTGTCGGCGTCATCAGTAATCTCATCCTGCGCTGGCAGTACATCGATTCCTTCGAACTCGCGCGGCTCGGACTTCTTTACATGTACTTCATAACCACAGCCAGCTGGTAATTGGACATATCGTCCAAAAGATGGCATTAGTGGTTTACCACTTTCAACCAGATATCCGACACCATCAATGTCAACTTGTTTAAAAGGGATGCGTTTTCCTTTTACCTCGTGGCTATCATCTATTAGAAAGAATGCGGGAAACTTAACAGAAAGACGGATCTCATGCTCAAACTCTTCGACTTCAACAATTGGCTCCGTCCCCAATAGCTCGATATCATATTCATCTGATAAGCCTGCTGCATCAAGCATAACTAATTTACGCATAGTAAGGATCCTAGAATCAAAATGAAATTTTTAGCATCACGTCTGTTAATCGATTATAGGTGCGATTTACAAAATGTACCGATTTAAGAGCACAGGGCTTTATGTCTAAAAGTCCTATCCACTAAAATCTCCCTGACAGCAGTTAATGCTGTTCAATTCTCCAATTCGACATTGAAGGTTTGCTCGATACCATTTGATTCGATGTCAATTGTTGCTTTTTTCTGCGAGAAGTTCACAGCAGTAATAAGATGGTTATCATCAGTTATTGCATGCCCATTAACACGAATGACTTTCATTCCTGCTGTAAGGCCACTGCGTGAAGCAGGTGAGCCGTTTTTCACTTTTAAAATACGGCGGTTTATGTGCTCTACTCCGAGACGAAGATCATTGACATCTCTACCATACATCCTACGAAAAGAATATGGCGTTTGTGTTTTCTGTGGAATGTCACGATAGGTGTGAGGTTTGAAATCATTTTGCATCTTAATTTCCGAAAATCTTGCGGTTTTCTCGCGAGTAATTTTGAAAACATCATTCCAGTCAAGACGCTTGTTTGCATTTTGCTCTAATGCACGACAGAAAGACCATGTAAAAGCTCCGCCTATTGGTGGTGGCATTCCAATAGAAACCTGTTCAGGACGACATGATGTGATATCAATCCGGCCATCAGTATTAAAAAAAAGATGTGTTAAAAGAGTGGTATTGGCAGGGAAGGCGCCAGCCGGGGATGGAGCAGGCTCACCTGAGACCGATGCACAGCAATCAGTGATGACTGCCCAAAAGCGTGGTGTTAATGGTTTCTTTATGGATTGCACAATGGATGATCGTAGAACCCGTCCGCTGTTGTTCAGGATCAAAAAGTGACCTTCTTCGGGAGAAAACCCGCCATGTCCAGAATAGTAAAATAATACTGCATCATCTTGCTGGATTTTTAGATTTGTGAGAGTGTTTGTGATCATTCTCTCACTGACGTCTTTTCCAATAAGTTCTATAATTTGCAGTGAGTTGCGTGGTATACCAGTTCGTAATACTTTCTTGATGTTCTTCAGGTCGGTAGCAACAGAAGCGCCAAGGTCTGAGTGAGTATCGATTGCCAATACCGCATACAACTGTCGTGCTACTGCAGATTCTGCGAAGATAGAACAGATGAAGACTATTGCTAATTGAGTTATTCGAATATGCATTGGTATCTTTCTACGGAACTTATCAGACTGTTAACCTCTACCTGACTTAATGTATTGCCAAGGCTATGTAGGATATTCAAGTTTAATGTACAGTGGCCTTTTGTCAATACCTGTTCGGAGTGTGCCGTGTGTTCAATCGATAAAATACAAAGTGATTAGGCTAACATTGTACCCTCAGATCAACTCTTTAATCGGGGCGCCCGTGTGGTAGAATGGGCATGGAGTGGCCCGCCGTGGTCGAGGGATTCTTTGTTCTGTTCGATTCCCAGGAAGCGGTAGACGGTTGCCAGGTGATCGGTGGGATCGAACAGATTAGCAGCTGCCACGAAGTCTATTCTCCAAAATGAACATACGTACTGGCAGGCTTCTTCGAAGCAAAGTTCCCTGATGCGATCCTGTTCCAAAGAAAATTCATAGACCAGAAATGACGTCGGGCGGGTTCTTACTGGGCCTCGGTAATCGACTCGAAACACCATTTTCTCTGAGTCGGATCTGACCAGACTGGCAGATAAATTACGATACGATGTGTAAGTGTTCTGAGCGCGTTCGATGACTCGTTGTTTGGCCTCACGTATCTCCGGTGGATTCAGGTAATTCCACAATCGCTGAAGAAATCGCTTCATGTTGGAATTACTCTCCTGATGTGTGATAGACAATGAGATTATATCGCAAGCATTCGTATCAACTAAAGTAAGAAAATAAAACGCTCAAAATCAATTGTCAGATCAACTCGCTGATCGGAGCACCGTGCGGCAGAATCGGCATGGGGCGGCCGCTGCGGTCGAGGAATTCGTGGTTCTGGTCGATTCCCAGGAAGCGGTAGACGGTGGCCAGGAGATCGTTGGGGTCCAGCTTGTTGTCTTTCGCGTATTCGCCTTTGGCGGTGGTCGAGCCGATGACCTGTCCCATGGGGGCGCCGCCTCCTGAGACGAGAACGGACATCGCACCTGGCCAATGGTCGCGGCCCGGTTGCATGACTTTACTCTTGGTGCCCGGCTGAACGGTAATCCGCGGTGTGCGGCCGAACTCGCCCGAGACGACCAGCATCACTTTCTTATCGAGGCCGCGTGCGTAGATGTCTTCAATCAGAGCCGAGACGGCGCGATCAAAGGGCGGCATGCGGACGCCCAGATCGTAATACAGGTCGCCGTTAATGGCGTGGATGTCCCAGTTGGCATGGATGCGGTTTTTCTGTGTGCCGGGGACATCGGGGTTGTTCATATACATGGTGACAAAGCTGGTACCGGCTTCGACGAGACGCCGCGCGAGTAACGCACGCTGACCCCATTTGTGACGACCATAGCGGTCGCGGGTGGCGTCACTCTCTTGCGTGAGATCAAACGCCTGCCTCGCTTTTTCGCTGGTCAACAGGCTAAGCGCCTGCTGGTTGATGTCATCCAGAGATTCCATCGAGCCGTTGAGATCGGTGTCTTTTCGCATTTGATCGAATGCTTTTAAAAGTCCCACGCGATCATCGAGGCGGTTTTTCAGTCCATTGGATAACGACAGATTGGGCACCTTATAACCGGGGGCCCCGGGGTTGCCGCCGACGACAAAGGGCATTGCGGATTCGCCCAGGTAAGCACTGCCCCCGCCATAGGCGCGGGGTGAACTGGCGACGTAGTTGGGCACGCCGACACTGCGGTGCTCGCGCATTTTGGCCACGATCGGGCCCACGGTGGGAAATTCGGAAATGGGATTCACGCTCTGGGTTTTCCGGCCACTCAGAAACCGGACGGAGCCGCGGGCGTGTTGTGAGTCTTCATGCGAAATCGAACGGATGATGGAGAATTTGTCCGCCACCCGGGCATGCAGCGGCAACAGTTCACAGATCTCAATCCCCGGTGCATTGGTGGCGATCGGGTTGAGCTGCCCTCGATAATCGCTGGGGGCGTTGGGTTTCATGTCATACGTTTCCATATGACTGGGGCCGCCCAGGAGCCAGATGAAGATGACCGCGGTATCGTCGTTTGAGTTGTTGGTGCCGGAGATCGCATTCGCCAGCGCCCGTTGCTGGAGCAATTCTGATAATCCGAGCCCTCCTAATGCCAGATAACCGGCTTCCAGGAAGCTGCGTCGGGACATGGGACCGGGACAAAAGACGGACTGATCAGAACTCATCAAGATACCTCTTACAAAAGAGTCAGACGTTCGGAGTGCATCAGGTTTCGCAGGTAAGACGTTTAGGGAGGGTATCGGATTTCGTAACTTTGTTAATTTTAGTGTAACTGACAAAGGATCAGACAGCAAGTTGAAAATGGGGTTCAGTAATGATTTCGGTTGCCGGCTGGAAGGTCAGATCAATGAAACCTGTGTTCGTTCAGACTTTAATCGGTCGGTTTCTTAGTCGTTGTATTCCCGTTTTTTCTGGTTCTTCCTAGTCGGGATGCGGGATGGCTTTCATTGAGATTGTGTTAATTCTGGGGGGAATCTGATCACTATTTGTGTGAAATTGTCAGACGCGATTTGTTTACGTTGTACTATACGAGATGTAATATGTTTCAATATGAATACTTTACTGGCGTGCAGATGATTTTGATCTTTTTAAGAGAAATAGAGCCAAATGGTAGACATCGACAGCTCCTTTGTAGATTCCGAAGCTCCCAACAGTAATGCGATCAAGAATGGACGGGCGCTGGTTGCCAGGAACAGGTTCCCCATCCTTAATCAGAGTGAGGATGGCACGCTCATTTTTGGTGAGTGCCAGGGGAGTGGAAAGTCGAATTATCATTGCTCCTGCGATTTTATGCAGGAAGGGAAAGTGACCTATCGGTGTTCCTGTCCGAGCCGTCAATTTCCCTGTAAACACTGCATCGGCCTGATGTATGCGTTTACCGATGGTAAGACGTTTGCTGTGACGGATGTGCCGGAAGAGCTCGCCTCGAAACGCGAGAAGATGGAAAAGCGGATCGAGAAGAAAAAAGAGGTTTCCAATAAACCCAAGAAGGTGAATAAAGCTGCCCTGAAAAAAAAGATCAAGGCTCAACTGGATGGGTTGAACCTGCTGGAGAGTCTCACGCACGATCTGATT
The DNA here is from genome assembly GCF_007754425.1 of Gimesia fumaroli. NCBI lineage: Bacteria > Pseudomonadati > Planctomycetota > Planctomycetia > Planctomycetales > Planctomycetaceae > Gimesia > Gimesia fumaroli. The sequence continues at coordinate 3,544,569 of NZ_CP037452.1, forward strand.
CGAACGGGTATGGGAAACACGAATGCAAAAACGGCCCGGCAGATCGAGAATCAGGCAAAGCAGTTGGGGAATGCGTATCTTCCGGGAGCACAGTCAGCACTGTTGAATTATACAAAGCTGTTTGTCGATGAGTCTGGCCATTTTGATTCTCAACTTGCACCGCAGCAGCGAGAGCGGGTTTATAGTGAAGCACTCGATCAACTGACGCGACTGAATGCGCTGATAAAGAGTGGTCGCTCTTATTTGCAGAACCGGTTGGACGATCCGGAACTGGCGCCGGAAACAGAATCGTCAATAGCCTCCTGGTTGGGACATGCCTGGCAGTTAAGTGAGTTGAAAACAGCCGGTCTAGTGGAAATGAATACGGAGTTGGTTCAGCTGGCGTTCCATTCTTACGATGACGTCGCCCGGCGGGAATATGTGGAGACCGGCATCTGGATGAATCTGGGGAGCGGAGCAGTTCAACTGACGCAGAATTACCGCCCTTATAAAGCGGCCAAATACATTAAGGAAGAGGATAGCTTTTTTCAGATCGCACAAATTCCCGAGCTCTGCATCTATCCGGGCGACATGAACCCGCGAATTCGCTGGGAAACATCAAGTTCGCGTCCGATTGCACCAGCCGACTTGAAGACCGTTCGCTCGCACGCACATCAAGACTATGGCAGTTTGATTAAGACTATCAAATCGCACCTGAAATCTCCGCTGGCGGACAAGTCGCCTGTGGTTGCGCTGAATTACGAGCGAATCGGGACGGTGGGAGAGGAACTGGTGATTGAAGACAAAGCCAGGACCAGGCTTGTCTTTACGGAAATGGGAATGTCAGAAGAGCCGGCGAGTTGCCATTTGCTCAAGCTGCTTCCCCGGGAGATGTTTCAGAAACAGACATTAATTGCCCGGTTTCACCAGGATTTAGATACACGTACCTTGAGAATCAAGCCTTTAAGTATTGTGACCGAAACCCAAATCTTTCGTTTGACGTTTTGATATCCCGTCTACACTCAGTGCCTGTCCGATTGATAAGTGAGAGAACCAATGAGTATTGCTGTGCTGAATCAGGTTTATGATGAAACCCGGCGTCTGGCGATTGCAGGAAGCAATCTGGCGGTTCAGGATTTTCGACTCAAAAAACTGATTTCCCCGTTGGAAAAGTCAGCCGAAAAGGCGCCTGTGTTCGGTCAGGTTGCCAAGGCGATTGAGAAACTGATCGGCGCCACTCAGAAAGAGTCTGCACAGGCCCTGCTCGATCTGGCATCGCTTGTCTCTGCCATTCTTTACACGCAAGGTCAAACCGTTCTGGAAGGGCCTTTAGAGGAAATCGAATCCTGCGAATTGGGAAATCAGTCGACACAGGTTTCAGCGCGGGTGATGAAGCCGCTCATCGAAGCATTGATGACGACCGGTTCCGGACGACTGGAAACGGTGCGCGACGCGTATCAGCAAGGAGCTTTTAACGACCTGCGGATTATTAATCTCGCGGTCAAAGCACTGGACGATGTTTATTCCGAACTGGCTGATTTTGTGGCTGAGAAAGTACTGCCCCAGTATGGCACCGCCATCGTCCCCTTGATCAAAGACAGTATCAACATCAAGGGACGGGGAGGCGACGTTCGGCGTTTAAAGGCGTTGCATCAGCAGGATCCGGGGCTGGCACGCCCTATTGTGCTGGATGCATTCGAAAATGGTTCCAAGGAAATGAAGATTGCGGCCCTGGCCTGCCTGGGGGATACGGATGAGGATCTGCCGCACTTGCACGAGCAGGCTAAATCGCGTTCGAAAGATGTCCGGCGGGTCGCATTTGAACGGCTAAGTCGTTTCACTGATGCAGCGACAGTCGCTCTTTTTACCAAGGCCCTTAACTCTGCGGATGTCGAACTGGTCGTTTCTCCCATCAGTCAGAACGAAAGCCCGCAACTGTTAAAACTGGTACATGACTCGATTGAGACGCAAAGTTCTGAATTTTTAACAGGCAAAGCCAAAACGAAACGAGGCAAAGAACTGCAGCAGCTTTCAACACTATTGACCGCACTGTATGGACGATCGGATATAAAAACACTGTCGATCGTCGAGTCTTTATTTGACCAGCGAGCTGAGTTGCTCAAGTTGAAAGGGACTCCCGTTTCTGGAAGCAATGTTCTGGAACATCTCACAGAGATTATGTTGAACAGCAAATCAAAAAAATTACGCAAGCGTTTGATAGAATCGCGGGATGAATTTCGTGGCAGAGATTTCTCAAACAGTTTTGTTGCCGCCGTCATGATCTGCAAGCCGGCTGAAGTTTATTCGCTGTTCTCGTCTTACTATCTCGTTAAGGGAAAGCCTAAAGGGATTGCAAAAGAAAGACAGGAGATCATTCAGAATACGTTTTCTTTCAACGCGGATACGTGGGATTATTATGCATCCACGATTAGTTATTACCGGTTTCCTACGATTAAAGAAGGATCTGGCTCGAAAGTAAAATGGGATCCGAAGTGGATTGCTGCCGCCGTTGAACAGGACGATTTGGAAAGTGTGACCGAGTTGGCAACCAGGAAAGACAAAGCCATCCATGCCTATCTCGAGAAAAAGTATGAACAGGAGTTAAAAGCCAGGCAGACGCACCATCATGATCTCTTGATGATTCTGGCGGCCATGATCGAGACCAAACACGGCAAGGCCGTCGATTACTGGATTCAAACCCTGCAGAAACATGCTTCGAAAGAGGGCTGGTATTATGTGTATTACCTTTCGAGCTTAATTCCCTTTTTCTCCTCTTCCGCTGTGAAGAAAATTGAAGCGATCATTCCCGAACTACCCGAAACGCTGGCCGATCAAATTCTGGAAAGGCTCATCACGTTGAAGACAAAGAAAAAGTAATCCCGTCTCAAGGCGACGTTCTACCTGAAATTCAACATCATTTATCAACTTAGGAAGCATTCATGGCAAAGAAAGCAGTCAAGAAAAGCACGTCCAAAGAAAATGGGCGGCAAGTACTCAGGCAACCCGCCGAAGTACTATATGCAGAAGAGATTTCTGAGTTGATTAAGAATGACAAGCACAGTAAGCCAACAGGCTGGCAGATGTCGCCCCGGAGCGTATTGACCTATATTTGTGGTGGTACAGCGGGGAAAAAAGAGATCACACCCAAATATGTCGGGAACCAGAGGCTTGTGGAAATCGCCATTTCCACGCTGGTGACGGACCGCGCACTGTTATTAATCGGGGAACCGGGAACGGCGAAAAGCTGGCTCAGTGAGCATCTGACCGCGGCCATTAACGGCGATTCCACGAAAGTGGTTCAGGGAACTGCCGGTACGACGGAAGAACAGATTCGTTATACGTGGAACTATGCCATGTTGATCGCAAATGGACCGAGCCATACTGCGCTGATTAAAAGCCCCGTGTTTCGTGCGATGGAACAAGGCGCCCTCGCGCGTTTCGAAGAAATTACCCGCTGTGCTTCTGAAGTGCAGGACGCGATGATTTCCCTGTTATCAGAAAAACGGATTTCTGTTCCAGAACTGGAGACGGAAATTGCTGCGGAAAAAGGGTTTTCTGTCATCGCGACCGCCAACACGCGCGATCGAGGCGTGAATGATATGTCAGCGGCGCTCAAGCGTCGTTTCAATCTGGTGGTTCTGCCGAGTCCATCTGATTTAGAAACGGAAATTGATATTGTCCGCGTGCGTGTGAATGAAATGGCAAGCAATCTGGATCTGCAATCTGAATTGCCGAGCGAAGATGCCGTAGAAAAAGTCTGTACGATCTTTCGTGAGCTGCGCGCCGGCGAGACATTGGACGGCAAAAATAAATTGAAATCCCCCTCGGGAGTCCTATCCACGGCCGAAGCGATTTCTTTACTGGCGAACAGCATGGCGCTTTCCGGCCATTTCGGGTCTGGGGCCTTGTCTGCCGAAGATATCGCAGCCGGACTTCAGGGGGCTATTGTGAAAGACGAGGAGAAAGACCATATCGTCTGGACCGAGTACCTGAAGAATGTCATGAAAAAACGGGGCGCTGAATGGCGTCCTTTATATAATGCCTGTGCGGAACATAATGCCTGAATCAACTCATACAACGATGGTTCCCGTATTCGGCGTGCGCCATTTGTCTCCGATGGGAGCCTGGCAGCTGCGTCGATTCCTTGATCAGATTCAGCCGGAAGTGGTTCTGATTGAAGGTCCGCATGATGCAGCAACCGTGCTGGCTGATATCACTCGGAAAGGAACCGTACTACCGATTGGAATTCTGGCCTATTCGAATTCGGTTCCAGTTCGCACGTTTGTTTATCCGTTGGCGCGCTACAGTCCGGAGTATCAGGCGATTCGCTGGGCAAAGGAAAACAAAAAGCATTGCGAATTTATTGATCTGCCGTCTGATGTCTTTCTTGGTTTGCAAGATCGTGAACTGAAACGAGTCCAGGCAGAGCTGGATCAGTTGGATGCCGACCAGTGTGAGGAACAGCCGGACTCCAGTGAGGAAAACGAACCGGCAGAAAACGTCATTCAACCCGTCGCAACCCGCCCTTCCCTCTATCAACGGCTCGCGGTCGTGGCCGGTGAAAGTCATTACGAGAATTACTGGGAGCGGAATTTTGAGCACAATACCACTCTCGATTCTTATCGGCAGTCATCATTCGCATTTGGTCAGCAGTTGCGTGAGTTGGATCACGACGAGTCCCAGCGCGCTGCTGAAAATCTGGTTCGTGAAGCGTTCATGCGCAGGCAGATTCAGGAAACCATTGCGAGAGGCGTGGACCCGCAGAAGATAGTGGCCATTGTAGGGGCCTATCATGCCCCGGTTCTGACTGCCGATCACCCGGCGATGACGGACGAGGAACTGGCAAGCCTGGATCGCCTGGAGAGCAAACTGACGTTAATGCCGTATTCGTATTTCCGGCTCTCTAGTCAATCGGGGTATGGCGCCGGTAATCAGGCACCCGCCTATTTTGAATTACTCTGGGATGCCTTGTGTGCCGGGGAACTAGATCAGTTGCCTGCCCGTTATCTATCGATGGTTGTGCGGCATCTGCGCGAGGGAGGAACGCATCGTTCGACCTCTGAAGTCATTGAAGCGGTTCGGCTCGCAAGAACACTTTCTGCTTTAAAAGAAGGGACCGCACCAGCGCTCTGTGATTTGCGGGATGCCGCGATTACTGTGATTGGCCAGGGAGAACGCACAGCGATTGCCGAATCGTTAGCCCGCATCGATGTGGGGACCGCAATCGGCAGCTTACCTGCGGGAGTCAGCCAGACTTCGATCCAGGAAGATTTTCAGCATCAGTTAGACCGCTTAAAACTGACCAGGTATCACACGGGAGTACGGCAGGAAATCGCCCTGGATTTACGTGAGAATCGGCGCGCGAAAAAAGAAGAGGCGGCTTATCTGGATCTGCACCGTTCCAGCTTTTTCCATCGGTTAAAGTTACTGGGGATTGGTTTCGGAACCGAGGTGGATGCAAGGCAACAATCGGCAACCTGGGCTGAGAAGTGGGAGGTACAATGGACGCCGGAATCTGAAATCTCCCTGGTGGAATCGGTGTTATTGGGAGAAACAATCGAGCTGGCCGCAGCATTTAAATTCAAAACGCTGCTGGAAGAATGCACGACAGTGCGTGGTGCATCGCATGCAGTGAAGATTGCCTGTCAGTGCGGCATGATGACTGCCATGGATCAGGCGCGCGAACGACTGCAGGAACTGGCCGCACAGACTTCTGATTTTGATGCGGTGGCGGAAGCGTCCTCTGAACTCTCCAGTGTCGTCAAGTTCGGAGATGTTCGTCGTTTTGACAGTGCCCCCCTGTTGCCCTTGATCGAAGTGTTGTTTGTGCAGGGATCGCTTTCGCTGTACTCGATCGCCAGTTGTGATAATGAAGCAGCTCGGAAATATGTGGTTGCCATGGATCAGTTGAATCGTGTTTCTTTGGAGTTTCATGAACTGGTCGATGTGGAGTTATGGGTGGCTGAATTGCAGAGACTCAGCGACAGTGATGATCGCAATCCTTTATTGAGCGGATATGCCTGTGCGATTCTGCTGGAGCTCGATGCGCTCGATAATGAAAAACTGGCACGAGAGGTCTCCCGCCGACTTTCGCCCGGTATTCCTGCCGATCTGGGCGCTGGCTGGTTTGAAGGGCTTTCTAAACGGAATCGCTATGCCCTTTTGGCGCGACAGACTTTATGGGAACAGCTGGCTGACTATGTGCAATCTCTGGATGAGGAACAGTTCAGCCGTGCGCTTGTGTTTCTGCGGCGTTCGTTTGGTGAATTCAGCCCTCAGGAAAAACGGGGAATCGCAGAAAATTTAGGCGAATACTGGGGTGTCAACGAAGAACTGGCGAGTGAAGTGCTGAACCAGCCAATGACGGAAGCGGAAGAAGAGTCCTTGAACGATTTAAATGATTTCGATTTTGATGAGTTTTAAATATGAGTAAGTCTATAAATGTTGATCAGCTTGGTCGCTGGCGGATGATTTTGGGAAAGCATTCTCAGGATCAATTGAGCAGTTATTGTAATGACGGTTTGCAATTAACATCGGATCAACAATTAATGGATGAGGCACTGGCCGCCATTTATGACGAAACGGAGGGCGCCTCGGGAGGCTCTCGTTCTGCAGGTCTGGAAAAGTCGTCTCCGCGTCTGGCAAAGTGGCTGGGAGATATACGGACTTATTTTACGGAAGATGTTGTGGCAGTGATCCAGCAGGATGCGATTGAGAAAAAAGGCATGGACCAGCTGTTGTTCGAACCAGAAATGCTGAAAAATGTTCAACCGAATGTCCAGTTGGTGGGGACATTAATGAGCCTCAGCGGCCAAATTCCCGAGCGAACCAAAGAAACAGCGCGGATGGTGGTGCGGGCCGTCGTCGACAAAATCAAAATGACACTCGAACAGAAAATTCGGCAAGCCGTGATCGGGGCACTCAATCGCAACGAACATTCCCCGATTCCGCACGTAAACAGCATCGACTGGAAATGGACGATCGGCCGGAATCTGAAAAATTATAATGCCGGCCTGAAACGAATTATTCCCGAACGCGTTTACTTTTATTCGCGTGCGCAGCGCACCAATAACTGGACGGTGATTGTCGACATGGATCAGAGTGGGTCAATGGCTGACTCTGTAGTTTACGGCGCGGTTGTTGGTTCGATTTTTGCGAGTCTACCGGCATTGAAAACCCACGTGGTGGCCTTCGATACGGAAGTCGTCGATTTGACAGAAAAGTGCGGCGATGATCCAGTCGATATGCTGTTCGGCGTTCAATTGGGCGGTGGGACCGATATTAATAAATCGGTGGCCTATTGTGAGCAGTTTATCAGTGAACCGGGAGAAACCTTATTCATCCTGCTGACCGATCTCTACGAAGGAGGCAATCAGGCACAATTGGTGCGGCGGATGCAGGAAATGGTTGCCTCGGGAGTGCGGGTTCTGTGTTTACTGGCGTTATCTGACAGTGGGATTCCCAGTTATGATGAAGGGTTAGCTCGTAAGCTCACGGCGTTAGGGATTCCCTGTTTCGGTTGCACACCTGGGAAGCTTCCTGAGTTGGTTGAAGGCGCCTTGCGAGGAAACGATCTTCAAAGCCTGGCGGACCGTGTGAAGAGCAATTCAAAAACACCTTCGTGAACGGTGAGACAGAGTCAGAGGGCTGCTTGAGATTTTTTAAATATCCAAGGAAATGCAGTGCTGACAGACGCCGGAGTGCTGCGATGAGCTCTCCGGCGTATCGCGAAAATGACGTTTTCCTCAGGAAATACTGCCGCAGAAGGCGAGAGAGAATTGGGAATTCTCTCGTGTCCCTTCTTGTGCAGCAGGCTCCTGTGTTACGGTCTGTTTGACCTGCTCGGGGCGGGAGATCTGAATCTCCCGGGGGGCCGCAATACCGATGCGGACGGTCCCTTTTCGAGTTTCCAGAATCGTGACTTGAACGTTGTCGCCAATTTGAATTGTTTCGTTGACTTTGCGGGATAAGACCAACATTTGAAGACTCCTTCTTGCAATGTGGATGGTGTGTGTGGAACAATCTTTTGGATCGCCGGTGTGGGGTGAAGTCATCTAATTCTGCAAGGGAACGATGAATTCGGTTGTTTAGCCAGCCACTGTAAAATGCGGGCTCAGAAACAAAGGCAACCAAAAAATACGATTGAACTAGTTGTGCAGCTCAATTCAGCAAAATATTGCTGTCGCGTATCTCAATTTTTTGAAAGGCTCGCTCCTCCAGCGGCGAGCATGCGGCCGGCTCCTGCCGGGCAAGTTGTTGATTGCTGGCGCGAAATTTACCTCCATCCGCGTTTTTTGGCAAGAGCAGTTTTTACTTTTTTACAAAATTTTTTTGAGCTAGGTCCCCTGCTCCTTTTGAGACAGGACTTTATCGTTAATCGACTTCATCCGGGCGAGGATTTTCTGGTGCAGTTGCTTACGGATTTTGATGACCTGGGGGTCTTTTGAGTTGATCAGATTGTTTGTTTCTGCAGGATCTTCAGTGAGGTGATAAAGTTCGTCTTGACTTGGGTTTAAGAAGTCTCGGATCAGCTTCCATTCCGGCGTGCGATACATCCGCATGTGGGTTTTTGACTGATGTTTGGTGCTGTATTCCGCGTAGAAATCATTGTCCCATTCGTTCTGCGATTCCTTTTTCAGTAAGGGAACGATGCTGCGACCCCGAATGGTCATATTAGCTGGCCGCGAAACCTGTGCCATTTCGAGCAGTGTCGGAAACCAGTCCAGATTGGAGACGGTTTGTTTGACGATCTGATTGGGCTGCGTCACGCCCGGCCAGAGGACCGCGGTGGGAATCTTGAGCGAATTGTCATACATATTAGGACGCTGCCCCGCGGGGATATTGGGAGTCGGTTTGGGATTTTTGTTAAGCACCCAGTGTCCGTTGCCTTTATGCCAGATTCCGTTATGTCCCATGTTATAGCCATGGTCGCTGGAGAAGATGATGACCGTGTTCTGATCCAGTTGCTTTTCTTTTAATTCTTGAAGCAGGCGTCCCACATTGCGGTCCACGCTGGCGACGCTGGCCAGGTATTCGCGTGTCATTTTCTTGACACGTTTCACATTCAAATCAGGATAGTCCGGGTTGGGAATTTGCGGATCGAGATTTTCAAACGGCGTCCAGTCTTCATCGGCGACCGGCAGCCAGCGGGCGTGCGGGGCTCTGAAGTGCAGCGACAGCATAAACGGCGTCCCCTGCTCTTTGTTGATAAATCGAATTGCATCATCCACCAGAATGTCCGGGAGCAGCCCTTTCAGTTTCGTGTCTTTGCCGTTCACTTCGAGTGTGGGATCTTTGGGCACGTTGCCTCCACTGCGGAAGCCCATGAAATAGTCATAGCCAAATTGCGTGGGATGATGCTTGTCGAGCAGGCCCAGATGCCATTTCCCAATCAGACCGGTGCGATAGCCGGCATCTTGCAGGAGTTTCATCCAGGTCACGGTATCAGGTTTTAAGCCATGCTTGGGTTCCGTACGGGGGTGAATCCAATCGGTGATTTCCAGTTCCGATCCGTAGCGGCTGGCGACCAGGCTGGCACGCGAGGGACTGCAGACCGGCGTTGTGGTGAAGGAATTGACCAGGTACGCACCTTCCTGAAAGATCCGATCGATGTGCGGCGTTTTCGCATGCGGGTGCCCGGACTTTCCTAATGCCCAGGGAGCCTGATCATCGGTGAAAATGAACAGGATATTCGGCTGGGAAGCCGCTTCCGTCTGAGTGGGTCCCAGACGGAAGAAAAACTGCAGTAAGACAAATGTGATCAGAAGGTAGCGCATGGGAATTGCCTCAAGGATTGTTTAGAATTCGAATCAGTTCAGGCCTCCAGCTTGTCATCTGATAAGGGACGCGTCAAGTGTTCTCGTTTTCTGCGGGGAAGAATGCGAATCCGGGTGTTCTTTTTTGCATTCTGTGGCGGAAGAAAATACAATAAGGACTACGAAGTGCGCTTTCCTCTTTTTCCTTCCAGTGGGATCTCTTCAAATGGTCAAACCTCAAAATCAGTTTGTGCAATACAAACGCCGGTATGGATTCTCGATATGGTCTGGCTTGATTGTGCTCTGTTTGATTCCGATGACCATTGCGGCGGAAGCTGATTCGGACCAGCCGATTGTCGCGAAGCGTCCAGTTGTCAGTCAGCCTGATTCGAATCATATTCTGACGGTGGAAGAGTTAGCCGAGAAAGCCAAAGAATCGGTGGCCTCCGTCTCCTTTGCGGGGCGAGATGGACGGCAGGCCGGTTTGGGAACCGGTTTTGTCATTTCCGCAGATGGTTTGATCGCCACGAACCTGCATGTGATTGGGGAAGCACGGCCGATTACGGTACAGCTTTCCGATGGCGAGAAATATGACGTCAAAGAAGTGTATGCGACGGATCGGCAGATGGATCTGGCAGTGTTAAGAATCAACGCCAAAGATTTAACGCCTCTGCCTCTGGCAGAGCCTGATACGTTAAAACAAGGGGCGGATATTGTTGTGCTTGGAAATCCGCAAGGTCTGCGCTACAGTGTGGTCAAAGGGGTGAATTCAGGAACGCGGGAGATCGATGGTAAGCCGATGATCCAACTGGCGATTCCCATTGAACCGGGTAATAGTGGCGGCCCCGTGCTGGATTCTCTGGGACGCGTTCAGGGAATTGTGACATTGAAATCCGCGGTCACCAGGAACCTGGGTTATGCCGTCAATATCAGTGCCCTGAAGCAACTGTTGGACAAACCGAATCCTGTGCCCATCAATCGCTGGCTCACGATCGGGACACTGGATGAGCGGCTCTGGAAGCCGTTGTTCGGTTCGCGCTGGCGACAGCGAGCGGGCCGAATCATGGTGGATGGCTTTGGTTCCGGTCTGGGCAGCCGTTCGTTATGCGTTTCTCAGGAAGCACTGCCGAAGTTGCCTTATGAAATCGCGGTCGAGGTCAAGCTGGATGATGAAGCCGGGGCCGCTGGTCTGATTTTTTATTCCGATGAAAACACGAAGCATTACGGTTTTTATCCCAGCAATAAAAGTTTACGCATCAGCCGGTTTGACGGGCCGGATGTGTTTTTGTGGCGTGTACTGGAAGAGAAGAAAAGCAATTTCTATCGGGATGGCGAGTGGAACCAGTTGAAGGTCCGTCTCGAAGCCGATCGCATTTTATGTTTCGTTAATGATGAGCAGGTTTTTGAGGTGAAGGACCAACGTTATACCCAAGGCAAAGTGGGGCTGGCGAAATTTCGCAATACGGTCGCCTCCTTTCGGGGATTTCAGGTGGCGTCAGAAATTGCCCCCTATCGGCCTTCCAAAGAAACCGCACAGAAAATTCTGGATCTGACCGAAGACCTGCGGGTAGATCGGCCGCCGAAGGAAGCGTTGATTGAAGAAGTCGTCAAAGAGACGGATCAAAAACGGGCGCAACAGGCATTGCAGGAACGGGCACGATTACTCAAAAAACAGGCGGAACGTCTGCAGCAGCTGGCGCAGTCGATTCATGAGCGTGCAGTGCGGGATGAACTGCGGGCATTGTTTACCGATAAGAAAGAAGCAGACATCGATTTGTTATCTGCGGCCCTGCTGGTGGCACGACTGGATAATTCGGAAGTCGAAGTAAAGGTCTATCTGGATCAGGTCTCCAGCATGGTGAATGAGATCCAGAAGACGCTGCCGGCGGATGCGAATGCGAAAGTAAAGCTTAAGGCATTGAATCAATATCTGTTTCATGAAACCGGTTTTCATGGCAGCCGCACCAATTATTACAGTCGCTCCAACAGTTATATAAATGAGACGATCGAAGATCGAGAAGGGCTGCCGATAACTCTGGCAATTCTGTATATGGAACTGGGACGCCGCCTGGGACTGGATATCGAGGGCGTTGGTCTGCCCGGCCATTTTGTCGTTCGCGTGAACTCGACCGCCGAGAAAGGCCAGTTGGTTGATGTGTTTGAAAGTGGCGCGACGTTAAGCGATGAAGCCGCCAAGGTCATGATTGTCTCTGCCAACAGCGGCCGGTTTGATGAATCGTTTCTGGAAGCACAGCCGAAGCGGGAAATTATCAAACGCATGCTGCGGAATCTGTTGAATCTGGCGCGGGACAGTGAAGATGTGCAGGCGATGTTGCGCTATGTGGAGACGATGATTGCCATTGATGACGAGTTGCTGCAGGAACGCTGGTTGCGGGCGGTGCTGCGTTATCAAACCGGGCGGATCTCGGAAGCGATGGCGGACGCCGACTATCTGCTGGAAAAATCTCCCGAGGGCTTTGACCTGCGTCGGATTCATGAGTTCCGAAATTATCTGGAGACGGTCAAACAGTCGGAATAGAGTATGTTGTTCTGGCGGTTTCAAATTGAAGGTGGAGACGTCGCATGAATTTGGTGAAGCAGTTTCTGATCTTGTCGGCTTTGATGGTCAATGTGACCATCTCGATGGGAGCACACCCCTACTCTGCGCCCGGCGTTACCAGTCTGACCAATCCCCGTGTGAAGTATAAGCTGACAGACCAACATGCGGTTGTTTTAAAACGAGGTAAAGTGACCGCAATCATTGTGGATAACGCGGCCATTAATACCGGGCAGCTTCCCGGTCATCGTGCCGGTTATAATGGAGTCGCGTCGCTGAAATACGAGGGGCAGACTGAGAATCTGTTTGTACCCGCGGTCGCGGGTCTGAATTTCGAACACATTCACGATGGCACACCCGCGCTGAAGGAAAAATTCGAACCCCGCAAACATCCGATGCAATTGCGGATTATATCTGACGACACGGTCGAACTGTATCAGTCGCCGACGCCAAACTGGAAACTGGAAAGTTGTGGTCGTTATCAGTTACTGGATGACGGCACGATTGAATATACGTTTGAATGCATACCGCGTGCGGCTCTGTTCAAAAAGGGTTATATAGGTCTGTTTTGGGCCAGCTACATGCAGGCACCGGAAGATCGCCGGATTTATTTTTACGGAAAAGCAAAGTCGGCTTTGAATCATGGTGAATCTTTAATTGCCGCCCGAACACCCGCGCATGGAGTTGACAGCACGCATCCTCCTGATAATGCCACGTTTTTCCCGAATGTGTCGGCTGAATTTCCACTGACTCTGGTGAACCATCCTTCGCGGTATGTCTATTCACAGCCATGGTTCTATGGTATTCGTCAGAAATATTCCTATACTCAGATGTTTCGTAAGCGTGATCAGATCTGGTTTGCCCAGTCTCCTACGGGAGGCGGCAAGCAGAATCCCGCCTGGGATTTTCAGTGGTTTATTCCCAATTATAAAGTGGGTGAGGCTTACGGCTTTGTCATGCGGGCACATTATGCGCCCTGGACCGATCACGGCACATTGCAGCATTCCATTCAAACACAGTTATCTGCTTTGGCACAAAAATAATTTCGACAACATCTTCCCGGAATGAGCTGATTTCAGGATCGAAATCAGCTTTGTTGTCCAAGCATGGATTGATTTTAACAATGAGAAAAATTGGCTCGCTCGAATCCGAGCAGCAGGCAAGGCATTTAGCGGATTATCTGTTGGCGCAGGGAGTCGACATCAATGTAGAGTCGTCCGGCGATCAATGGACGATCTGGGTGTTAGATGAAGATCAGGTCGAACAGTCCAAAGCGGAACTCGCCGAGTTTTCCAGGAATCCAGAAGCCGAAAAATATCTGAGTGCACGGCTGCAGGCGAATGCGATTCGAGATGAGCGAATCAAAAAAGTACGCGAGGACGTCAAAAACCGGGTTGATGTGCGCGAGACCTGGAATCGGCCCTTTACCAGTCGTTGCCCGGTCACCTCTTTGCTGATCGGCGTGAGTGTGGTTGTGTTTTTATTCATGCAGTCAAATGAATATGAAAACCAGGTCAGGCAGGCCTTGAGTATCTGCACCTTCAAAACATCAGGCAACATGATCAGCTACGATACCCGTCTGGTTGATGTACGCGATGGGGAAGTCTGGAGACTGATCACTCCGATCTTTATTCATTTTGGCGTGTTTCACATATTGTTTAACTCAATCATGACCTATCAGCTGGGGGGCGCGATTGAAATGAATCGCGGCAGTACCCGGCTGGCGCTGTTAGTGTTATTGACGGCCGTTCCCTCTAATCTCGCACAGTTTTACTGGTCTGGTCCCGGCTTTGGTGGTTTATCAGGGGTGGTGTATGGCATGTTTGGTTATATGTGGATGAAGAGCCAGTTTGATCCGAGATCGAATTTTTATATTCCACCCAATATGGTGTTTATTCTGATCGGCTGGTTTTTTCTGTGCATGACCGGCCTGGTCGGGAATGTTGCTAATCTGGCGCATGGATTCGGATTGGGAACAGGTATGGTGATCGGCATCGGAGCGTCGTTTTTAAAGCAAGCCGGCAAATCAAGGTGAACTGAGCGATTTCTGACAGACGGTGATTGTTGACGTTTACAGAATCGCCTATAATTCCCACAGAAGTCGACAGAGACGATTAAGTTAAGGACCATCAATATTGCTGACCCTCTCAAGTGGAGCGAGATTTCGGATGATGAATCGACAAAAATGGAGTTTAATCGCAGGGGTATTTTTAGTAATGAGCTTTGCTTCCCACACCTCTCTTTCAGCAGCGGGGGATCCTGCTCCTCCTGAAAAAATCAGAACGGTAGAAGGCATTACCGAGTATTCATTGGAAAACGGCATGAAAGTGCTGCTGTTTCCCGATGCTTCCAGTCCCAAGGTGACCGTCAATTTGACACTTCTGGTCGGGTCCCGTCATGAAGGATATGGCGAGACCGGCATGGCGCACCTTCTGGAGCACATGTTGTTCAAAGGAACGCCTACGCATCAGAATATTCCCAAGGACCTGCAGTCCCGCGGTGCCCAGTTTAACGGGACCACCTGGTATGACCGTACAAACTATTACGAAACATTGCCCGCTAGCGAGGACAATCTGGAGTTCGCGCTGAAGATGGAAGCCGACCGCATGATGAACAGTTACGTCAAGGCGGAAGATCTGGCTTCCGAAATGACCGTCGTGCGAAACGAATTTGAACGCGGCGAAAACAGTCCTTCACGAATGTTGATGCAGAAAGTGATGGCATCTGCCTTCGAATGGCACAATTACGGGAAATCGACCATTGGTAACCGGGCTGATATCGAGCGGGTTCCCGTCGATCGACTAAAAAAGTTTTACAAGAAATATTATCAGCCGGATAATGCCGTGCTGATTGTGGCGGGAAAATTCGATCAGGCCGAAGCATTGAAGCTGATCAACCAATATTTCGGCACGATCCCCCGCCCCGAGCGAAAACTGGACAAAACTTATACGGAAGAGCCCGCCCAGGAAGGCGAGCGTATCCTCACTCTGCGCCGAATTGGTGAAGTTCCTTCGGTCGGCGTGGTGTATCACATTCCGGCAGCCGCCCATAAAGATATGGCGGCTTTGGATGTGCTGGAATCAACGCTGACCGATGATCCATCCGGCGTTCTCTATCAGGCACTGGTGAAAACCAAGAAAGCCTCAAGTGTTTCGGGGTCGATCTTCGCATTACACGATCCGGGTGTATTACGCCTGATGGTGGAAATCGTCAAAGGCAACGATCCGCAGGTTATTCTGGGGATTCTGTTTGATACGCTGCAAGAAGTCCGCGATAAAGGGATCTCCGCTGAGAATGTGGCGCGTGCCAAAGAAAAACTGCTCAAACAATACGAACAGGCTGAGAATAACAGTTCCCGTCTGGCAGTCGAGTTGTCTGAATGGGTGGCGATGGGAGACTGGCGGCTGCGGTTCCTGTATCGGGATGCACTGGAAAAAGTCACTCCCGAAGACGTCAAACGCGTGGCAGACGAATATCTGAGAGCAAACAACCGGACGGTTGGAATCTTCGAACCGGTTAAGGAAAGCCAGAAAGTGGCAATTCCACAAGTTGCCGACATCGAGAAAATGATTGGCGACTACAAGGGGCGTGAAGGCGTAGCGATGGGAGAAGACTTTGATGTGTCTCCCGAGAACATTGACAAACGCACGACCGTCAAAACCTTGCCGGGCGGCGTTAAAGTCGCTTTACTTGCGAAGAAAACTCGCGGCGAAGAAGTGAATCTGAGAATGACCCTGCGATATGGTAGTCTGGAAAACCTGCAAGGCAAACGGACTGCCTGCGAATTTCTACCTGTGATCATGAAGCGGGGAACGAAAAATAAAACCCGCCAGGAAATTGAAGACGAACTGAATAAGCTGCGTGCGCAATTAAGTCTTTCCGGATCGGCTGGTGAAGTTAATGTGGGCATCAAAACCCGCAAAGAGAGTCTGGGGAAAGTACTGGAAATCCTTAAAGAGATTCTCCGCGAGCCAACTCTGCCCGCATCAGAGCTGGAACTTTTGAAGACTCAGCAAATTGCGATGCTGGAGAAACAGAAAACCGATCCGCAGTCGCGGGCGATTCTGTCAGTACGGCGTCAGCTCAGGCCATACAGTGAGCAAGATCCGCGTTACGTGCCTGATATTGATCAGGAAATTGCGCGCGTCAAATCACTTTCGCAAAGTGATCTACAGTCGTTATACGAGAATTATCTCGGTGCGTCCGTTGGTGAAATTGCGGTTGTCGGCGATTTTTCTGAAGAGGAAGTCTATTCACAACTGGGGTCTGTTCTGGAAAACTGGAAATCGGAAGCCGCCTATGCTCATATCCCGGCAGAAGCACACGACATTCCTGGAAAGCTGACAGAAATCATCATTCCCGATAAAGCAAATGCCTTCTATTTTGGCGGTCTGACTTTTCCGATGAACAGCACGTCTCCCGACTATCCGGATCTGATTGTCGCTGGTTCGGTACTCGGTTCGAGTGGACTCTCTTCTCGACTGGGTGACCGGGTGCGACAGAAAGAAGGACTCGCTTACGGCGTGGGTGCATTCATTCATGCTGACACGATTGATATGCGAGGCTCGATTTCCCTTTATGCCAGCTGTAACCCCGACAACATGGAGAAAGTTGAAACCGCCATCAAAGAAGAGTTGGCACTGTTGATCTCCAAAGGGATTACGAAAGAAGAGTTGGCGAATGCCCAGAAAGGATATCTGGAGAAGCAGGAAGTTTCGCGGACCAGCGATGCTTCACTGGCGTCAATTCTGACTACGAATCTGTTCGCCGATCGGAATATGACCTATTACTCAGAGCTGGAACAGAAAATCAATGCGGTGACTGCTGACGCGGCGCAACAGGCGTTTGCCAAGTACATTCACCCGGAAAATCTGATTATTGTTGTTTCCGGCAGTTTGAAGAGCCAAGAGTAAGCTGGTTTGTTCCAGTGAAATGGAGTACAAGAAGTTCGGTTCCTCTTGATGGCCTGCTATTGAGCATTCGATGACAAAAAAGATACGGATTCTTTTTGCGATTGGAAGCCTGGGAGGAGGGGGAGCCGAACGTGTGCTGCTGGATCAACTGGCCCGATTAGACCGCGACAAGTTTACGCCGCTGTTGTATCTGGTATCGCATTCTGGTTCGCTGCTGGAAGAGCTTCCCAAAGATGTGCCTGTGTTTGCCTTCGCTTCACGGAATGACACACCGCGCTGGAACTGGCCGGGGCGAATTCATCGCCAACTGGTTTCTGATCTGGCGTCTGTCATTCGGGAACAGCAGGTTGATCTGGTCTTCGATCATACCTTTCATATGACATTGATCGCAGGCCCTGCCACCAGAAAAACGAAGACCCCGCGAGTCTCGTTAATCGTTTGTGATCCGGAACAGGATCTCACCAACAGCGAAAGTCGGTTTCTGTTCTTCAAAAAACGTCTGTTGCAACAGGCATATCAGTCGGCGGATAGCGTGATTTCTGTTTCTGAAGGAGTAAGGCAGGCGGCGATTACATATTACGATTTAGATCCCGCGCTCGTGCAGACAATCTATAATCCGATTAACTTGGAACGCATTGATGCGCTCTACGCTCAGGGAGACTTGCGTCTGGACCCCGACAAATTTCATATCGTCAGTTGCGGGCGGCTGCATCCGCAAAAAGGGTTTGGTTTTTTACTGGAAGCGGCTGAAAAACTGATTTATCAGAACGGCTTGACCGATTTACGCTTTCATATTCTGGGAGAAGGTCCGAGTCGGGAAGAGTTACAGCGAGAGATCAAACAGCGTCAGCTTAGCGAATTTGTTGTGCTGGAAGGGTTTCAGGACAACCCGTTTCAATATTATCGCGAGGCACAATTGTTCTGCCTGCCTTCCCTGTATGAAGGATTTGGCCTGGTGCTGGCGGAGGCGATGGCGTGTCGGATTCCCGTACTCGCGACGGATTGCCCCAGTGGCCCTGCTGAAATTCTGGAGCACGGGAAATATGGACGTCTGGTTCCGCCCGCCAATGCAGACGCGCTGGCAGACCAGATTTCTGATGCCGTTTCCAATTATGAAGCCTGGCAGTCGCTTGTGCCTGAAGCGCGGAAGCGTGTGGAAACGATGTTTGATGCGGGGGGCGTGATGGGGAAGCTGGAAGCACTCTTTGAGCGCGTCGCTGCGGAATAAGTCTTTTTACTTCTTCGGCGTCAGGAAGATCCAGTCCATCAGGGACGCGCGGTTTTCGCGCAATAACTCTCGCCGCTGATTCAGATCGTAGTCTGCCAGTTCTTCGATCGGATACGTGCGTGCTTTTTCATTGTCGTCCGTACTTTGAATCATCGTGATTTCATGTGTACTTGCAAACCGCTGTTTGATTTTTTCGGAGATCGTCATGTCGATGAAATCATGTAATTCAATCAGCAGGTCGCATTGATTCAGGTGAGGAACAACCTCTGCGGTAAAGAGTTCTACTTCGTAGCCTTCACAGTCGCAGACAATGAGCCCCCTGCCCTTGATCGGGATGGAGATCAGCGTTTCCGGATCGCAGGAGTCGTGAATCTGAATGCTCTGCTCGCACTGATTGAGTTGTGCGAGCTGGTAACAATATTCTCGTTTTGATGGAATCAGATCGTAGGCGTAGACTTTGGCTTCCGGGAATTTCAATGCACAGCCGACAGTATAAAAGCCTTCCGCACAGCCGACGTTGATGATCTCTGAATAATCCCGGTCGTTCAACGTGTTGATGATCGGATGTAGTTCGCGTTCGTACGAGCCGATCAATTTAGGAAACAGATTGCCGCACATCGGATTGATTTCGGCATACGTGACCTGCTTAATGGTTCCGCGGCGAATTGCATCGGCCGGGTATTTTAAGCCTTGAAACGGACCGTGTTTGACGGTCAGGTCCGGGCAGAAGCGTTCGATGGCTGACACTTCCAGCGGAATGCCCTGCAACCGTTGTTTCTGAACGCGGTGTTCCCACTCCATAAAACGTGCCAGATGCAGAAACGTGACGTCCAGAATATTCCAGATGAAATCGACTTGAATGATTCGGGAGACTGCTTTTTTTAAGTTCGATTTGAAGCTCATGGTTTTGATTTCTAAAGGAACTTGATTAGCAGTGTTTGTGATCTGGATATGTTGTGCGCTTGTAAATTGTCAAGCCGTTCGAACGCGAGAACAGCAGCACTCGTTCACGCTTTATTTGAGTTAAGCGATTCTCACGCTGGATCGAGGAGCGATGCTTGATTCTCAGCCCATAACTGGTTACCTTGGTTCTTCCTGTATCTCAGACTTAATCTTTATTTAACATATCCAATAACTATTGGTATAGCAAGAGTTTGTAATGACAGACGAAGCAGCAAATTCTCGAATTGAACAAGACCGTCAACTCATCCTGGATGCCAAACAGCGTGGTACGGGGGCAAAGATTGCCGCGTACACGAAGCTCTCCGGGCCCGGATGGTTGCAGAGTGCGATTACGCTTGGCGGGGGTTCCCTGGCCGGCGGTCTTTATCTGGGGATTCTCTCGGGTTATCACCTGATGTGGTTGCAGCCCATTGCGATGATCATGGGCGTGATCATGCTGAGTGCCATTGGTTATGTAGCTTTATCAACGAAGGAACGCCCCTTCGCTTCAATCAATACTCACATCAACCCGGTCCTGGGTTGGGGTTGGGCGATTGCGACTCTGATGGCGAATCTGGTCTGGATTATGCCTCAGTATGCGTTAGGGACAGCAGCCCTGCAGCAGAATCTGGCGCCCGAATTATTTGGTGACGCAAAGAATGGTCTCATCTCAGCGGTAGCAGTCCTGTTTGTGATCTCGGCAATTGTCATCTGGTTTTACGATTCCGGTGGGTGGGGCATCAAGCTGTTTGAGGCGATCTTGAAAATCCTGGTGGGGATCGTCGTGCTCTGTTTCTTCGGCGTGGTTCTCAAAATGAGTTTCTCCACGAATGATCTGGACTGGGGAAAAATTCTCGCCGGCTACATTCCGAACTTCAGTCTGTTTGCCAATCCTTCACCTGAGTTCTCCGATGTGCTGGCACAGGCCGGCGGTTACGCCGAGTATTGGAAGAACCTGATTGTCGGAAAACAACAGCAGGTGATGATTACCGCTGCTGCGACCGCAGTGGGAATCAATATGACCTTCCTCTTGCCCTATTCCATGCGGGCCAAAGGCTGGGACAAAGATTTCCGCGGACTGGCGATGTTCGACCTGGCGACCGGGCTGTTCATTCCCTTCCTGCTGGCAACCAGTTGTGTTGTGATCGCAGCAGCCTCGCAGTTCCACGCGAAACCGGCCGTCGGACTGGTGGGTGAAACCAATGCGCAAGGCCAGATTGTGAATGCCGAAGGCGAGGTCGTTGAGGCCGACCCTGGTTTGCTCGGACAATTCAACAAATTACTCGACAGCCGCATTAAGTCGGAAGTCTCTCCTGAAGAATGGAGCGAATTAGCGCAGTCTGACAATGCGGCAGCCCTGCAGGCAAAACGGAACGAACTGCCTCTGCCCGAACGAACGCTGGCAGCGATGCTGGTCAACCGGGATGCATTTCAACTGGCAGCGGCACTGAAGCCACTGGCGGGTGCCACGGTTTCACAGGTTGTCTTCGGTCTTGGCGTGGTCGCGATGGCCATTTCGACGATCATCATTCTGATGTTGATCAACGGCTTTGTATTCTGCGAAATGCTGGGGGTTGAACCGCGGGGAAAATTCCACCGTATTGGCTGTTTTATGCCGGCGCTTACTGGAGTTGCAGGGCCCTTTATCTGGGGTGACTCGGATGCCAAGGCTTGGTTAGCCGTGCCGACATCCATGTTCGGGATGGTGCTGTTGCCGATCGCTTATGCGACCTTCTTCTTCATGATGAACTCACCGAAAATTCTGGGAGATCGGATTCCCAAAGGCGGAAAACGTATCGCCTGGAACCTGGCGATGGGGATTTCGACACTGTTGGCGACATTCGGTTGTGTCTGGAGTATCAAGTCCAGCCCGTTTGCGATGTATGGATTCATCGCACTGGGCACGTTTATTGGACTGGCGCTTATCGTGCATTTCATGCGGATGGCCGGTGGGAATCACTCCTCTGACACGCAGGCAGACTGATTCGAAATCTCGATACCGCAGGTAAATGCGATTATTGCAGTTGCACGCGATTATCGGCTTCGGATTCGATTTTCTTGCTGAAGAAAATTTTCGAAGGACGAATTCGAAGGCGTTGTGCCCAGTAGCGTACCAGGACAGACAGGGTTCCCAGACCGTATTTGACACAGCGTCGGAAATTGATACTCGATGCTTCCGGGAAATAACGGACCGGCACGGGAATATCGCCGACACGGAAATCGAAGTAAACCGATTGTGCCAGGAACTGGCTGTCGAACACAAAGTCGTCTGAATTCTGTTCAAACGGGATGGTTTCCAGAACTTCTCTGCGATAAGCGCGAAATCCGCTGTGGAAATCTCCCAGATTCTGGCCAAGCGCGACGTTCTCTGTGATCGTCAACAAGCGATTGGCGATGTATTTCCAGGCCGGCATGCCTCCAGCCAGTGCTTCCTGGCGGGTTCGAATGCGCGATCCCATCACCACATCGCAGATGCCCAGCTTGAGTAACTGAACCGCGATACCCACGACACGACTGTCGTATTGATAGTCGGGATGCAGCATCACAACATACTCTGCTCCGTGATTCAGTGCATATTCATAGCAGGTTTTCTGGTTACCGCCATAGCCTCGGTTCTGCTTATGCTGAATGACGGTGAGCCCTTCCCGCAAAGCCAGGTCAACGGTGCCATCGGTGCTGCCGTCATCCACCAGAATAATTTCATCCACCACATCACTCGGCAGGTCGGACAAAGTTTTCAAAAGAGTCGGTGCTGCATTATAGGCAGGCATTACCACGATGGTCTTTCCCACTGGCGCACTGGCACGTTCGATTTCCTCAAGCAATGGCTCCAGGTTTCGAACTTGTGACATGGCCTCCGCACTATCAGGGGCCACGACAGGTTCAGCTAATTGGTAATTCGAGCTTGGTGATATGGATTCCAGCACGGCAGTCTCCGGGAAATAATTCAAGTTGTTGATTCTTTGAGTTGTCGATCGGTAATCGATATCGAAAAGACTAGCTTACAGAACGAAACAGAGAATCAATTGATTCCACAAGGAGAATGGGGAAGCCTGATCTCATTTCACACTGATTCCGATTGGAACGATTGTGTCGACTATCGTGTCTGGTTCTGTGATAGATGTTTCAATTAATCATCAATCGTTCCAAAGAATCAGCGGAAATCCATCTACGACCTATGTTAAGAATACGCAGGGCTCTTTTTGTTTCGCCCTGAGAGAAAATGGAACAGAATTATGACGAATCAAAACCAGCAAACATTGCCCTGGCAATTATTTCAGGCGATCAGGAACCAGAAAGTTCCCATTATTTCATTGGGGCTGACGGTGTTGATCAGTTTTGGAATTGCGATCAGCTTTGATTTCGTCAATTGGGATGATCCCTGGTATGTGATTCACAATCCCCTGGTGAAGAGTTGGGATCCGGATAATCTGCAGAAAATTGCAACTCAGGTGGTCACCCGGAATTACGCACCGCTGACGGTGTTCTCATTTCTGGTCGATCATAGTTTGTACGGGATGTGGGCCGGCGGCTACCATCTGACGAATATTCTTCTGCATCTGGTGAATTCGATCCTGGTCTTCCTGCTCGTCACCCGGTTGACTCAAAATCGTCTGATTGGTTGGGCCACGGCAGCAGTATTTGCGATTCACCCGGTCCAGGTCGAAACTGTAGTCTGGATTTCCTCGCGTAAAGGCCTGTTGTCCGGTGCATTTATTCTGGCATCACTCTGGTATTGGCTACGGAAAGATCGCACTTTAGAGCAGAATACCTGTGGGTTTCTCTGCTTTGTTTTTGCACTACTTTCCAAAGCACTTGCGGTGATCGTGCCTGCGATTGTCTTCTGCTTTGATTACTGGGTGGCAAAAGTGCCGTTCCGGGAAGCAGTGAAACGGCAGATCTTTCCCGGTTGCTGTGCCCTGCTATTGCTGGTGATCACCATGCTGGCACAAACCAGCGAACTGGGAGGCGTACGCGATCACTTCGGGATGAGCAAGCTGGAAATCCTCTCGGTTGATACCGTGATCATGTCGAAATACATCCAGATGCTGCTCTGGCCTGAAGCGCGATCTGTTCTCTACGATCCGCCTACTTCAGGAATCAGTCTGAATATCATAATTTCGTTTGGTGTCTGGCTGATAGCAGCTGTACTGTTCGTGCGGATGGGCAAGCGGCAGCCTTTGATTCTGTTTGCGGGTGCCACGTTTGTGCTGTTATTGATCCCGGTACTCAACTTATTTCCGATCACTACATTGATGAATGATCGCTATCTCTATCTACCCTGCATTCCGTTTTTTGCGCTTCTGTTTAGTGCGTGTTTGCAGCTTTTGGAATTACTGCGGGTACGAATCCTGAAACCTCTGCTGAGTCCCAAACCCATTTCGGGATACCTCGTTCCAGGTATTTTCGGTGTGCTGGTTCTGTTTTTATTAACCAGGTACAGTCTGCTGACAGAGCGTTACCTGACGATCTGGAAGGACGGCCTTTCGTTATGGCGCTACACGTCGCAGCAGGTGCCTCAGCTGCCTGTCGTACAGATTCAACTGGCAAACAGCTATCACAGCCAGGGCGAATCGGAGCGCGCAATTGCGATCATCAAGCGGGCGCTGCGGGATACGAATCCTGATGAACTGGATCGTCAGCGAATGGAACAGAAGATTCAGGAATGGGAACGCCTGAAATAAACGGGACGCTTTGATCCCCCGTTATTCCGCTCTGACTGCGCAGAATTTCTCTTGCAAAAGACGTTGTTTGAGTGCTCAGAATACACAAGCCTGTGCATCGTCTGCTGTTTTTGGATGGGACGTCGTGAAAAAAAGGGGATGTTGTTTTTTTGCATCATGCTTTCAGTTCTCGGATTTCATAGAGTTTGCGGGCACTTGAGTGTTTCTTTTTCAGAACGCGTCATTTTTATCAAAAAATCTTTTGTATCTCTCCTTGACTGTCTCAACCCGTGACCTACTTTTATGTGTCAGCACATGACATTGAGAAACATCAAATGAGTGTGTGCTAGCAATTTAAAAACATTATTTCGGAACACGGTTCCGTTTTTATGAAACGTTAAGATCTCCAATACCTTTTCTGCAGTTCTGATGGGAGTGCAGGAATTTTGCTCTACTAAAGAGGGGGCATATTGGTCGCTTCATTTGAGGATGTAACTCAGAGAAGCAAATGTTTCGGGTGAGTTGTGAGAAGATGCGGGCACGCTGTGTTACCTCTTCCATAGCTTGGTTGTTTTGTGTCGATACATGTGGTTCATGAGTCGACTCCAATTGGAAAGAAAGAGAGCAACAACAATGAAGAATCTGACAAAGAGCATCAAGAATTTCCTGGTTTCAGAAGATGGTCCTACAGCTGTTGAATACGCTGTGATGCTTGCTCTGATCGTGATTGTTTGTCTGACTGCTATTCAGGCTGTCGGTACAAACGCGAATGCGAAATTCGAAGCTGTTCGTGATGCATTGACCTAATAGTGGTTAGTTGCCTCGCAACAAAATTGCGTGTAATTCGCCCAGTCGAACCGTTCGGCTGGGCGTTTTCTCGCGTAATCGATTCGATAACGACGAGTTGCAAAATTTTGATTTCCTGGTATTACCCGAAGCGTGTTTCATATCACTGTTTATTTTAGAGGAGAGAGCAGAATGTTTCCTTTCTGCATTGATGCCCCGGCGAGTGCGATTTTGGAGCTGATCATGCTGATCGTTCCCGTCATTGCCTGGTTTACATCGCTTCTAACATGTAGCCGCTGCTAGTGCTTCGTCCAGCTGGAGATTGAGGGGGGAGTGTTGTTTACGTGCTCCGTTGTCGCACTCTCATGATATCCATTAATCCGAAATTTAAAAATGGATATTCCACTAGTCTGTCTGAGACAGATGACGCCGGAATTATACACAACCCAGAGTGCTTTAACCGGGTTGTCATAAAAACGCATAATTTTGCAAGATATTCCCTGCTCTGCTCTGCTTGTGACCTAAACTGAATAATAAGAATACAAAAGTAAAATGATTCAGCTCTGGTCGTCTTGGTTCTTTCCGCATTCTGAACCAGTCCTGAATTATGACTTCATACAAGAAACATCCCCAAGGAAATGCAACGAAACGCATTTCAACAAGATTGAATAAGAAAGGCCAGATTGATGGATTGGCAACAGATACTTCTCGAGAATTGGCATGTTAAGTTTGTTTCCATCGTCTTGATTTACGCTGCTTACATCGATGGAAAAGAGCTGCGGGTTCCAAATTGGATTACCTACCCGATGGTCCTTTCCGGACTGGTCTATATGACCTGGACCGGCGGGCTGGCAGGCCTGGGTTGGGGATTGCTCGGCATGGTTGTCGGACTGGCAACGTTACTTCCCTTGTACAGCGTGGGTGGTATGGGAGCCGGTGATGTCAAACTGATGGCAGGCATCGGTGCCTGGTTGGGTGTGAAAATTACCTTCTATGCATTTTGTGTCACGACTGTCGTGGGGGCAATTATGGCTGTAGGCATGGTGCTCTACCGTAAGAGCTTTTACAAACACCTGGGGCAGGCCATCATGATTCTGGATGAATGGCGTTCTGTCAAGAATCCACGTGAACTGTCTCGAATCGCAAAAGACCGAAAGCCGACCATGTATCTTCTGCCTTATGGGATTCCCATCTGCATTGGATCCATTGCCTACTTTTTCTATGCCGGCTTACTGTAAGTAAGGCTCGGATCGAATAAGTTTAATGGGAAAATAGAAAAAATACAACAAGTGCGGGTTATCGGTTATGGCGCCCTTCGGGGCGCCGTAACCAGAATTATTATTCCAAACGATAAAATCGTTATAAATTGAAGCAAGTACTCTCGAAGTGCCGATGTTGACTATGATGGCAGAATTTTCTTTCTGTTAACCCTGAGAGATCAGGACAAAATCAGGTCTGGCACTTCAGTAAACAGCAGTTGTCTCTAAGAAGAGGTAAGGCTGTTTTCCGACAGGAGAGTCACTTGATTTGTTTCTCTTTGACGGGTGACAGATATGAAAGCTAAGTCGTTAATGATGTTGGTAGTTGCAGTCGGCTGTGGTCTGGTTGCGATGTTGGGCGTAAGGCAAGTTCTCAGTAAAGATGGAAAAAAGGAACCGGTCAAGACTGCAAATGTTCTGATGACAATTGCAGAGATCGCTCCTGGTACTCCTCTGACTGAGTCCAACGTGAAATTCAAGTCATGGCCAATCGACCAGGTGCCGGAAGGCTCTGTTACCAAACTGGAAGAGTATAAAGATCGCTCTATTAAAACCCGGGCTGTTCCTGGCGAAATCGTGATGAAAGCCAAGCTCAGTGAACAAGGGGTGCGTGGGGCATCTGTGGAGATTCCAGATGGGAAACGGGTCTTTACGACATCAGTGGATATGACCAAAACGCACAGTGGGTTAATCCTTCCGGGGGACTTTGTTGACGTTTATGTGACATTCACGGCACGAAAGCCACAGGGGGGAATGTCAACGATTACCAAAGTCATTCTGGAACGCGTTAAGATTTTTGCGACAGACAATTTAACAGATGTGGGGGGGACAGACAGTAACCAGGTGAAATCCAAGAATATTTCCTTGTTACTTTCTCCCAGAGAAGGAGCGATTCTGAAGCTGGCCGAGAAAAAGGGGGAGGTTCATCTGGCTTTGAGAGCTGCCTCTGATGATTCGGATACGGAAGACGTTCAATTTGACGATGATGAACTGGCGGAAGTATTTTCAATTGAAGGCAGCGAGTATCTGGATGAGGACAAAGACAACTCAGAAGGAGATGTGAAACAAGACAAACCTGAAAGACTGGCTCAAAAAGACAAAGGCGGCTCAGCCAAAAAGTTTCTGGACGAAGAACAGGGGCCGCAGGAAATGACCTCTACAGAAGTGGAGCCAGAGCTGGAAGAAGTCAAGCCGATGTGGCAGGTTGAGGTTTATGCCGGGGAAGAAAAGATCGTCCAGGAAGTCGAACTGATTGAAGAAGAACTGGAAGATCAAAAAGAGGCATTAAAAGATTTGTGGGAAGTGTTTACGAACAAAAAAGAGAAAGAGAAGATTAACTGATTCTGCCCTGCCCTTGTGGCGAATGCAGAATCAGCGGGCGGGCCAGAACAAAATATTCCGACTCGGAATGGGATCATGTAATTAAATAAGTGAATTGGAGCATGGTTTTTCCGAACTTCAATGGCTTAACTGTTAAAAAAGTAAGGGGCAAGGATGCTGGCCTTAGATAATTGCTTAAGAATGAATCGTCTGCCTTTGTTTTTCGCATTGGTCTGCAGTCTCATCAATGCAAAAGGGTATTCGCAGGAAGAGCAGCCTGCTCCCCCCGGAGCAAGCGAGCCGATCGTTCAGGTTACAGCGGACAGGATGAAGCTGGAAATCACGGAAAAGTTTTCCAAGATTCTTAAGTTTCCCGGTAAGATCAAACGCGTGGATGGTTTCGATCCCACCGTGCTGGGGATTACTGCCCTCACTCCCAGAGAGATCCGGGTTCAGGCTCTGGTTCCGGGCGTGACCACGCTGGTGATTACTGATGAAGACAGTAAAGTCTTTTCGGTTGAGACATTTGTAAGTGGTGATGCACGCCACCTGCAGGCGTATCTTCGTGAGCTGTTTCCCAAGTCTTCCGTAACTGCGATTAAGGTACAGGATTCTGTCGTCCTGCGTGGCTGGGTTACAGAGCCCGAAGCCATTACGGAAATGGTTGAAATTGCTGAGCAGTTCTTCCCCAATGGCGTGTTGAATCAGATGAAGCTGGCTGGTGTGCAGCAGGTGCTGCTGAAAGTCAAGATCATGGAAGTTCAGCGATCCAAGATTCGTCAATTAGGCGTCAACTGGTTGTTCCTGAATCAGTCCGGGTATGCTTACAGTACTCCCGGAACTCTGGTTCCGATTACGGGGATTACGGTTCCCTTCGGTGGACCTCCGGCAGTGACTGCTTCGCAGAACCTGATCAGCGGAACTTCACTCGGTTTTGGTCTGGTCGACAGTTCGAGTATCTTTCAGGCATTCATCGAAGCATTAAAACAGGAAGCCTTATTGAAAATTCTGGCTGAGCCGGAACTGGTGACGACCAGCGGTCGCCCTGCTAACCTGTTGTCTGGTGGTGAATTTCCGATTCTGGTTCCCCAAAGTTTAGGTACAGTGACCATCGAATGGCGTGAATTTGGTGTCAGGATGGAAGCGGTTCCGATTGTGCTGGGCAATGGTCGTTTACGACTGGAAGTGCAGCCTGAAGTCAGTGAACGCGATTTTTCCAATGCCGTACAGGTTGCGGGGACAACCGTTCCCGGGTTAACCGTGCGTCGTGCGAATACCGCCGTCGAAATGAACTTTGGTGAAACGATGGTGATTGCCGGTTTGATTTCCAGCCGGAAAACAGCAGAGACTTCGAAAACCCCCTTCCTGGGAGAGCTACCTGTGATTGGAGCTGCTTTCCGTCGTGTGCGATACACGGAAGGTGAAACGGAACTGGTTATTATGGTTACACCCGAATTGGTCTCGCCTTTGAAGTCCGGTCAACTGCCTCCAGGTGGTCCCGGAAAATTTACAGCGACACCAACAGATCGCGAACTCTACTTGGATGGCGTTCTGGAGGTTCCCAGCTACGGCAGCGATTGTCCTGAGTGTCGCTATTCAGTTCCAGGGCCGATTGGACCTGAGGCAATGATGAATATGGAAAATGTGTTACCCCCTGCCTCAGCATCACAAATCCCGCCGGCACCTCCAGCACCAACGATTCATTCTGAAGTGATCAAGAAACCTTCTTTATCACCGGAAAACGTAAGAAATTTACAGGAACAGCAGAAACTGAATAAGGTGCCTGCTCAGACTCCCGTGAATACAAAAGTTCCCGATCTGTCGAGTCCTCCCAAAAAAGAGTGGAAGGCAAAACAGAAACCTGCAAGTCCCAAGCCGAAAAAACAGAAGACCAGTAGCGTGAGTAAACCAATCGGAGATCGCCCGGGTCTAATTGCGCCGGGTGGTTAGAAAAAAATTAAAAGTCGGCATGATCTGATTCGATAATAGTAAAATACAATAGAGACTATTTAAACCTTAAGAATAAGTGATCATCTAATGAGTGGAGTAGTTCGATTATCAATCATCGATCCGAATGAATCGACCCGCAATGAGCTGAAGAACATGCTGATTGGTGTCGATATGGTTTGGCTTGAGGCAGAATGTAGTCGTTACGAATTCTTCACGGAAGTTGTTTCACAGACCCAGCCTGATATCGCCTTGATTTCTCTGGATGCGAATCCGGAGATGGCCTTGAACCTGATTGCGCAAGTGACTCGTGATTTGCCGACCTGCAATGTGATTGTGGTCAGCAGTTCGCAGGAAGGCAGCCTGATCTTAAAGGCGATGCGAAATGGTGCTAAGGAATTTTTAGGTTATCCGCTGGTTCTGGAAGATTTCCTGGCTGCATTAAATCGAATTCAGATGACCTCGGGGAAAGCCGAAGGCGACCCCGGTGCACCTCGCTCCAGTCAGGTGATCACGGTGGCAGGTGTGAGTGGAGGCGTTGGTTGTACTTCACTGGCTATCAATCTGGCCTGTTGTCTGGCAAACAACGAGCGAAACAGCGTAGCCGTCATCGACCTGGATCTCGCATTGGGTGATACGGATGTCTGGCTGGATATTATCCCGGATTATACGATTCAGGATGTCGCCGAAAATATTTCAAGACTGGACTATTCTTTATTGAAGCGATCATTAACCAAACATAGCTGTGGTGCGTTTCTATTGCCCCGCCCCGTTCAAATGGATATGTCGGTGCAGATCACCACCGAAGTGCTCAAGCGAATTATCGCACTCTTACGAGCGACATTCACGCATCTGGTGATAGATGTCAGCAAATCGTATAACAGCCTCGACATGGCGGCGATGGAGCTTTCAGATTCCGTGTTGCTGACAGCACAACTGGACCTGCCCTGCTTGCGAAATGTCGTTCGTCTTTCCCAGTTCTTTGACAATAATGAATACGTATCTGATAAAATCAAAGTGGTGATGAATCGTCTGGGGTTGGAAGATACTCAAATCAGTATCAGTAAAGCATTGGAAACCATTGGTCGCGATATCTTCTGCCAGATACCGAATGACTATGCCACAATGGTCGAATCACGCAATAATGGTGTTCCACTGGTTATGCAGGCGCCAAAAGCGAAACTGACCAGAACAATTATGGAACTGGCGAGCAGTGTTGGCGGCGAACCGGTTTCGGTGAGCGATGATTCCGTCTCACGAAAAAAGAAGAGCCTGTTTGGATTCTTGAATAATTCCAAATAAGAACCTGGGGTGCTCCCCTGACCTTCAGGCATCAAGGTCAAGATGAGTGCCTAGTGTTCCTTCTGCATCGGGGGCTTTGGGGTGTTCTTCTTCAGCTTCCTGTTCGTTCGATTCATCCTGGGCGCCGCGTCCTTCTTCCTCATCGTGTCCCATCGGCATGCGGCCGTCAGCGTCCCTGTCGCCCGCTTTGTCTGCATCGCCAACGTCGTGTAGCTGATGGTCGGTCATCGCTTTCTGGTCGATGGCCATGTTCTGCTGCGCTGCTTCAGCTTTCTGTTTGTCTGCGCTGGCATCGCTTCGTTGAGCACCGGCAAACGAACTGGCGAGATTTACAGAACCGGGATTGATTGAACTCATAATCACAGATCCTTCAGCGGATGTACCTGTTTACTGTTAAAGTCAGGTTGAACGTCTGAAGCGGCAGCTCAATTCATGTAGGAAATGGATATTTTGGGCGAAGCTGAAAAAATGTCAAGAGCGATCTCCCTGCATGTGTAATTACAGGTCTCACGGAGGCTTTTTTCTACTGTTCTGCTTTCCACGAATTCAGCAGTAAATGAGCTTGCCCCTGATGGTGGGGTTCATGCCAGCAGACAATTTGTAACGCCATTTGATTCGTCCAGCCACGTTCCTGGAGCCCTGCGGGAATTTGTTCCATCTCGGCTGCATCGATTTGAGAAATCGCATCCAGCAAATTGGTACGCGACTCCGACAGGACGGATTTAATAGTTTCAACCGTGGGAATCGCCTCGCCTGCGATACTTCCTTTCTGGTAGACTGGGAACCATTCTGTCAGATGGGAAGTGGTTTTTCTAAGGCGGTCTGTGGCGAACAATTCTTCGGTAATCGCGACATGCATGATTTGCCAGGCGATATGCGCCCTTTGAGGGCCGGGGCGATATGCCAAGGCACTTTGTGGGTCATCAAACTGTTGGATTTCATCGAGTAATTTCAATGTCATCGTTCGATTCAATTCCAGCAGCTGGCCGATGGTCGCGGTATCAATGCTCATATTACCTGTTCACCTTAGGTGGCTAAATGATTCTGACAGTTGTGAAAATCTTTGCTTGATTGTATATCTCACGGTCTACATCCGAAAAGTGCTTAGCTATAATATCCGCGAATTGGCCTGAAGATTGTCCTCTATTTCGCTGGACGGGCTCATTTGACAGTTAATCGATCGCATCATCCATCAATTATATAAGGAACTGCCTGACATGGGAGTCTCGGCAGAAATGTATCAACACAGCCTGGATTTTCTCTTTGGCCGTCTCAATTATGAACGCATGGGGAGTACCAAGTATTCTACCAAAGACTTCAAGTTGGGAAGAATGCAGGCGCTGCTGAAAGCCTTGGGGAATCCTCAGTCCAGTGTGCCTACGATTCATATTGCCGGGACGAAAGGCAAAGGCTCTACCTCAGTCATGGTTGCGGAAATGTTGTCTGCCGCGGGATATCGGACGGGGCTGTTTACATCGCCGCATGTCACTAAGTATGAAGAGCGGATTCTGATTGACGGGAAGCAGATCGCACCAGAGCAGCTGGTTGATCAAGTCACTGTGCTCTCGCAGGCGGTGGATCAAATGCAGGTTGATTTTGGTGTAGGCGACATGATCCCCACATTTTTTGAGTTGACCACCGCATTAGCCTGGATGCATTTCAAGCAGAATCAGGTCGATTTTGCAGTGATGGAAGTGGGGCTGGGCGGACGTCTGGACTCGACGAATGTTTGCGAACCACTGGCGACTGTGATTACCAATATCAGCTACGACCATACCGCCCTGCTCGGCAACACGATTGAGAAGATCACACGTGAGAAAGCCGGGATTATCAAATCGGGAATTCCAGTCTTGAGCGGCGTGACTCAGCCAGAAGCGATTGCCGTTCTTGAAGAGGTATGCGAAGAAAGACAGGCACCACTCTATCTGCTCAATCGGGACTTTTTCTATGAACCGTGCGGAGCGACGCGAAAGCAGTCGACATTGGAAGACGCAAGTCATTGTATCGAAAAAACGCCATCTCAAAGTATAACGGTGACGACTCCCTGGTCTGTGATCGAAGAAATGCCAGTCAGTTTACTGGGGGCGCATCAGGCGACGAACGCCGGGTTGGCTGTCGCAACGTTGGACTATGTTCGGCATGAGGGGACCCCGCTCGAGACCGAACGAATGCGAAAAGGGATGGCTGATTTGAAATGGCCGGCACGGATTGAAGTCGTGCAGAAGAATCCAACAGTGATTATTGATACGGCGCACAATGGCGCTTCGATCAATGCATTGATCAAAACGATTGATGACTGCTTCCCGCAGCAGAATCGGTTGCTCATTTTTGCGGCGACGCGAGAAAAAGATGTAAACGAAATGCTGGGGGCTCTGTTGCCTCATTTTCAGACAGTCGTTCTCACTCAGTATCTTTCTAATCCACGCCGTATTCCCGTGGGTGAACTGATTGAGATTACGCAAGCGATTCAACAGGGATCAGGCAGCACAACCGAAGTGATTTCCACTACCAGTCCTGCTGATGCCTGGTTGCGGGCCAGGGAGAGTTCGAACTCAGAGACCTTGATTTGTGTCACTGGTTCCTTTTTTATTGCTGCGGAAATGCGCGAACTCCTGTTAGGCGCCACTGACGAAGCTTTGCTCACCGAGTCCTGCTAAGTCGCGCGTCGACAGCCTGGTAAAACGTGAAACTCTGATTGTGCAATACGTAAAAAAAGGGAAGAGTAACCACAGTTACCCTTCCCTTCTGGTTCTATCAAATCAGTAATTATGGTCCTACGCGAATGGGATTCTTTTTACGTTTGCCCTTCTTGCCTTTTTTCGGGGGCCCCATCATTTCAGCGTCGATCCCATAATATTCAGAAGAGGCAGCGTCACCTTCAGGGCCGAAGCCAAAACCATCGGTGGGGGCACTGGCTCTCGCTTCTGCTGCTTCTTTGACCCAGGCCAGACTCTGGCGTTCACGATCAAACTTGGTCTTAGCTTGTGTGTAAGATTGAGAAGCCGCTGGGGGAAGTGAAGCTTTCAGGTTACCCAGATTGTCTACGATAATGGCTTCCGCATCAATCGGTAAGTGACCCCGCGTATTTGCTGGCAGGTCCAAGTCCGGATGATCTTCCAGTCGGATGGAAGGTGAAGGGATCGCATCGACCAGGTAGTTTTCTGTATCAAACTCGACTGTTGCTTTCTCATCATATTCTTCTTTTGCAACATCATAAAGTTCTGTAGACTGTTCTCCGCCAATTTCATCTCCCACGGCTGTTTTCAGCTCAGAGTGGATTGTGGTCCCTGTTTTCGGGTACCACTGGAAGACTTCAAACTGAGCCGTAGTCCCGTTGATGCCACGAGGAGGACGAACATTTTGCAGATAATAGTGGACGTCCTGTTCGGCGGTCACGGCGGCCGTTTCATTGCTCCAGGGAGTGGTTCGTGTTTCTCCTTCGGCGACCGCAGGGAGTACCACTTCTTCGATCGGACGCTGGTAGTTCGGATTTCGCACGACAAGACGGACGCGATACTTGTAGGTCTCACCCGGATTCAAGTCAAAATCAAAATAGCGGAACAACAGGAGTCGGCCGGCAGCTGAGGCGTTATCTTTCAATTTCTGGATGAACTTCTTTTTATCCAGCTCTTCGCCAGGTCTGATCTGCTGCATGGAACTTGCCATGTTATTGTAGACGGAGTCCATTTCTTCTGGTTGTCCGCTGGACATCAGGTCGTTGCGGATTTCACGCATGCCCAACTGCAAAGTAGAAAATCCTTTTTGTTTTTCCTTAAAGACTCTCTCATTAGCATGGGTTTTTTTGTATTGATCCAGAATATGCTGGTTGAATTCGAGTTCCTGCTCAATTTCTTCCTGGCTGAGAGTGAAATTTTCTACGCGTGGGTGCGTGGCGACTTTATACCAGAACCCGGCGATTCGGCTGGGCAGTGGCATTGTGAAAACGCGATCGGTAATTCCGGTGTTGACGACTTCGGGGTCGAAGTCGGCACTTTCTTTTAAGATCTCAATCGAAGTTTCGATATCAACGTCTTCCCACTCGCCGGCCCAGGGATCGTTTCCAGGGATGGCTTTTTTGCGTTGTAATTCAAAATCGAGGAACTCAAGAATTTTGCCTGTCTGAATATTCTGCAGCGAGACGGCATCACCCAGGGAGCGTTCCAGTTTGTCTTGTTGTGTTGCCAGATCGAAGACACCTCGCACGGCGATGAATCGTAAGCCGCGCCCTTCACGGGCTGGTCCCGCCATGCCGCCGCTCATGCCCATTTCCATCATGGCCCCATCTGGACTTGCTCCAAATTCAGCAGGAAGGGGCATACCACCGGGATCATAACCACCCGGACCGGGGGCCATCATTTCTGCTTCCGGCATGGCGCCAAAGGTCATGCCTGCAATTGAACCGCCAGGGCCTCCCATGCCAGCGCCGGCAACGGAGGTTCTTTTTTTGAAGGGGTCATATTCTGGTTCTTCAGGTTTAGCTGGTTCGGTTTCTCCAGTACCAGATCCAGAGCCTTCGGCTCCTTCTTCCATTGCCGCGTTAATTGGCCGGGTCATCATGATAAATCGGTCGTAGTCCGCTTTCAGATTTTCTACAGCTAACCAGTCGACTTCTTTAGCACGTTCTTTCTTTGCATAGATTGGTCCAGAAAGAGGGGTCGAGAACCGATAGTTCGTTACTTCGATTCCTTTGTCAATCAGCTCGGAAACTTTTTCCCGTAGATCATCGTCTTTGAGAAATTCTTTCCGCTGTTCTTCCGGCCATTGACTGTTTTTGACCTGCGTTTGTGCGGTCTCGACCTTTTGAGTTAATTCAAGCGGAGTCCGTTTTTCGGTTGTCCACTTTGACGTAAAGATGGCAAAGACTACAAACAAGGCAACGAATCCCAGGACGATCTTTTCGCCATGGTTCACTGCGAATTCTTTGTAATTCATTCCTTTGAGATTGGACATCAAGTTCTTCACGGGACTTTCTCCGTTTAATGAAAATTTACTTTAGCTGATTACATTCAGTTTCCAGTAAGCCTGTATCATTGGTTAGCCGGTTCCTCTGACTTTACTTCGGTCGGAGGAGGCTGTGGGCTATCTGCATTGGAACCTGCTGCTGGTGTCTCAGGTTCTGTTGGTTGTTCAGGAGTATCACCTGCGGGGGCAGGCTGATTTTCTGCTGCCGGAGCCGGAGTGTTGGCCGGTTCCACCGGGTTTGCTTCTGTTCCTGCGGCGGGGGCTGGAGTGGCGTTAGTGCCATCAGCGGGTGTTGCGGAAGCATCCGTAGCAGGTTCACCCGGGGGCGGGTTACCGCCTGCTGTTTCCGCCATCATGTCCCCTTCTGGAGGAACATACGGTTTATACAAAGTCATGAGTCCGGCAATGGTCACCACTGCCAGTTCCGGGTCACTTAAAGCGGCGTCACGCAGGCCTTGATTTCCGAGACCTGGTGTCTGTCCCATTCCCGGTAGTCCTCCAGCTTCTTCAGCAAATCCGGAACCACCCCCTGCAGGGTTTCCAAAGTCAGCTGCACCAAAATCACCGCCAGTGCCAAAGTCACCGCCGGCTCCCATACCGCCAGCACCACCTCGGCGTCCTTTGCCCCCACCCTGTAGAGTGGCAATAGGGTTCTTGTCATCATCAAACAGGTCTGCGCGTTGAACGCGGACGATTTCCACGGGCCAAGGCATACTGGATAACTGGGCCAGTAGATGCGGGAGTTTTGAAGATTGAATCACGGCTTTGAGATAAAAAGCACGGGTTTTGTAGGGAAGTGCTTCATCATCATGGTAGTAACGTTTGAGGTTTTGTGCGCCCTGACCGCCTCCAAAACCACCACCCATCATACCGGGACCATCCATGGACATGCCGTCCATGCCATCGTCACCGCCTCCGGCAGAACCATCCACGTCGTTCCCAAAGATCTTGGTCAGGTCCATGTCGACATCAATTTGCATCGTGCCGCCTCTACCATCTCCCATCGCTCCGGCGCGTGCAGGGCCTCCACCGAATCCACCAGGACCTCCTCCCATCATGTCGCCCATGCCGTCCATGCCACTCATACCGCCGTCGCCAGCGGGAGCGCTTCCGTCATCACCGACCGTACCGCCGCGCAGTTCAAGCACTGTGATCTGTCGGACGGGCGCTTCGCTGATATTGGCAGCACTTTTATTGACTTCTGCAATGGCTTTCAGGATGGAACTGACGAGCCAGACATCTTCCTGCGCATCCCACATTTCTTCTGAGGTGGGAGGGAGTGTTTTCCATTTGTTTATGGGAACATGGGGGATGGTATTCAGACTGATATCAACAGTCCCGGTTCCATCTTCCAGGTTGAATGGATTGGCCAGTTTGTGGGCACGCATGATTTCAAATTTGTAGGCACTTCGGTAGAGGTTGCGGGGAACACGCGAAATATCACCACGATAAGGCGTGTTCTTCATCAGGGGCGCGATATTTGAGGGCCAGACGAACAAGCTCTTTTGTTTATCCCAGAGGTATTTATGGGATTGGCCGATGTATTTTTCCTTTTCCTTGTTGATCTCTTTCAGAGCAGTCGACCAGGTTTCATTAGGTGGATTGGGAGCAACCTGAGCGTCAGTGAACGCTTTATCGATTGCGGATTTTCGCTCATCGATCTCTTTTGCCAGACTGCCGGTCGCCATGCTCCAGCCGATGACAGGCAGCAGCAGAGCAATAAACAGGATGATCCAGAATTTATGAACAAGAATCGGTTTTAATTTGTCCATCGGGTTGTCCTCTGCTCTTTTCCCAAGAGGTATAAAGTCGCGTAATCAATTTTAAAGTGAGTCGTGTTTTTCAGTCTTGTCTGTCCGAAATACTTTGATCAGCCAGCTTCCGCAGTCGCTTCTTCCCCTTCGGAAGTGGGTGATTCCGGTGGGTTTTCCTGCCGTTCAAGTACGGGAATTGGCTTCCAGACAAATTGCAATTCGAATGTTGTTCTTTGAATGACCATTACTTTGGGTTCTTTTTCAGGGCGATTGGCGCCGACACGGGGGCGACGGGGTATCCCTCCTGCCGCTTCGGCAAAACCTACATCAGGCATCGGGCCGGCACCTAAACCACCAAAGCCACCAGGGCCAGCAAATCGTCCTTCGCCGCCTCTTTGCATTCCACGTGGTCGACCGTTGGGGTAGAACTTAAAGGGATCTCGCGAGTCGGTCAAAACCGTTGCATGTGTGATGCCCATTTTGCGGACATCGACAGGAGCCGAATCCTGATTCTTGACGGTCCAGGACTGTAGATTCTTCATGAGTGTTTCGTGGACATACAAGACGCCGATATGTGCGTTTCCCTGTGATTCATCGTGATGGTAGTGCACTCCTTTGAGGGTAAACACAAACCCTTCTCCTTCAGGTGGATTCTCCTGATCGATTTTCGGGAGGAGTAATTTGGCCTGAGGAGTGAGTTTTTCAAACCATTGAGATAAATCGGAATAATGCTCTACGGTAATCCCAGGCAGTTTGATTCGATTCCGTTTTTCAATCTGTTCGTTGTCGAGTTCATCGTCCACGTCGCGGGGCAGGCATTCATCGATGGCTTTATAAACTTCAAGCCAGTCATCTCGTGTATCGAGATTCCAGACGAGTTTGTCTCCCTTTTCAAGCAGGCCTTTGAACTCCCCTTCAGCATTGGAGTAACTGGTCTGGTAGCCGGAGATCTGTGTGGTCAGATTTTTGACTTTGCTTTCCACACTTCCGAAGCGATCAGTGCTGACCGAGTTGGCCACGTTGCTAAAACCGACTGTCGAAATGCAAAGCCCCACCAGTAAGGCTGCTGCAGTAACAACGGCCCAGGGTTTTTTACGCCGGATTTTACGAGCCGTAGCAATTTCAGGCGGCAGTAGTGTGGTACGGATGGAGGTCCGTTGTAAGGCCTGCAGTGCGATCCCGTAGGGAACCGTGAATGTGAGAATATTATCCTGGAACAGAGGTTCGTTCAAAACGGCATCGCCGACTAAGGACTGAAAGTCATCAAGCCGTTCGACTTCATACTGCAGGTTTTGTTGCAGGAATTTCTGCAGGCCGGCAAGTTTGAAACCGTTACCAGTACCATAGACCTTTGAAATTTTCGCATCGCGATTCACACTGGAGAAGTAGCCGATCGAGCGTTGGATTTCAGAAACATATTCATTGAACACAGGTCGCAAGGCCTGGAAGACGGCGCGGGGGTCTTCTGAGCGTGTCGCATTGCATTTGAGGTGCTCTGCTTTCGCAAAAGTGAGCTTCATCTCTTTGGTTAACGCGCGGGTAAAGTGATTGCCGCCGATGGGAACGTTACGAATCCAGATTTTATTGCCGTTGGTGACCATCAATGTGGTGCTGTCGGCACCCATATCAACCACAATCGCAGACTCTTCCGGGTTTCCTTCGAATTCCTCGCCGACACGCATTCCGAGCGAATCGTAGCAGAGTGTGTTATATAGACCTAAGGGAGCAATCTGAATCAACTCCACTTCAATTTTTCTGTCGACAAAAGGTTGGAGTGTTTTCAAAACCTGATCGCGTTTCATGGCGAAGATACCGACTTCGGCATCCAGCATGTAACCGCTCTCCTCCACGCCGCCACCCAGAGGCTGGTAGTCCCAGATCACGTCTTCCAGCGCAAACGGAATTTGCTGCTTGGCTTCGTACTTGACGATTTCAGGAACGCGGCTGGATTGAACCGGGGGCAGTTGAATAAAGCGTGCCAGGGA
The DNA here is from genome assembly GCF_007754425.1 of Gimesia fumaroli. Lineage (NCBI taxonomy): Bacteria > Pseudomonadati > Planctomycetota > Planctomycetia > Planctomycetales > Planctomycetaceae > Gimesia > Gimesia fumaroli. The sequence goes on from NZ_CP037452.1 coordinate 3,583,922, forward strand.
GGTCTGTCCTGGAACGCTGATGGCGATCAGATCGTCTTTGGTTTCATTACGAGACAGGAAGGTATCGAGAGCCTGACTGATTAATTCATCCGGGACTGCATCGGGCTGGCTGAGAATTTTGGGATGGGGAATATAATCGAACGCGACAGCAATCACCTGATCAGCGGCTTCTGCATAGCGAAGTCGAATGGCCTTTAAGCCGGCCTGCCCAATTTCAATGCCCCAAACAGCTTGATTTTCTGCCATGTGACTGGTCACTCCTACTTTCTGGAAATACCTGAATCAGTGCTTACCAGATTGAACCGGAAATGTTTCCGAAGTTTAATGAACGAGATGATGTTACGCTGACTGACCGGAATCGATTCAGACTCGCGAAATTGTATCAGATTTTATTAGTCGCAGTTAGATAGGCTAAGGGAATTATTTCAGATTACACAATCCGCTAACATAAGGCTATCACAGGATTTCGTATAAAGTCAATGAAATAGTGGATGTTTGAAAACGACTTCATAAAAATTAATGAGCCACTCGCTCCCTTTTTGTCTGTTCAATTGGTTTTTACCCTGTGATTTCCTGCCGCAATCCTATCCGTTTTGAGCTCATTCAATTAATTGGACGAGCGGCAAAATCAATCAGTTCCCACTAAGTCACTTTTTATTACGGTTTTATCAGTTTTTTTGATGGATTCTTCAATTAGTTTTTTATAGATATCTGTTCGTGTGTTTATTGTCCTGCGTTCAAAACCGGATTTGACTAAGTATAAGTTACCCTGTGATTTGTGATTTCTGGAGGGTGTGGGATACCGCGCTATAGATACTCAGTCCGAGTTTGCTTATGCTAAACTGAGTCAGAGAAGGAACCGGACTCTTTCTCACACGTACAGATTGAATGTTATTACGTTTCTAAAGTATTGTGACACAATGACATACAATGATATAGTTGTTTTGATCCCCTGCCACAGTCTTGAAGATTTCCCGACGGAACTGGAAGAAAAAGACGCCGAGAGCCTGCTGAATGCTTTTGCAGTGGCCTGGCATCCTGAACTTTTGGCCTCGTCGCGAGTCATTCCGAGCTGGCATCGCTCCGATGAGCCTCCCCAGTTTCTGGCGGACCGTTTATTATTGGTTCCTAAAACCTCCGAAGACTGGCTGCCTTACGGCTGGATTGAAGAAGCGGAGTCTAATGGGGCCACCGTTGTCAGTGGCAAGATTCACCGGGACGAGATGGCTGCCGCGGCGTTAGAACCGTTGCACGCGGAGGCAGAATCTGCTTCTGAATCGGAGTTATCAGCCGAACTGGTTGCTGACTTTTATGCGCTTGGCCTGTGTTACATTCAATTAGAGTTATTGACGCGGTGCATGCATCATTTCAGTAGTCTGGATGAAGCGACCATACAACGGGAAGCGATCGCGGCCGCTGACGCGGCGCTGGCCAATGATAACGAAGCCGCCCGAGCCCATCTCAAAGGATGCTTCGAAGTCCTGCTTGAGAATCGTGAGCGGTTTTATCCCATCGACTGTTATTTAATTGACTTGTGTCTGGTCACCCCGGAGTGGGCCAATGATGCGCTCAAGGCGGCGATTGCGGATGAACAACCTCTTAACTTGCTGCTCACCGCTGACGATCTGGAAACGATCTCCCAGGAACGTCCTGAGTTGACGGAAATTCTGAAAGCAAGTTGTCAGAATCAGGAGACCGAAGTCATCGGGGGTGAGCAGGATCAAATTGCCACACCGGTTGTTCCTGTAGAGTCGTTGATCTGGCAGTTGAATTCAGGGACACGCAAAATTCAGGAACTCACCGGTCGCACTCCGACGACCTGGGCGCGGCGTCGCTTTGGTCTGGCTTCCATTCTGCCAATGTTACTGCATCGCTTCGGCTTCCATTCCGCCCTGCATCTGGTTTTGGATGATGGTATTTATCCCGATTATGAGCAGAGTAAAATTCACTGGGAAGGTGCAGACGGAACGATTCTGGATGCGTTTTCCCGAATCCCCATGTCGGCGGAAGGTTCAGCCGGTTATCTGCGGTTTCCGCAGCGGATGGCAGAATCGATGGAAGAAGATCAGGTCGGGGCGCTGATGTTTGCCCACTGGCCTGATGTGAAATCCCCCTTTTTTGAAGACTTTAAACGCATTCATCGCTATGCCCCGGTGCTGGGCAGCTTTGTTTTGTTAAATGACTTTTTTCAAAATACAGAGTCGTCAGGTCGGCATTCTTCCTATGATGCGCGGGAATACCTGTCTCCCTTTCTGAGTCAACTTGTGGCGATGAGAAAGCCGAATCCACTCAGCCGTTTTATCGCACACTATCAGAGGCACGATGAATTGACGGCGGGGCTCTGGTTTCATTCCGTTTCCAAAGCCATCTACGGACAAGCCATTCAAGACGAAGCATTGCAAAAAGTTGAGCGGGATGTGGAACAGGGACACCCGGATGCGGAAGCGGAACAGATTCAAAGTGCGGTGACCGCGCTAGAAGGATTTCGCCAGGCGGGCGAAGCAAAGCTCGCGGAAATCATTCTTCAGGGAGCCGCACAGCAGAGCGGAGTGTTATTATTGAACTCGCTTTCGTTTTCCAGAAAAGTGGTCGTTGATCTGCCCGAATTTCCCCATGAACCAGTTGCTCAGGATGCAGTCAAAGCCACACAGTTCGATGAGCGACATAAGAAAGCGGTCGTGGAAATACCTGGTGCCGGGTTTATCTGGCTTCAGCCTGGTACGTCTCCGGCAGCACCAGCCAAAAGTCATGTTCCTATTGCGGAGCCTCTGTTGCTGCGGAACGAATTCTTTGAAGTGCATATTCATGAAGAGACCGGGGGCATTGCCCAGATCAAAGAATATGGTCGAAAGCCGAACCGTCTCAGCCAGCAGTTAGCCTATCGTTTTCCCTATCAACGCACGATTTCTACTCCCGGTGCCTTGGGCGACCTCGAAGAGAAGACCCCCTACTCTGCGATTCGGAATGTCAATGCAGAGCTCGCCTGTGCGGGGCCCGGCATGGGAGAAATCGTAACCACCGGCGAAATTTATGACCAGGTCAGCGACACGACGCTGGCATCGTTCCGTCAGACATATCAGCTCTGGCGCGGGCGTCCGATTCTAGATGTAAAAATCGAGCTGGATGTGCAGACCATGCCTGACGGGAACCCCTGGGATCACTATTATGCAGCGCGCTTTGCCTGGGGCGACAGTACAGCCTCTCTGACACGGTCTCTCTTGGAAAGTGCGCATGCCTTTCAGGGGGAACGCTTTGAAAGCCCGCATTATTTTGAGATTGCAGAAGGCGAAGAACGGGTGACTATTTTGAATCATGGGCTGCCGTTTCATCGTAAAACCGGGCCACGGATGCTCGATAGCATGCTGGTTGTGGAAGGCGAAACGAAACGGGAGTTTTCCTTTTCGATTGCCGTGAATCAGAATTTCCCGATGCAGCTGGCCCGGAATGTCATGGTGCCTGCAGGACAGGTTTCCAGTCAGGTCGGCCCTCCGCGAATGGGCGAAAAGGGATGGCTGTTTCATGTTTCAGCCAGTAATGTCCAACTGACACGTGTGCTGGACTTGTTACCTCCGGAAGGAGATTCGTCGAACGAAGCGTCTGGAGCTAAAAGTGGTTTTGCCGTGCGTCTGATGGAAACCGAAGGCATGCATCGCTCTGTAAAATTACGTTGTTATAAATCTCCCGTCAGTGCCCGTCAGCGCGATTTTCACGGGAAGACCGTTGTTGAACTTCCCATTGAAGAGGACGCGGTTCTGGTCGAGATGTCACAGTATGAGATTGCCGAAATTGAAATCCTGTTCGAGGAGCAAGCGTAACCGATGATCGTGACGATTGATGGCCCTGCAGGATCGGGAAAAAGTACTGCGGCCCGCGGTTTAGCCAAGCGTCTGGGGTTTGAGTTTCTTGATACCGGCGCCATGTATCGTTGCGTTGCCTGCGGAGTACTGCAGAAAAATGTGGACCCGGCGGATGAGCAGGCAGTGACGCACGTCAGTCAGCAGATCAAGATTACGTTTTCAGGTGATCGGGTGCTGCTCGACGGAGAAGATGTCTCAGCGGCGATTCGCACTCCCGATGTGACAGACGCTGCTTCGGTGGTTGCGCAGTATCCTGCGGTGAGGCAGGAACTGGTACGTCTGCAACAGCGGGCTGCAGAGGGCGTGGATATTGTCAGCGAAGGTCGGGACCAGGGAACCGTGGTGTTCCCGGATGCATTCTGCAAGGTGTTCCTGATCGCCGATCCTGAGGAGCGGGCTCGTCGCAGACATGAAGAGCTGGTGGCACAGGGGAAGCAGATTACCTTAGAGGCGATATTGCAGCAAATCAATGAACGTGATCAGCGCGATGAACAACGCACCGTCGCCCCGTTAAAACCGGCCGACGATGCGGTTGAGATCAATACGTCCCGTTTGACAATCGATGAAGTGATTGATCAACTGGAGCAGCTTGTTCGTTCTCGGATCAACTCAGAATCACATTGATGATTTATTTTCGGGTTCTGAAGATCAGAACTGGAGTGTCAATGTTACCGTCGTGCGGCTGTCCATCAGATCTTTGCGACCTGTGATGGGAAATTCCCAGACACCGGCGACCGACAGGCAACGGTTCATGCGGTAGTTCGCTCCAAAGGCAGTCGAGATAAAGTTGTTGCCAGCGACATTCGTTGAACCCAGGTTGATCCAGTCTCCCCCTTCAATATTCAGGGGCAGTGCCTGACCGCTTTTGGTGTAGACGATGCCGTTCAGCTCAGCGACGGCTGACAGCTTGCTTGTGATAGGGTGATCGTAGTGCACGCTATAATAGATGGATTGTGATTCTTCGGCAGTGTCGCCGGGGACATGGTAACCGGTGGAAGCAATCAGGTGCCCGCAGCCAATCTGTTTACCCAGAGAGAGGTACGGTGTCCAGACACTGTCGCCATTTCCCTGAAAGACGCGGCTGCTTCCATTTGTGGCTTCGTAAATCAGGCCACCTGAGAGCAGGAACTGATTTTCGACATCTCGGATCAGCACGTATTTTAGCCCCAGGCCGATGTCGGACCAGCCTGTGGAATTACCAACACCCCGGGTTTGCAGTGTATTGTAGCCGTCTTTCACGGCAATCACAGAGAGTCGTTCGTTTAAAGCGATTCCAAGTTGGAGGGCGTAAACCTGCAGGTCCCCTGCACCAAGTACGGGTGTTTGGGAGTCAATCATTTGATTGATAAAGATGCCTCTCACGTAAGTCAGTGAGCGCGGATCAATTGACCAGACGGGATTGCTGACAGGCATGACAAAGTCATCAAAACACCGATCGCTGGGAAACTTATTCAAGAGCGGAATTCGATCACAGAGTGTACAGGCATTGCAATCGCATGACTGACAGTTACAGGCCGATGCCTGCGCACTGCACGTCGGACACGAGCATGGCTGCTGTGCAGGGAGAGAAATTGGTTGCTCTCCCGTTGGTGTCTGGATGAATTGAGTCTCTGGTTCGGTGACAGAATTCAGGGTGTCAGGAGGATCGATAGCAGGAGGCGCGGGTGCCGCTTCTCCTTCATAGACTCCATTGGAGAAGACGTCAGAAAGCGTCTGAGGCTCTGCAGGTCCTGCGGCATAAATTGCCGAATTAATCAGGCTGCACGAAACTGTGATCAGTACAATCGGCGCGAACCTCATGTATTCCCCCTCCTGGAAATGAGATGTTTGAGCGTTTTTTCGCCTGTGATGAGAAGATTCCGTTCCTCTCTCAATACATATCGGCCATTCCAAATTGTGAATATAGGTGTATAAGCTGAAGTTTATTTGTTTTTCGTAATTGAATGGAAATACTGCATGAGAGAGCCGTCCATAAAAAAATGCACGTCGAGTCGACGTGCATAGGGTTTGGGTTCAAGTTTGAGGACAACTGATTAGTGCATCAGCTGCTTTTCAAAATCGATATCGTATTTTTTCATTTTCTTATACAGCGTGGTGCGATTGATGCCCAGTGCCTTGGCTGTATTCTGGCGGTTCCAGCCATTCGCTTCCAGTGCTTCGATAATGATTTGACGTTCCGGATTGGCCAGCGCCGTTTTCAGGGAACCCGTTCCCATGCGATTGTCTGCTGACAGTGCATAGGCTTGTTCCTGTCGAATTTGTTCGGGCAGATCATGGACTCGGATGTACTCCCCTTTGGTCAACACGACCGAGCGCTCGATCACGTTGATCAGTTCGCGCACATTACCGGGCCAGGAATATTTAAGCATGGCCTGGATCGCAGAGGCATCAAAACCTTTGATTGATTTGCCAATTTGTTCGTTGTAAACCTTGAGGTAGTGCTCGATCAGAAGCGGGATATCGCTCATGCGTTCTCTGAGAGCAGGTTGTGTCAATGTAATGACATTGATCCGGTAGTAAAGGTCCTGCCTGAACTCTCCTTTGGCGACCATATCTTCCAGATTCTGGTTGGTTGCCAAAATGAGTCGAATATCAACGGTGTGCGTTTTGTTATCGCCGACCGCTTCGAATTCATGATCCTGTAAAACGCGCAGTAATTTCACCTGCAGACTGGGAGAAGCGGTGGCAATCTCGTCCAGGAACAGCGTGCCGCCGTCTGCCTGCAGAAATTTACCAATTTTATCGTGTGTCGCGCCAGTGAAGGAGCCGGCTTTATGTCCGAACAGTTCGCTTTCCAGTAAGCTGTCGGGAAGTGCACCGCAAGCGACTTCCACAAAGGGCTGGTTACAGCGGTCGCTGAGTTGATGAATGGCTCGCGCGGTCATCGTTTTTCCGGTTCCATTTTCACCCAGAATTAAAACGGTGGTTCGCGTATCAGCCACACTCTCGATCAGGTCGAACATTTTCTGCATCTTGTAGTCCTGGCCGACAATATTTGCCAGTCCAAAACGCTGATCGAGTTGCGCTTTGAGTGTTTTGTTTTCTTCGACGACCTGTCTCTGGTCCAGACAGCGTTCAATCGCCAGACTGAGTTCTTCGTCGATGACCGGTTTGGTCAGGTATTCAAACGCGCCCAGACGAATGGCTTCGACGGCACTTTCGATAGTTCCATAACCGGTCAGCATGATCACGGCTGTGTCTGGTGCGTTTTCTTTCGCCCATTCGAGCAGATGAAAGCCATCCTGGTCTGGCAGGTTGACATCGCAGACGACTACCTGAAAAGGGAATTCTTTTAAACGTTCGATCGCATCCAGGCAAGTCAGCGATGTTTCGGTGCGATGCCCCAGGCTACGCAAATAGTCGGCCATTGCTTCCAGAATGTATTGATCGTCGTCAACTACCAGTAATGAACCAGAATTTGTCTTCATTGAATATGTCTCGCCCAAAGTGTCCATGTAATGCTGCAATCGTCGTACAGCTTGTGTTGGTTGTGAATAATCAGTGTTGTGTCTCTTGGATTCACAATAATGAAATTGAAAATCTGCTTAGTATGCTTCACAAAATCAATCATTGATTTTGATGGAGCAAAATGCCGGATGCGTTTTTTCCTCAATACAAATGAGGAAACCGATCCGCGCTTTCATGCCAGACAAGGTTGCTACCTGATCGGTAAACGCCCTCGCCCATCAATCAAACTGGGAGGCAAACATTAATGAAGGGATATTGAAAACATAGGACACAAGTTTCGAACAGGCAACATGCGAACGACAAGGACTGTTGTTTTTGAGAATCAGATGTTGCTGATTTCCGCGTGACGCGCTGTTGAAAGAGGTAAAAAGGCCTCAGAATTCCGATTGAAACCAGCTTAAGAACCGGCTTATACCGATTTCAAGGGTCGTACGACTCTGTTAACAGTGTGGGGCAGCGCTGAATGGTTGCTATATTCGTTACCAGGAGCAGATAGGACATATTTGCTACGAACGACAGCAAATCCCCCGTTTTGCCGAGTTTCACCGGAATTGGCTCAATGAGTCGTGGGGGAAGACGCTGATAAAATTCAAACGGAGGATTGTGCTCAACAGCGCCCAAGTTGCTTCCAGATAAGGCAAATGGGGAGCTTGCTCTGGTTTTTCGCTGAGAATTAGCTTTGCGAGCGAAGATTTACCATCAGATAGCGAATGATAACTGTAAACAGAGCCTTGAGATGGTGTCCCTGTACTGCTACTATTGGGACTTTGGATGAACGATTCCAGACGATCTTACGGGATTCGGCCGGCCTTCGATTGAGGATGAGAGATCGGAAGGCTTCTAAGTCGCGGTACCGTCGGCTGAAATTCGAGCCGGGATCAAGGGTGTTTTGTGTCCCGGAAGCGAATTATCGAGTGTATTTCCCTATATTCAGGGTGTTTGTTAACAGAAGATAGCCTCTCTAGTACAGGCTCCTCATCGTGATTATGGCCGGAGTTTGCCTGTTTATAAGCTGGTCCCGGTAAAAGAAAGTGGGAGTTGTCCGTTGTTAAGAGCGATCATTAGTGATATTCACGGTAATCTTGAAGCGTTGGAAGCTGTTTTGGCTGACATTGACCGCCGTGAAATCAGTGAGATTTATTGCCTGGGTGATATCATTGGCTATGGGCCGAATCCACGGGAATGTATCGATCTGGTTCGAAAGCGCTGCAAGAAATCTCTGCTGGGAAACCACGATCAGGCAGCTTTGTTCGATCCGGAAGGGTTCAACGCAGGCGCAGAACGGGCGATTTTCTGGACGCGACGCATGCTGGAAACAGGCGATGCCTCTAAGAATCAGGATCGCTGGGATTTTCTGGGGGAACTTCCCCGCATGATTCGCGAAGACAAACTTCTTTTTGTGCACGGCTCTGCTCGTAATCCACTCAATGAATATGTCTTTCCGGAAGACATTTATAACCAGCGAAAAATGGAACGCATTTTCGGACTGGTGGATCAATACTGTTTTCAAGGTCACACGCATATTCCCGGTGTATTTACCGAGAGTATGAATTTCCTTTCACCAGAGGAAGTGGAAAACGTGTATCCGTTTGGTCCGGAAAAATTTCTGGTGAATGTCGGTTCGGTCGGGCAACCGCGTGATGCGGACAATCGCTCTTCTTATGTCATTATTGATGATGAAAAAGTGACCTTCTGCAGAGTCGACTACGATTTTACAGCTACCGCAGAAAAGATTTACGAAATTTCTGATTTAGATAACTTCTTGGGCGACCGTCTGCGAGATGGTCGATAACAATGGAACAAAAACGACTCTTACTCTTCGTCACTCTGTCTGCGACTGTTTTGTTTTTCTGGCAGTTGTTCGTCATGCCCGTTATTGCTCCTCCCAAACCTGTGCCACAGCAGGTCGCTCAAGAAGCGGAAGCAAAGGATGATGATGCGCCCCTGGTAGCAAAAAAACCGGATGAGCCCAAAGACGCAGAAATCAAGCCAGTTGAGCAGCCACAAGTAAAACAGGCCGATTTGCTCAAGAACCCGAGCAAGAAAATCGTGCTCGGTTCACTTGATCCGGAGAGCGGCTACTTCATGCAGGCCTCGATCTCCACGCAGGGGGCTGCGGTCATCGATGCCTTTCTCAACGATCCCCTGTATCGCGATCTCAATAACCAAAAAGATCCGTTAAAAGTCCTCGATGAGTTTGACGGCGGAGGGAAAGCTAAAATTCGATCTCTGGAAGTCGAGATCGAACAGCTGGATCAGAAACTGGCGCCTCTGCTCACAGACACGCGCCGTGTCAACTGGAAAGTACTGGAACAGATCAAAGACCCGGACAACCCCAAGATCATTCAGTCGGTTCGACTGGGGCTGACAGCGCCGGATGGCAGCATTGAAGTACAAAAGGAGTTTGGTCTCAAGAAATATCCTGTTCCGGAAGATCAGGATTTCCGCGAGTTCCGAAATAAAGAACAGGCCGGTTACCTGATTCACTTTGACATCAAGGTCATTAACAAAAGCACCGAACAACAGAAACTGGATTATCATCTACTGGGGCCCGTTGGAATCCCATTGGAAAATGCCGACAATACACGCAAGTTTCGCGATGTTCGCATCGGGTTTCTGCAAGATGATCTCAGCGTTGATACCGAAACGTTCTACGCGGCGGATATCATCGAAGCAGTTCAGGCTAAGAATGTCGAGAAATACACGCGTGCGTTTCAGTTTGCGGGAGTGGATGTTCAATATTTTGCTGCCCTGTTAACACCGGATGGCAAAAATTACGAGCCGAAGCTGGTGAACGGGGAAATGCGTTCGAACTATTCTGCCAGTATTGAGCCGGTCCTCATTCAGCAGGATCTCAAAAATGAATCACAGAGCCGCACAACCATTCAGATCAATTCCAATGAGATTGAACTGGACGCGGGCGGCGAAATAGATCACGGTTATGCCTTGTATGCCGGCCCGAAACGCGAGTCACTACTCGGCCCACCGTTGAAAGCCACCGAGATCATGGATTTCGGCTTCTTCGGGCCTGTTGCCAAACTGATGTTGTGGCTCTTGAATACACTGCACGGAATTGGTCTGTCATACGGGCTGGCTATCATCGGTCTGACAATTATGGTGCGAGGCAGCCTGTATCCGCTCTCGCGCAAGCAGGCCGTTGGCGCACAGAAGATGAAAGAGTTGCAGCCGCAGATCGCTGAGATCAAAAAGAAATACGGCGATGATCGCGAGAAGCTCGGCCGGGCGCAAATGGAGTTGTTCAGCAAAAACAATTATAACCCCTTGGCCGGTTGTCTGCCGATCTTCCTGCAGCTGCCGATTTTCTTCGGCTTATATACGGCTTTGAATAACGCGGTTCAACTTCGGGGAACTCCGTTCCTCTGGGTCGATAACCTGGCAGCGCCCGATGCTCTATTCAAGCTGCCTTTCTCTCTACCGTTCCTGGGAGATAACTTCAACTTGCTGCCTCTGGTGACTGTGGGACTGTTTGTGGTGCAGCAGAAATTATTCATGCCGCCACCCACCGACAAAGACCAGGAACTGCAGCATAAAATCATGAACTACATGATGATCGCAATGGGCTTCATGTTCTATCGTGTTCCCGCCGGTCTCTGCGTTTACTTTATTGCTTCCAGCCTCTGGGGTATCTGTGAACGGAAACTGTTGGACTTTCAGTCAAAGCGTGCTCCCAAAGTAAGTGAGACGACAGACTCCAAAACGATTGAAATCAAAGCAGAGTCGAAGAAAACAAAAAATAAAAAAGAGACTTCCGAAAGCCAGGAGCCTGCGAAAAAAGGCTGGTTTGCCCGGCTGCAGGATATCGCAGATCAGGCACAGGCCCAAGCCGCTCTCAATGAAAAGAAGCAGCAAAACGGCCGCGGCGGCAAAGGCACGGGGAAGAAGCCTAAGAAACGTCGGTAGCGATGGTTTCCTGCGAGGCTCAGCATGAATTTGCAGTTTGACGATACGATTGTAGCACTGGCGTCAGCCCCCGGAGGGGCCGCGGCCGGTATGATCCGTATCAGTGGTACCGAGATCGTGCCTTGTCTTTCGTCCTGCTTCCATTCCGATAAAGCCTGGCAGAAGTCCAGCCGTTCAGAACGTCATCCGGGACAATTACGTCTGGCAGGATCTACGCAGTCTCTTCCGGGAGCACTCTACTATTGGCCGACGTCACGTAGCTTTACCGGACAGCCTTTGGCGGAATTTCATACAATCAGTGCGCCTCCCCTGCTCGAAGCGGCAATTGAAAATCTAGCCGCCCACGGTGCCCGTATGGCGCGGCCAGGCGAATTCACCCTGCGGGCTTTTCTCGCGGGACGGGTAGACCTGATGCAGGCGGAAGCCGTGCTCGGAGTGATTGATGCCCACGATCATGCTGAACTCAATCTGGCACTCAGCCAACTGGCAGGCGGCGTTTCAACGCGCATCGGAGCAGCCCGCGTGGATTTGCTGGAACTGCTTTCCGAACTGGAAGCGGGACTGGACTTTGTCGAAGAAGACATCGAATTTATTGATCGTGAGACACTGGTTTCCCGACTGCAACAGATTCGTATATTTTGTGAACGACTTTACGAAGATTCTTCGACACGAATGGAATCGACGGGCAGTCTTTCTATCGTTCTGGCCGGTTTGCCGAATGCAGGCAAGAGTACGTTATATAATGAACTGGTCGAAGACGCGGATGCTGCTCTGGTCTCGGAGGTTGCGGGGACCACACGCGATTATCTGGCGACCACATTAAACTGGCAGGGTCAGCCAATTCAATTAATCGATACGGCGGGGATGGAGTCGGGGGAGCATGAGATCTCTATCAGTGCGCAGCAGTTTCGGGCGCAACAGGTAGCCCAGGCCGATCTGGTTATCTGGTGCACGGCTGCGGATCTGAAACCGGAGTGGGAAGACATCGATCGTCTGCAGCGGAGCCAGCTTTCGGAATCGCAACATCTACTGCATATTATGACAAAATGCGACCTCTCCCCTGCTCCATCCGCAAACCAGTTGGAGGGAGACTGTGAGGTAAGGTTGTCAGTTGCCACTGGTCAGGGGCTGGAAGATCTAAAGACGCTGGTTTTATCGAGACTGACGGAATACCGTCGTGGCAGCAAACTGCTGATTGGTTCTACCGCTTCCCGCTGTCGAGAAAGCCTGCGATCCGCCGGGCTGTCGCTGCAAGCTGCGGAAGAAGCAGCCTCACTGCGACTGGGAGAAGAACTCGTCGCGATTGAAATTCGCGAATCGCTACAGCATCTGGGGCAGATTGTTGGCCAGGTTTATACCGATGATATTCTGGACCGCATCTTCAGTAAATTCTGCATCGGTAAATAAGCGTCCCGTCAGGGATTGTGCTCATGAATCCAATCGGGAATGGTTCCAAATTCAATTCCGAGTTGCGGAATGAAGTAGAAGAACATAAATGCCGTCAGCAGGAAAACGCCAATCAGATTCAGGATGATTCCGTACTTCAGCATGTCGGACATTTTGATTTGTCCCGAGGCAAAGACGATCGCATTCGGCGGTGTTGCGATCGGCATCGTGAATGCACAACTGGCAGAGATCGCCGCCGGTATCATGATCAGTCGTGGGTCGATTTCCAGACTGACTGCCGTCGCCGCCAGAATGGGGAGCACGGTATTCACGGTCGCGATATTCGATGTGAATTCGGTCAGGAAGGTCAACATCAGACAAGCGGCTAATACCAGAGCCCAGGGAGGCCAGTCGGCGATGACTTGCGAGAAAACATGACCCACCCAACCCGATAATTCCGTTGTGCGAAAAGCACCCGCAATTGCAAAGCCGCCACCGATGAGCAGAAGGACGCCCCAGGGAAGTCGTTCCGCCGTATCCCAATCCATCAGATATTCGGTCGTGCCCTGCTCTGTTTTTTGCGCGGGAATCGCGAACATCAGGATCGCCATTCCCATCGCCACTGTGGAGTCATGTACCCAGCCAGAGGCGCTTTCGACGGAAATTCCCCACTGTGTGAGAAAGTGAATCGGAAACTGCTCCCAGCCGGCCAGTAATTCATATTCTCCAAAGATGAGCGGCTTCCGCGTCACCCATAAAATAGCAGTTGTAATGAAGATAATCAGCATCAGAATTTCGGGACGTGAGGCACGACCCAGTTGCCGGATGTGATCGTTGATAATGGCCTGGGATGATTCTTTGGAATTCGATAAACGTGGCATATTCCAGCAAAGCACCACCCAGGTGATGAGTAAAAACGTGATGCCAAACGGGACCACCATCACCATCCACTCACCCGCTGATAACTCAGGCCCTTGTGGAAACTGAGAGAGCCAGATTTGTTGAAAGGCGATATTAGTGGGGGTGCCGATTAACGTCGTGACACCACCAATGCTGGCGGAATAGGCGATTCCCAAGAGCAATGCGACTGAGAAATGGCGGATGCTTTCCGAGGAATCTTCGGGAGATTCAAGTTGGGTGAGTTCTGAAATCGATCCAATGATAGCCATACCGATCGGCAACATCAGTAATGTAGATGCGGTATTGCTGATCCACATCGACAGGAAACCGGTGGCAAACAGAAAACCTAAGACAACCCGCCGGGGGCTGGAGCCGATGACTCTAATCGTATGCAGGGCAATCCGTCGATGCACGCCCCACTTTTCGATCCCCAATGCGATCATAAAGCCGCCCATATACAGAAAAATATTCTGATTGATATAGGACTGGCTGACCGTTTTCGGATCCTGAATCCCGAAAATTGGAAACAGCGCCAGAGGAATCAGACTGGTGACGGCGATCGGTAGGGCCTGTGTCATCCAGAGAATCGCCATCAGCGCGGTGACCGCGGCCAACCGTTGTGCCGACGCGGTCATGTCAGAAGGCGTCGGCAGGTTCAAGATCACCAGGAAGGCGATGATGCTGAACAGCTTCCCATAAAAGGGAATGCGGCTTTCCGCAGGATGTGATGAGTCGCCAATCACGAAAAGGGAATTCCTGATTTACAGAATGAGTGTCTCATTCAAAATGCAAAATAGAGAATGAGCGATGAAAGAGAACAGAATCGAGAATTATTTATTCCTCTGATTCCGGGTGAATGAACTGGTGCCCCTTTGGTCGAACGGTTAACACCGGGCAAGATGCCTTGCGGACGACTTTCTCTGCCACGCTGCCGAGCAATAAATGGGCGGCTAAGGAACGGCCGTGTGTGCCCACGATAATCAGATCGACTTCTTCCCGCTTCGAGAATTTCAGGATATCGACGAAGGGATTGCCGTGAACCCAGTGGGTTTCGATTTCCAGATCGCCTTTGTCTTCATCGAGAATCCAGTTGTCGAGCCGGGTCTTCGCAAATTCCTCAAAGTCTTCTTTGGGAGGCAATGCATAACTTTCAAACATCGGCATATAAACGACCGGGTCTTCGATCACGTTCAGCAGATACAGCTTGGCATTGAACTTTTTGGCGAGTTCCACAGCGTACTGGGTTGCCTCTTGTGCTGGCTCACTAAAGTCGGTGGGTAACAGGATTTTTTTGATTTCTATCATGGTGATTCCTCTTTTACGTTCAAGGCCTTCTGCAATTGCGATCTTCGCAGGAAGAATCCATTATAAGAGGAGTTGGGCGGGAAACAATAGACGGGGCAAGTTGCATTACTACATTCAGTTATGTGTTTCTTTATTTTGTAAAGAAATGAAGGTCCTCGTTTGTGAAACACAGGAAATCTCCTTATGATAAATAGTGCTCCTCTCAGGTAAGGGAGCGTCAGTATTGAACTCAGAACAATCGAAAAAGATAAACGAACACTTTGTGGAGGCAGGAAAAATGGAAAAGTGGCCTATTGGTGTATTTGCTTCAGTAGACGCAGGTCTGGGAGTGCATTTTGACGTCGTCCAGGAATTGGGAATTCCGACGATTCAGATTCATGCACCTCACAAGCAAACCCGAACTCCCGAAGTTGCGAAAGAATTTATGGACCGTTGTAACGCGGCAGGAATTACGTTGACCTGCGTGTTTGGTGGTTTTGATGGGGAAAGCTACGCTGACATTCCGACCACAAAGAAGACCGTCGGTCTGGTGCCTGCAGAAACCCGCGCCGCACGTGTTGAAGAAATGAAAGACATTTCCGATTTCGCCAAATTGCTGGGCGTAGACACTGTTGCCCTGCATATCGGATTCGTCACTGAAGACCGTGAATCAGACGACTATAAGGAACTGGTCAAAGTGACTCAGGAGCTGTTGGATCACGTCAAAGTAAATGGACAGCAGCTGAATTTGGAAACCGGACAGGAATCCGCCGATCACCTGCTCGATTTTATCAGTGACGTGGGACGCGATAACCTCAAGATTAACTTTGATCCTGCCAATATGATTCTATATGGTACGGGCGATCCTATTGCCGCCTTGAAACGTGTTGGTCATCTGGTTGCCAGTGTGCATTGTAAAGACGCAACCTGGGCAGCAGAAGGCAAACGCGGTATCGAGTGGGGCGCGGAAGTTCCTCTGGGTGAAGGCGATGTTGGGATGGGAACTTACCTGCAAACTCTCGATGACATCGGTTATACCGGCCCACTGACGATCGAACGCGAAATACCGGAAGACCGGGAACAGCAGAAAGCGGATATCGGAAAAGCCGTTTCTCTCTTAAATGAACTGAAAAATCGGATCGGCTAAACCCGGTTTCGGAGACCGTCTGTGAAAAATGTGATCGAAGATGTTGCCTGTGCCAGTTGTTGTTGCGTCTGCGATGATGCCCGGGTGACAACCGACGGACAGCAGATTACCGAAGTACAAACCACCTGTCCTCAGGGGCAGGCCTGGTTTGACTGGTCTCCCCAGTCAGCGCTTCTGCAACCTTCAATCAGGGGGACAGCAGTTTCGCATACGGAAGCGATCCAGCGGGCTGCCGAACTGATTCAACAGGCTCAGTCTCCCCTGATCTACGGGATGTATCAGTCTGCCACCGATGCACAACGGGCTGCCATTAGTCTGGCTGATCAGATCGGGGCGACCATTGATACGGGGGCTGCCTCCGCGACGCGGGCACTCCAACAGGCAGGTGAAGCGTCCTGTACGTTAGGGGAAGTACGCAGTCGTGCTGATTTAATCATTTACTGGGGCGCTGATGCATTTCGGAGTACTGAGTGTCACAGAAATAACATGAATCAAGGAGAGTCTGTTTCATCTCGCAAAATCGTGACGATCAGCGGAGAGAAAACCGATGACAGTGACAACGTCGATCAATCGATTGTATTAGCGCCGGGTAACGAACTCGAACTGATCTGGTGTCTGAGAGCGCTCTTAAAAGACATCGATTTGGAACAGAATGCTGCCTCAGGACTTTCAACAACTGACCTGCAGAGTCTGGTCAGCCTGATTCGTCAGAGCAAATACATCGTCTTCTTTTTTGGACCGGAGTTTAAGCAGGGACCGTTCGCGCATCATAACATCGAAGCCTTGTCGCTCTTGGTCCGAGAAATTCAAGCCGAACGTCGTTGTCATACTCTGAACATTCCCGGAGTCGGCGAGACCAGAGGCGCCGAAACCGTGTTGGCCTGGCAGACCGGTTACGCTGCCAGTGTGAATTTTGCTGCAGGCTACCCCCGCTATTCACCCCGCGAGTATTCAGCGAATCAAATGCTGGAACAGACAGAAACCGACCTGTGTATTCTGGTCGGAGCACAGCCACTCTCAGGATTGTCCGAGTTGGCCCTCGAGCGTCTGGCTGAGATTCCCGTCATATTGACCGGCCCGGCTGTTCAAGAGCAGTTGGAAACAGAAGCCTTTCTACCAACAGGCATCTCCGGCATCCATTTCCCCGGAGTGATTTACCGCCTGGATGGGACTCCCATTCCTTTACGTGGCTATTTGCCCACAGATTTGCCCAGCGAAGCCGATGTGCTCAATGAGATCAGTGCGCAATTGAAACGGGCTTAAACGCAATAGCAACAGTCATTCCCCTCCTGCCGGAATTCGCTGATCCTCTTAATCGGAATGATCGTCAAAATTGTTGTTGATATTTCGTATCAGATATCCCTCCTCAGTCTAGATTGAGTTTTTTTTAACCTAGTCTTGAGGTGAGCTTAACCCCTTGGGAGCCAAAAGTCATGTTCCCGTTCATCATAGGCGTTGTCTACATTTCTCTTAATTAAAGAGAAACAGGCACGTTTCAGGTTGTGAGAATGACAACAGAAATTAAAGAAAAATTAGACCAGACTGACGAAGCACAGGACGAGAATCAGGAAACCGTTTCGATTCGCGTCGAAGATCTGATCGTCGGTCGAAAAATCAATAATCCGATCTATGATTCCAATGGCGTGTTGCTGTTGGCTGCCGGTTCGGTGGTCAATTCGCGATTTAAACAACTGTTGCGCGATCGGAATATGCCTGACGTCAATATTCACAACCAGGATGCGGCTGCAGTCAGTCTGAGTGCCGCATTTTCAGGTGACTCGGCTTTGGATCCCGGACAGGGAATCTTTTCGACGGAGCTGACTGAAAAGTTAGATAAACTCATCGAATCCGGTTCGATGTTTGTCGCCAATACCGGGCCTGCGGTGCGGGATTCGATGGTCATTCATGGTTGTAAAGGTTATGACCAGGAGCACCGGGAAAAGTTATTCGAGCAACAACAGGAGTTCGGCGAATCCTTGGATGGAATGATGCGCGGTGCGCTGAATGGAGATGTTCCCAAGGGATCAGAAATTGCCGGCATGGCGGCCAGTTATCTGACTCAACTGACGGCGGATGCCGACAGTGTGATTTCGGCAGCAGCAGAAGCAGGAAAGGACGAAACGCTTTCTCAACACTGTTTGCAGATGTCGCTATTAGGCATGGCCATCGGTACTGAACTCAATTTAGATGAAACCAACGTCCGAAATATTGGACTCTGTGGACTCGTGCATGACTGGGGCATGGTCCGCGTACAGGATAAAATAGGCTCCTGGCGCCGTAAACTGAATCCCATTGACCGCATGGAAGTGCAGAAGCATCCCATTTTCTCACTCGAAATGCTGGAAGATGTCGCAGGTATTCCCAGCGTGGTTCCCGTTGTTTGCTATCAGGTGCATGAACAACCGAACGGACTGGGATATCCACGAAACCGTACCCAAAATATGATTCATATGTTCGCGCGGATTTTGAATGTCGCGCATTGTTATGTCTCTTTGACGACGTCTCGAGAAGACCGCCCTGCTCTGATGCCGTATGCAGCGATGGAATACCTGTTAAGACAAACGAACGACAAAACCATCGATTCGGCTCCAATGCGAGCTCTGCTCAATCTGCTGTCACTGTTCCCGGTAGGAAGTTTCGTGACGTTAACCGATGGTAGTGCCGCACGCGTCATTCGGCGGAATCAGAATCTTTACACGAGCCCGATCGTGCAGATCATTCAGACGGCGGACGGGAAAGCCGCCGATCCAATGGATCCGGATAACATTCTCGATCTGAACAAGAGCCATCATGAGATCGATCAGGCTCTACCAACGCCCGGGAAAGATGAGATTGATCTCTCGTCAGAATTGTTCGATGGTCAGATTTAAGTTGATCTGATCGTTAAAATACGTAGATTCCTCTTGGTCCAAACCCTCTCTGAGCCTGTATTTAAGGCGGAACTCTACCGGATTCAGGAAAACTGACGAATCCTGTCGAGGAATGGCCGGTTTTGCTTGAAACTGAACGGGGAATGGCTTATATTTCCATCTCGCTTCCATTAAGCGACGATTTCACAGGGAGTTAACGCTCTTGAAGTCATCGCCGGAAACGAAGGGCATGTAGCTCAGTTGGTAGAGCACAGGACTGAAAATCCTGGTGTCGGCGGTTCGATCCCGCCCGTGCCCACTTAGTCCTAAAAAAGCAGGCATTTTTTGGACATTCTACCGGGACTAAAAGTCCTGGTAGCAAAGTATAAAAACGTTGGTGCGGGATGAAACTCCACGCTGTAAGGGCTGGAAAACTAATTCTGCGAGCAGGCTCTCCTGAGTCGCTTTCGTCTGTTATGTTTTGCAAATTCTCTCGCGTCAGCGTTTTTAAATTTAATCCCGGTGTTACGGGCCAATAGAATAGTCCGGTACTCCGTTTTCTTTTCAGCAATCGCTTTTGCTGTTTTGGGTTCGCTCTATGCGCCTCTCTTTCCAATATCTTGGTATTTTCCTTTCATCAGGATTGACTTTTTGAATTCTCCATGCGCAAACTGACTCTCGCAAAACATTAACAGACGCGCGTGAGAATTCTTATCACCTTCTTTAAAGCCGTTATCTCAGCTCAAAGAAGATCGAGACCTTACGAACGTCTAAATTAGAAATTCGTTTGTTAGGTCGGCCCTTGTCTGTTGGGCATTTGCCGGTCTTTGGAGTTGAGTTCTATGCGGGGTTCTTCGGCGTGCTGCCTAATTTCAAGAACTAATACAGCCGGTTGATCGTGCGCGTTAAGCGCTGATCAACCGGCCCGCTTTTCTCAATCCTCCGAAAAATCACGACCAGAATCGTTGCGCTAAACGTACGCGCGTTTCTGTTTGAGGAGGTGAAACATGTCTTTATGCCTTGGAGAGGCGGTGGAAAAATGGATAGTTTTTCCTGAGACGGAACGCGTTTGTTCATTCACGTTACAGGAGCTAACAAAAGATGCTCACAGGGAGGCACAAGGGATTGAGGACGGGGAACGCTTAGCAGGCACTGTTTCCTCGTATGGGCGAAATCAATTTATTGCGGAGACCTGCAATTATGATTACTTCAGTTATCAAATTCCCCAATCAGTTAGTGGCTCGCGGAAACGAACTGAAATTTATATTAAGTCTAAGAGACTGCTTCGAGCAATATGTATTACCAGATATGGAGGATTCCCCAGAAGGAACACTATCAATTTATCTGACTGCTTTAAATCATTGGGAGGCACGGACCAGAAATCCTCCGGTCGGAGAAATCACAAACGAAGTTCTACGGGAATTCAAACAGAGTTTCCTGAAAGAGAACTATTCTCCAGAGACCGTAAAAAAATATTGGCGACATATCCGCCGGATTCTTCGGCGCGTAGGTCCACCGATACAGGGAAATCCACTTGGGGAGTCGATTATCGAACGCGTGCCGTACATGGCACCTCCCAAAAAACGATTCCGAAAGCTACCTCGAATCGTGACCGACGAAGAGATCAACGCCGTTTATGCAGCCTGCGACGTTGCCAAGTGGCCCTACACTTCGGCCTGCCCTACCCTGCTCTGGCGACTTGCCGTAGTTGTGTTCTACAACTGCGGACCACGAACCCAGGACTTTTTTCGTTTACGATGGGAAGATGTGGATCTGGAATTAAAACGTGTTTCTTTCCTGGCTCAAAAAACATCCAAACTGCAAGGCATCCCTTTCCAAGACATCGTAGCCATGCATTTCGAATCGGTATTTCAAGAAGATTCAGAGTTTGTATTTTCCATTACAAAATGCAAACGTTCTTTGTATCGGCAATGGAAAGCAATACAGGATGCTGCCGGCATCAAGGAGCACATCGATTTTCGCGACCTCAGAGAGACTTGCAACTCGAATTTGAACGCCGCCAATCCAGGTGCGAATACGGGCAAGTGGGTTCTCGGTCATGGTCCGCGGGGAGTCAACGAAACGTATTATCACAATCCGACGCCGGAAGTAATCCAGGCTGTCGAAAATTTAGAACAACCAGATTCGTTTTATTCGATTCTGGAATAACACATGACACGACGCGTAGGTCGTTAATCCTGTTTGCCAGACGAATCACCCAGTTTACTCATTCAGAACTGTGCGTGTGGCCGCGTCGTGTTTTTCAATCCAGCATCGGCACTAGTTACCCAAACGCCCGTCGACCGAACATTCGGTTGGCGGGCGTGTTGCGTTTCAGCAATCTATTTTTGGAAGTCATTTTTTTGAACTCCGGAAGCTAAAAAACGCTTCCACTTTTTAAGGAGCTGATCTCATGAAAAATTACGACGTGTTGCTACATCGTAAAGCAAATCTTGAGGAACTGAAGACCGTCGAAATTCGTGCTGCAAATGAAGACGAAGCTCGTCGGGAAGCTGCTCGTCGATATGGCCTGCTCGATTGGGTTGTTTGGGTTTGCAATGAAAAGCAGTACGTCGAAGGATACCAAAATTTCACAGTGACTGAATGAGTCACTTTTTACTCTTTTGTTTCTAATTGAAAGGAATCGTCATGCTTGTATTGAGCAGAAAGCTGAATGAATCAATCCACGTCGGAGACCAGGTAGTAATTCGCATCATCCAGATGCGAGGCGGCAAGGTTCGCGTCGGTATCGAGGCGCCTCGCGAAATTCAGGTGATTCGATCTGAACTTCGCGATCAACCAACAGACGAGGAACCACAGGCTAAAGCCGCATAAAATCGCGAACAAGGAATGTTCGAAATGAGTTCTAAGCAACAAGGCTACTTCAATTTCACACGGGGGAACAAGCTCCACATCCTCAGAGAGATTGCCCCTCTGATGCCTCACTCGCGTATGACGCGTGTCCTGAGAGCCATTGACGAACGACACTGGCAATTTGCGCGTGATCAATCAACGGTCACGCTTACCCATCGCCAGATCGCCTCCTATGACGGGATGAGCGTTCCCACGGCCCGACGTGGGATTGCTGATCTGATGGAACACAACCTGCTTATCAAAAAAGAGATCGTCACCAGTTACGGTCAGCAGGCGAATTCCTACCAGATTGTCTGGTCGAATTTAGACGCGATCGTCAACGATGGAGAACCGTTAACTGAGCCGGCTCCTGTTCCGGCTGAATTCACGGTCGACAATTCCGAGATTCCAGCTCCTGTCCTGGACGAGGAATTGACGCAAGTCCTTAAAGAAGGGGGTGATCACTGTGATCACCCCCCTGATCATGATGATCAACCCCCTGCTCACAGTGATCAGCCCCCCCCTGATCACCATGATCAGGCCTCTATATACCCGTTGATTAATATTAATAACCATCCACCCTCCCATAACCCTACGTGGTTGGTGGTGGAACATGATTTGAGATCTTTGGGAGTGGGGCGTGCGGTGCAAGCCGTAGCGTCGGCCCAGGACCGCGGCTGCTCTGCTGAAGAAATCCAGCGACTGATTGCCTACGCTCGATCAAAGCCGGGCGCGTACGGTCCTGGTGCCATTTGCAGACGCGTTACCGAAGCCTTTCCAGGCAGAGATCCCGCCGAGGGATGGCCTCCGGAAGATCCCCAATACCAGAAAGACCAGCGACAACAGCAAGCGCAACACGAACGTTCCCAGGGCGCTCAGGGAGTGGCTGAAATCCAGTCCCGGCGAAAAGCCAACCAGCAAGCCAGGGAAACGCTGGAACGTAATTTCGGGCCGCTCCTGGATCGTTTGAGCAAAGCAGAACTAAGCGACCTGGCTCGCGAATGCGGGCCGATTGTGTTCCAGAAAATGAATCGGGATCCAGCAGCATTCCAGTCTGGTGACTTCCGGTTGTTCCTGCTGACCAAACTCAAAGCCCGGCAAGCGGAATGCCTGGTGAACTCGACCTCCGCGGACGTAGAGGGACCTGCGTTCGTGGAATGAAAGTGAAAGAAGATGATTCAATCAATGGAGTCCACGTTTCGTTACTCTCCCCGCGGCGAGCTGAAACGGGGCGATCTATTTCGAGTCTCAGGCGGTCCCATCTATCGGGACAAACGCCGGCTCGGTCACCGCGGGACGTTTGAGTTTCTGTATGCGTTTCAAATCGGGAAACGCGTCTACATCGAAGCACGCGAAGTGGATCCGAATTACGGATACGGCCGAAGCGCGACGCTGTTTGTGAGAGGTCGATCCTATCGCCGGCCGGCAACGCCTGGCGTGATGGTGAAAACTTACAAAGTCCGGAAGCTGAGAAATCAACAAACCGTTTAACCGATACGAATCGGAATCAAACCCATTACGAGAGGGAGTCAAGATGCAAAAACAATTTACATCCAGCGTTGAACGCAACATCGAAACCATGATTGGTTCCGATGGAGAGGTCTATTTATCTGCCAACGATCTTTGTGCTTTTATCAAACGAGGCTCTACAGTCACTCAGAAAATCGGACAGACAGTTCCGCATCCGTTGGTTGCAATGCAAACAAAAGCGATCTGCTCGGCGCTGAATACGCTTTCGAATTCGATCGAGATGACTGCTCGCAAAGAAAAAATGAAACAGCCTTCGAGGAACTAGGAAGAGGTGTTATGCAATTACAACAGCAAACTTTATTCGATGGTTTAGAAACAGAATTCCCAGAGCAAACGGAGTCTCTGGTATATGTTGATCACTATCAAGATTGCAGTCATCTGTTCGTCGATCCGGAAACCCCACTGGATGAACTGCACTCTTTTGCAGAGTCTCTTAATCTCCCGGGATCCGCATACAAGACGACGGGAGCAATTCCACATTATCGCTTGAACAAATCACAGCGGAACAAAGCGCTTGAACTGGGGGCGATGTCCTGTGATGACGCTGGTGTGGATGCGATGACGCACGCCTGGAAATTGCCGGTGATCGGGATCTGTGTCACAGTTTCGGCCGATCCTTCGGTGAAGATTTCAAAAGATGTGAGACGGACTTTTGGTTTCCGTGATCTACAGCCAGGTGCATTACTCAAAGCGGCAGTAAGGACACAAGGGCAACTCGGTGTCACGATCAAGGTGATTCGCGTTGTTGCTACCCGAAAAGAAGCATTGAGCAAAATGGAACACGACCATGAATACGGTCGACGGGAGGCGGCTCGTGAAGGGTATCCCCATTTGTCCGGCAAAGAATTTGTGAATTGCTTTTGCAAGAAATACAAAGTGATCCCGGCAACGCCGGTGACGCGGATTGAATTTACTGATGTTTGAATGACCTGGTAAGGGTTGTTACCCGGTCATTATTTTTAAGAACGTTACTGAAAGGAAATTGGGAAAGTGGCTCACTACGCAAGTCAGACAACGGTACCAGTTGAGCGATCGAGAGCTGAGATTATGGGCGTTCTCGATCGCTATGGTTGTGATGGGATTTCAACACACCAAACCCAAGCAGCCTGGGGAATTGAATTTTACGTTCATAATCGAAAAGTCCGTTTTGCTGTCGAACATCCGGACAAGTCAGATCGGAAATATTCAGAGACTCCCAGTGGCCGACGAAAGCGAAACACGCAGTCAAAGAACAAAGCCTGGGAACAGGACCTGCGTCAGATCTACCGAGCGCTCTGCCTGATCATCAAAGCGAAATTAGAATACGTCGAATCCGGTCACGCAATTTTCGAACGTGAATTTATGGCGAACATTGTTGATCCGGTGACTGGCAAAACAATGGGCGAAGTCGTTCAGCCATTGATTGAAGATCGGTACGAAGGCATTGATAACCGCCCTGCTTTATTCTTGCCAGGACCGACGGAATGACCGGGTAAGGTTAATTACCCACCCATTATTTTAAACCATTTTAAGAAAGTCGAAACGATGATTGAGAATCCAAAAGAAGGACAGGAAGTAGTCTATATCTTGGAAAATGGCTGCCTTGATCGCGGTGTTTTAACTGAGATCAAAGAAGACTTCGCTTGGTTCGATGTGCGCGGAAGGAGGATGGTGAAAGCGACCATCGATCTATACGAATCTGATGATCTAGATGGAATCATGGCGGGCCTTAAAGGGCTGATTGATAACTGTGAAATGACCATCGAGCTGATAGAGCTGGACAAAGCCAATGGCCGGCCGTATTTCAAAAAGCCGCTTTCAAACCAATCAACAGCAATGACCGGGTAATGGTGATTACCCACCCATCAATTTTTATTTTAGAAAGGAAGTCCAGCCCATAGATCGAGATAAGCCCTGAGCAATGGACCCACAAAAGTGTTTTGGGCAACCCAGATCAATGGAGCGTAGAAGGCAAATATTTCGTCTTCGATCACAACAATTAATTCTGGATGATGCACGGCAATTGCAAAGATAGGGCCCGAAATTAGCACATAAATCACTATCAAGAAGAAAAGTAGACTGGACAGACGGAAAAAGATTTTACTTGCAAAAGTAACTACAGGTTTCCTGTTCTTTGACATTTGGCTTACCCATGAGTGACAAAATTTAGAAGATACAGTTTAAAATATCGAGGGGAAAAAAGAAATCATTATCTATCCCTCAAAAAACTGGCTGTGTCAAATGAACTATTACCTGCGAACTCAAAAGACTAGTCCTAGCTGTCAGAAGTGTCCGGTAAACCGTTATTACCCGGACATTATTTTGTGCGCTGGATTGAGCCTGCTACGCTGCATTGAATTCGATCTGCAGTTGACTGATTGAAAAACCATAAGCTCCGACAAGCTATTGTTTGAAATGTTACTCTTGATTGGTATCATTGCAGAGGAGTCTGTAAGCATGGATAGTGTGCACTTTGGGAAGTGTCCGTATGATCTGATGAGTGTAGACATCGGGTTCGCGTTTAAAGGGTATGCTAAAGAAAGGAAACTATTGTGGAAAAATCCATTGGGACAACACAATCAAAAAAGTCACTTCCTAAATGGCGAATCGTACTCTTGTCCATTCTACTAGGTCCATTTATTTGGCTTTTCACTCTAAGTCGGGATCGAGCCAAACTTGTGCTACTGCTTCTCGCCGCTTCTCTGGCATTCTTTTCTATTTTAAAATTTGGTCTTAATGAAGGTGTCTTTGGACGCTGGTATATTGATTCTAGATCCGATGAAGAAGTTTACTTGCTTCTCTTCTGGATATTGTTTTTTTGCTGGCTAATTGCATTCGGATTTACAGTTTTTCGTTCGAAGGTCTTTTTCAACGAAAATTGGAGTCGACCGGATGTTCAAGTGCTTCTAACCAGAGTATTTGCAATTATAGCTTTAGTCGCCGTCACTGAAATATTTTTTTGGTTTAGTTCTGATCCAGTCATTTACTCATCAACGTGGAATTCTGACGTTCCAGACATAATTGAGATTCGTCCAGCGAAAACTGGTGCTCCGGTCAACATTTCGATCGAATCTGATCATAGTTTTTCCGTGAATTTCTCAACCAACCCTACAGGTGGAAATGATCTTGGTTCGGGACGTGTCGAAAATAGATCTACTGCGTTGGGTACGTCTAAAGTATCGCGGTTCACTTTAGTTCCACAGCCCGGTTCAGCAGCATTCTACATTCATTGTAGAGAAGGTTCTTCGCCTTGGTCTGTGAGTTACCTTTCCATAACGGCTACTCAGGCCGGATCGCAAGCCAATACACAGCAGTCACCGCTGAAAAAATCAAACATTCCAAATTCAATCGCTTCAAGTACAGATCTCTCGAATGTACAAATTGCAGAGTTGACGAGGTTAAGAGATATGCTCGCTGCAAAAATTACGAATCTTCAGTCTGATATCGCCATCATCAACAATCAGATATCTCAAGATCCAAATGATGTCCATTCTCCTCTTGTACGATTAACTAATGAAATCGCATTGAATGATTTAAGGACGTTATACGAACGCGTGAAAATAGAAATCGCCCAAAGAGCGTTGATTTCGAGATAAATACGACTTTAGAAGTCTACTCTTTGATTATAGGCTAATGTCCAGATCACTTCTTGAAGACCAGGTAAATGATGTTACCCGGTCATTTTTTATGCGCGGTCCCGATTCTGTTAATGACCAAGTAACGACAATTACTTGGTCATTAAATTTCAAAACCTTTAGGAGCCTGAAAATGGACTAAAATGACTTAATTTTTATTTTGAAAGTTCAAGAAGGCGCAATTGAGCAGTAGTGGTGTTATGGTCATGTTTAGTTTCATGATATATCTTGTTATTGCAGCAAAAAAAAGGTTACTTCTTTCATGCCCACATTCTCAAATGACAACTGCCCAAACTGTGGAGCCTCAACGGCCTTTGGCTGGGACGGTAATTCATGTTTCAACTGTCACTATAATGCGTCACTTGCTGAACAAGATAGCAACCTTGCTCTAGCTCTTGTCGAAGACCCAGATCTTCAGCGCGACTTCGCACTTTATTCATGCCATGAGAGCATCGATAAACTTGTCGATGCAATTAAAGAAAGTCATATGTTTGCTGTTACCGACGAAAGTGCTGCTCGGTTGGATCTCAGCGCGTATCTAACTAAAAAAGCCGTTACCACGATTCACTCGACTTCTGGAGATGGACCATTGCTACGTCAGGGGACGAAGGATTTGGTGCGAATTACTCTCGACAAGCTTTTTGCTACTCCAACAGAATTCGCCGTTCGCGGCTTGAGGCTGACCTCGCCACCAACTAATTGGCAAGAGGCTCTTGATCAAGAAAAGGCAATTAAACTATTTCGTAACAAACTTGCCTATCAGATTGTGGATGATGTGTTTGACCAGGCTATTAGTGACTTCGAATCTATAAAGAGACAAGTTTGCGAGTATGCCAAAACGTCTTCGATCCCGGCCTCTGAACAAGAAACACAATCTGATGTCCCTAAATTTAATTCCAGGATTACTACTCAAGTAAAGTCACAAGCAAGTTCAATTGAGGATACAACGTGGACGGACGAAGAATACAACAATGCGTTTGGATGTTTAATAGCAATTCCGTTTGCGATCATCGGTTTTATGATCCATCCCTTCTTGGGGTTCGTGGCAGGCATAATTGTGTTTACGGCTGCAGCAGCTGCGGCAAAACAGTTCGGAATATTTTCTACAATTGTTGGTGCGATTATTATTGGAAATATTATTTACAATATGATAAATGGGAAATAATCTGTGTAGTGTCGCCACCTGGTTTCCGTAGTATTTAAGGCACTCCGCAGTTTCCAGGATATTCGTACATGTCGATTCTATTCAGCCGCTGCGTTTCTTCCTTGAGTCAAACTGGGGGCAAAGGCAACTACAGACTGTGGCTAATTGATCGGGTAACAAGTATTACCAGGACCTCTGTTCGAAAATTGAACCATTAGAAAACTAAAGCTATGAACACGAACACCGAACTGGCTGATTCTCAATCTGTCGGACGGCCCAAGGATCGGGGGGAGAAAGATGACTGATAAGAAAGACTTTGAGGTGCCTTGTGTTGTTTCGAGGCGATCCCTTCAATTCTCGTCTAAAGGAACGCAGCGGCTTAATCTTGGTGAAGTCATCGAGCTTGATGTCATGACGATGTCTGAGGAAGATGTAGAGCGTAAAATTTGCAGCCTTTACATAACCCGCGAAAAGTTGTTGGCGGTATTAGATCTGATCGAACCTGCATCTTATGCATAGACAGCTAAAAAATGAATGACTGGGTAACGGTGTTTACCTGGTCATTTAAATGGGAAGGTTATTGACATCTTAGTTAGACTTCTTCAATCTATAATTACTGAACTTATTCGAACTGGATCTAACTTACTAAGGTGGATTTTGTGAGTGATGAACTATCTCAGGCACAGTTTGAGATCATTGAAGAGCTCAAACGGATTGCAAAAAAACTTGGTGTAAAACAGGTCTCAATGAATGACTTCGAAGAGCATCGAGAAATATCTGCTTTAACTACAGTCATGAACCACTTTGGAACTTGGAATGAGGCTATCGAAGCTGCTGGGTTAGTGCCGTACCCCCCAGGTGGTAGCAATCGCGAACCGATAATATCAGATGATGAACTTCTCATGGAAATTATTTTGTTACATGAGCAATTTGGGAAACCACCATCAGACCGCAGAATGAATTCACATGGAAAGTATTCGGTAAGACCATATCTTGCAAGATGGGGATCGTTCACAAAAGCACGCGAAGCCGCATATGAAAAGTATGGTATACCGGAGAAAGAATGACCGGGTAACTCATATTACCCGGACATTTTGTTCTACTTCAAGATCTCTCGTTTCAGAAAATGACGGGAATATTTAGTAGCAGAGTAGTTCCTTATGGGATCGAAATGCTTTCTAAGCAATGTTTGCACCAAGGCACAATCGCAAGGCTTTGTACCATGGAATTCATAAAGAAACGGCTGCAAGTATTTGTGTCGTCTACAGACACAAACTTGATAACTGAGCGTCAGGCTGCAGTCGAAGCGATCCTAACTCCAGGTCATATACCTGCAGGCATGGTTATGCGCCCGCTACCAGATGTAGCCATTGCTGGAGAGTTCTGAAGCTGCTTTCTCGGCTCTCTCTTCAAGCCAATTGATTGCTGCTGGCGGAACGTGATTTTCAATCGAGAATTCCTTTGTTGACGGATCATGAAACAAGCCCCATAGGAGCTCGGGCTTGTACGACAGTCGCCACGACAAACCGAGTACAACGATATTCTTTCTCGTAAGTGTTCGCTTCTGGCCTATTTCAAAACTGATTTCAAGATGGGCTTTACCTCCGCCACCCCCGTATTTTCCTCTGGTTGCAACGTAGTCGAATCGAGCATGCATGCAGTCGTCGTAAGTAGTCGCAGTGTACCCTTCGTGAATTGGGTTGTAGCCGCGGCCGTATTTGACTTTACTGTCCTTCTTGATTAAGCGGAGTGCGGAAATTATTCCATTGACCTCTTCGTCAAATGTGGAGGTGATGTGCTCGTAATCTGATGCCCAGTTCTTTGCGGTTTTCATCTCATCTTGCTTTCTTTTAATATCGGGATCAACTTGCGTTTTTTCCTTTGCCTGATTGTCAAGAAAGTCATCGATTTTTCGACTCAATCGTTCATGAATGCCCATGTCACTGATTCCTGTGGAGTTAAATTGGCTTCGCGTGTAAAGGAGACCATCCCTACGTCACATAATGCCAGAGCACTGTTCATAATGCCAATGGATAATTGATCTTCAATTTGAAACTTTGGTCTTTTTTATGTTTACATCAATTACTTACTGATATTGATAATAGAAAACACAATAAGGCGCAAAGTGATCTTAAAACTCATTGAGTAATTCCAGCAGACATTAAGACGCAAACAATTCTCGCTTGATTGAGACGAGCAAATGAAAAAAATCAATGACCGGGTAATGTCTGTTACCCGGTCATTGTTTTGAATCTTCGTTGTCCCCAGCATTAGCTTCTTTACAGCGCTGGTAATTATCCCTGACAATCTTCGTGTTGGGATGTTCCGGTCCAAGTGTCGAGGTAAAGACATCGGTTGCCTGCAGATAGAGTGGTTCGGCCTCTTCGTAACGCCCCTGGCTTCGATACAGACTAGCCAGGTTGTTGAGGCTGGTCGCGAAGTCCGGATGGTTTTCCCCCAGGACAGTACGACGAATTTCCATTGCCTGCAGGTAGAGTGGTTCGGCCTCTTCGTAACGCCCCTGGCTTTCATAGAGACCAGCCAGGTTGTTGAGGCTGGTCGCGAAGTCCGGATGGTTTTCCCCCAGGACAGTACGACTAATTTCCATTGCCTGCAGATAGAGTGGTTTGGCCTCTTCGTAACGCCCCTGGCTTTCATAGAGACCAGCCAGGTTGTTGAGGCTGGTCGCGAAGTCCGGATGGTTTTCCCCCAGGACAGTACGACTAATTTCCATATCCTGCAGATAGAGTGGTTCGGCCTCTTCGTAACGCCCCTGGCTTCGATACAGATTAGCCAGGTTGTTGAGGCTGGTCGCGAAGTTCGGATGGTTTTCCCCCAGGACAGTACGACTAATTTCCATTGCCTGCAGATAGAGTGGTTCGGCCTCTTCGTAACACCCCTGGCTTTCATAGAGACCAGCCAGGTTGTTGAGGCTGGTCGCGAAGTCCGGATGGTTTTCCCCCAGGACAGTACGACGAATTTCCATTGCCTGCAGATAGAGTGGTTCGGCCTCTTCGTAACGCCCCTGGCTTTGATACAAAAAAGCCAGGTTGTTGAGGCTGTTCGCGAAGTCCGGATGGTTTTCCTCCAGGACAGTACGACGCATTTCCATTGCCTGCAGATAGAGTGGTTCGGCCTCTTCGTAACGCCCCTGGCTTCGATACAAAAGAGCCAGGTTGTTGAGGCTGGTCGCGCAGTCCGGATGGTTTTCCCCCAGGACAGTACAATGAATTTCCATTGCCTGCAGGTAGAGTGGTTCGGCCTCTTCGTAACGCCCCTGTCTTCGATACAGATTAGCCAGGTTGTTGAGGCTGGTCGCGAAGTTCGGATGGTTTTCCCCCAGGACAGTACGACTAATTTCCATTGCCTGCAGGTAGAGTGGTTCGGCCTCTTCGTAACGCCCCTGGCTTCGATACAGATTAGCCAGGTTGTTGAAGCTGTTCGCGAAGTCCGGATGGTTTTCCCCCAGGACAGTACGACGAATTTCCATTGCCTGCAGGTAGAGTGGTTCGGCCTCTTCGTAACGCCCCTGGCTTTCATAGAGACTAGCCAGGTTGTTGAGGCTGGTCGCGAAGTCCGGATGGTTTTCCCCCAGGACAGTACGACGAGTTTCCATTGCCTGAAGATAGAGTGGTTCGGCCTCTGTGTATTCACCAACCTGATAGAATAAATTGGCTTGTTTACCTAACAATGATCCACTGTTTTCTGATTCAATCTTTGACTGCTGAATGTAATCGATGGCGACCATACTTTGTGATGCAAGACGTCGGCAATCCTGCCAATTACCATGTTCAGGCCAAGGATAGATTTCATTGGTACAGTTCACAACGCGTTCCTGCCAGATCGATTCCTCATCTTGTGAGTTGATCCTTGATTTCATCACTTCCTGGACAAGACGATGAATACTGAATTCGTTCTTTCCAGGTACCATCTGAATCAGAGAATAATTCAATAATGGTTGGAGTAGATCTGATACATCATTTTCGGTTTGTTTCAAAAAACGCTGAATCGATTCGCTCAGATATTCTGCCCCCTGTGCGATCAATTCGATGGGGATGGAATCAGGGGCAAGAAAAGCACAAAAACGGAGTACATCAGCGGAAGCCTGTGATTTCTCCTCTTCTTCTATTTCCTGAAAATTGATTAACCAGGTCCTTTCAACGGATTTTGAATACTTTCCGAAAACCGGTTTCTGTTTTTCTAAATGCGTCAATTTTGACTCGTGATAGCGATGCAGGTAGTTTTCGAAAGTGGAGGCTTGCTTTTTATGAAGGTAGGCACCCGCCTGCTCTAAAGCCAAAGGCAATCCGTCGAGTTCTTTGGCCAGTTCTAGCGCGAAGGCCTGTTCCGATTCATTCAACTCACGCGCCACTCGTTTGATTAGGAAATTGGTCGCCTGATCCGGAGGTAGTCTGTCGACTTCGATTGGTTTCAGAATTTCTAGCATGTCGAACAAACTAGCGCGGGAGGTCAGCAGAACATGCCCCTGTGGCATGCTCCCCTTAACTTGATCCATTTGTTGTGAGAGTTTCCAATAGACTTTTTATAGGAGACAATCATGACGAAACGACGCAGTAAACGACATACCCCGGAACAGATTATCCGCAAATTGCGAGACGCCGAGGCGATGCAGAATGCGGGAAAGACAATTGGCGAAATCTGCCAGCAGATGGGAATCAGTGAGCAGACCTTTCATCGCTGGCGAACTCAGTACGGCGGGATGAAGGCCGAAGAGGCCAAACGGCTCAAAGAACTGGAGCAGGAAAACAGCCGACTCAAGAAGCTGCTCGCTGAAGCCGAACTCGATAAAGCGATGCTCAAGGATATTGCGGAGGGAAACTTCTAAGCCCTTCTCGCAAACGCCAGGCAGTCCAGCATCTGCAGGAAACATATGAGGTTTCAGAACGCAAAGCCTGTCAGTTGGTGGATCAGCCCCGTTCCAGTCAACGCTATCAGGCGACTCCACCTGATGGTGAAGCCGCTTTGCTGAAACAGATCCTGAAGCTGGTACGGCGACACCCCCGTTTCGGGTATCGCCGTATCGGCAGGATGATGCAGGCGACTGGCTGGAAGGTGAACCTGAAACGGATCTACCGCTTGTGGCGTCGAGAAGGGCTCAAAGTCCCCAGAAAACAAAGAAAAAAACGCTCGTTGGGTACGGGAGCGAATGCCTGTCATCGCCGTCGGCCTGAGAGGAAAAACCACGTGTGGTGCTGGGATTTTATTTTTGATCGCACAGAAACGGGGACCACACTCAAGTGGCTCACGATTTTAGACGAGTATACGAGGGAGTGTCTGGCCTTGCAGGTGGATCGTCACATCACCAGTGAGCATGTGATCGATGTTCTGGCTGAGCTGTTTAAAACGCACGGTGTGCCAGAATATATTCGAAGTGACAACGGCAGTGAATTCGTTTCCCAGGCGATACGTGTCTGGCTGAAACGGATCGGTGTGGAGACGCTGTATATCGAACCAGCCAGCCCCTGGGAGAATGGTTATGCAGAGAGTTTCCACAGTCGAGTGCGGGATGAGTTCATGAACTGTGAGATCTTCGAAAACCTGAAATCCGCCCGGAAGCAGACAGCAGCCTGGAAAGAACAATACAACACAGTGCGGCCACACAGTTCCTTGGGGTACCGCACGCCCAGAGATTTTTCAGAGCAGTGTTCCTCTTCCAGACGGACTACGTCCGCCTTCCAGAGAAACACTGCTGAGACCCCAATACTCTCATAGCAACTGGTACAGAAATGGGGGGCCTGTCACCTGGCTTTGCATTGGTAAGAAAGGGGCTAAACAGTCTGGTTGATCTGCGTTATCAAAGATCAGTAACCAGTTTTGATGTTGTTCCATCCACTGTTTGAAGGCAGGTACTGTCGTCTCTGCTTTGGTGTCATCGAACGGGATTTTTAATTTTTCACAATAACCTGCATAGCTGTTTAACAGCAATAGCGAGGGATCAACCGGCTTAGAATCTTGGTCATCGGTCAACTGTACCCAGAAAACGTATTCATATTCTGCCTGATATCGATAAGCATATTCGGCGGCAATTTGTGTTTTGCCAATGCCTCCCAGACCTCGGATTGCCTGAGTCAAAGCCGTTCTACCACCGGAGGTGAGGCGAGTTCGAATTTCGTTTAGTTCATTTTTACGACCGGTAAAGGCAGGGTTCACTTTGAATGGCACATCAAAGATTTTGTTTACTTTTTTTTTTCAACCAGCTTTCTGATGCCTTTCGCGACATCAGTAAATGCTTCATCTTCACTATGCCAGTCTGGTCCGGTTATGGCTTTTCCATCTCGGGGTAATGCGCTCAGTTTTCCAAAGGGGGCAGAATGCCATTCACATGTTCTTAAAATGACAGGAACAACAATGGCGTCATTGGATTGATGGCGTTCCATCGCCCTTGTCATCTCGATTTCGTAACAATAGTCCGAGGCAATAAAGTCGGCGCTGATTAAAAGCAGAATGATATCTGCTTGTTCCAGTTTGTCACTGATTTCATTGTCGATTTCTGATCCTGATAATATCTTTCGGTCATGCCATTCTGAAATATAGCCTTCTCGATTCAATAACTTGAGCTGCTTCTCAAGTTTATTCCTCAGTTCTTCATCCTCATGGGAATAAGAATAAAATAGATTCAAAGGAACAATTGGTTGAAGGCTGTCACTCATACCAAAACCTCTAGCGATCTCGTCAGAAAACAGAAATAGATATTAGCCTTTAATAGAACATGAAACGTCTCGTTTGTACATGTCTGAGGTGTAAAATAATAACGTTAACGGGTTTTTAGAAAAATGCTCAGAAAGCAACAATGACCGGGTAATATCCGTTACCCGGACATTCTTTAATCAGATGGACCAAAGATTCGCCCATCTATATTTTCGCCAGTCTATAACGCAATACAAATTTTAGCGTACCCGTTGACCTGATTTTACCTCTTGCCTTGAATAACTAAAAACAGGCCCTCGTTGCACAGAGCTTTTATCCATCAAAATGATAGTGTCACCAGAGTTGTTCAATGGCATGGTATGCGGGGACAGTACAATCTCATTCTCTCCTGAGTTTAGTTTTGTTCCATTCTTAAACTTAAAAATGTTTCCAGCTCGATCTTGCATCGTCCACCCTGAGATATCAACGGTTCCATTTTCAGAATAAGTAATTGTAATACTTTCATTGCCATTATCGTCACCATCTGGATTAGGAAGGGCATTAGTGATTTCAACACTATTTTCGGTAGGAAGATTTGGACCATCTGGTGTTACAGAACCAGTAGAAGAATAAACACACAAATGATCCGATCCGTGGCGATCTGTGGCGGAGACTGCAGGCTTAAATTTGGATTCCAATGGTCCAGTAATATAAAGCACATCGATTGCACCTGTGCCAGGATAATCAGGGATATTATCATTACCAACAAAAGTGCCTTTCACTTTTTCAGCTAACGATCTCATCTTAAGACTGTCAATCAATCCTCCACCCAATATTGCGTGCGTTTCGTCATATCCATCAACTCCGGTGTTTGTTCCGTCATTATTATCGACAATAAGATTAACTCCATTTTTTTTCTTATCTGCAACTCCGACATTCACATCTCCTCCAAAGAGAACCGAACACTCTGGATGATCTTCCCGCAATTCTAATGTATGAGTTGCGATCGCAGCAGCTACTAATTCACGCTTCTGTGCATTACTACGATCGTGCTGACCACTACGACCTTTTGATGACTTTAAATGGGAAACAATCACGTATAAATTAAGCGATTGAACTTTGGCAACTAGAAAACCACGCCCCACACCCACATTTGCAATACCAGGTAAATTGACCCGCTCCAGTTTTTTTTCTGTAATATTTCCAGAGTTATCTATGGAACGATCATACTCGACAATTTCTGTCAGTGGAAAACGGGAGATAATACCTACTTCTAAATTTCCGTTACCATTTGTAAACGATGAAATAGCCGTATGAAAATCCTCACGGTCCATTGCTGCTTTCAAACTATTAAGATCATCCTGTGTTTTAATCTCATTTACCAGCAAAATATCAAAATCAACTTCATTCAAAAAATCATCTATTTTCAAATCAGTCACATTTCGATCCATAAAACCAACGTTCCATGTTGCTACCGTAATTGGCTGATCTGCAAAAACTGACGATGTCCAAAAAGCCAAAAAGACGCAGTAGGCGAGTAAAAAAAATTTGTTTTTCATCATGTTTCCTAACATTGTTTTACCTGATAAGAAATATTGCATTGACTTTTGCGCAAGGGTTAAATGAATAGGCACAGATGTGAGAAATCAAGGAGATTTCACCAGAATATTCATGTTCCTAACTGCCAAAAGTGATCAGGCCGACTGATCATATCTGTAATAATGGTACCTAGTGAACTTGTTTGATGCGAGCTAATTAGTCATTTTTCATTAATGGATGGCCACAGGACGCGATATTTTTCCGTTTAAGTCCGAACGGCCGTGTCTGTGGGAGAACGCGACACGGAGCCTCACAGTGGCTCAGACGGTCGCAAGTCCAGAGGCAGTGAACAATTAGTGGACATCGTCGATCGTGGAAGATGGTTTGTTTGGCTCGCGCGGGAACTTCTTTTTCAGCTCATTGATCAACGGCATCAGCTGCTGTTTTGCGAGCCGACGAATTGAGGTTTTTTCTTTTGCCGCATAACGACTTAGCGGCCACCATTCTTCGATATCGAGTTCGATCTGAACCGGCTTTGTTTTTCTCTTCATAATCTGCCCTTGACTTTTTGAAACGATACAACGCGAAATTGTATGTGCAAGGAAAAAGCCGGTGCCTACTGATGGAACGGGAATCGCCGGTAACTTTCAAGAGCGGACGAGCATGGATGTGACTCCGCTTTATAACATTTCTTTCCCTGGCAAGGAAGCCGTAACGATGCTGGATAAGCTCCCCCTTAATGGCAAGAAGACTTACGTTGTCGCCATCGTCACCGTGATCTATGCGGTCTGCGGAATTCTACTTGGCGACATGCCCACCAATGAAGCGATGATGTTAATCGCCGGCGCGCTGGGGATTACTACCATCGGTCACAAGATTGACAAATCTACCAACGTCTAATGGGCGGGCTCTTACGGATCATTGCGATCGTTTTGGAGCTGCTCTGTTTCTGGACTAAGAAAAAGCACAGCGATCAAAATGAACGACTCGAAGAAGTTGAAAGGATTCAACAGGATGCGAGTGAAGGAAACGAACAAGCGGTTCAGTCCCAGTTTCATCGCTGGCGTACTCATGCTCGCGTTCGTGACAACAATAAGCGGCTGTAATCTCTTCGAGCGTTACGAACGCAAACCGGAACCAAAGGTGATCACGGTTCCCGATCAGATGGTCCCGAACAAACTCGACCAGGGAGAGCCTGCTCCCTTTGATGGCTGGCTGTTTTCCACTCCTCTTTTCAATGAGTACGCCCCCCACTGGCAAAAGGGGCCATACGGGAGCGACCACGAATGATGTCGATCTATCCGGATCCGGAAGAATCAAAGCTACGCGATTCGATCTGTTTGCTCATAGTGCTGATCATCGCGTTTGTTCTGCTCTTATTCACTTTGCCTGGCTGCCAGGCAGATCAGCGGACGTATCAGCCGTTTGTTGAGCCCCCTGCTCCAGCTGAGCGCCCCGTCGAAAAGATCCGGCCTGCGATCCATGATGCCGCGGTCCGTGTCGATGAGGTATTGGAAAAGACGCCCATGCCGGCCGTCGCTGAAGTCCTGGCCGATGATGCCCTGGACATGATTGAGAAAGTGGATCCCTTACCAAAACCAGCAGCCCCCGATCCCAGGGCGGCTGAGATTATAGAGCCGGAATTAGAGCCTGTGATCATTCCGGACGAAGATCAAAGCGAACAGACAGAGTCCGATATAGGGACATGGATCATCGTTTGTTTCGCTCTGATCGTTTTGATTTATGTTTCTTTTCAAATGCTGAAAGGTTTCAAGGACGATGTCAAAGACTCTGAGCGCAACGGATCGACCAGCTGAATGCCTGGGCGTGGATCCCGTGATCGAATCCGTAGAGGACCTCGATAAAGCCATCTATGAACTTTCTTTTCTGGGAGCGTTGGACAGCTCGATCGACGCCCGTTGTACTGAGCAGATCGAATCCCTCAAAAGCCAGTACGAGAAAAAGAAAGTGCTGCCCTTCCCACCTGGTCGTATCGTTTACATCAAAGACCGCATCGAGCAGCTGACGGCTCTGGTCTGTGATTATTGTCGAACCCATCGATCAGAGCTGCTTGACGGTAAGAAGAAAACCAGAACGCTGCCCCATGGTTCGGTCAGTTTCAAAGATCAGCCGGCCAAGGTTGAGTATCGTGCCGGCCTCAAGGAAGCCGACAGCATGAAGCTGCTCGACAAACTTTTGAATTCAACGTTGATCGAATTGATCCTCGCCTGGTTGAAATCCATTTGTATCTTCGGATCGAACAAAGAAGCACGCTTGTTATCTGAAGTCGTCGAGCTGAAGCCGAAGCTCAGCATCGCCAAGATCAAAGAGGCGTATGAAAAGAAACGGCTGACGACTGCGCATCTGAAACAACTTGGTTTGAAATACACCAAGGGATCAGAGAAGTTGACGGTCAAGCCGTCGGCCTACGAGCCAGGCGGCTGAAAATTCTCGGGTCCTCCCTGGGGGGCCCGGGGGCCGCGCGCGGTTCCATAATCGCAATTTTTTTGTTTCAAAACGCATTTTTTGAGCACTTCTTCTTCTTCCTATTAAATTTATGGGCAAAAAATCACCGAAACGATCGCCCAAAAAAGCCACTTCAAAACGTTCCCCATCCAAATCGAAAAAAATAGCCACAAAAAAAGCCCCGGCGAAGGCCTCGGAGTCGGACAATGTCATTTATGGCAAAGCAGCAGCAGCCAAACGTTGGGGAAGATCTGATAGAACTATTCAGACCTGGATCCAGAACGGAATGCCCGTTTCCCAATCTGGTCGCAAATACGTCTTTGATCTTTCTGTCTGCGATCCCTGGGTGGAATCCTATCTCAGCGACAATGAAACATCTGACTCAAAAAAGTTGAATGATCAACTCAAAAGGGAGAAGCTGAAACAAGAGATTCTGAAAACAGAAGATCTGGAACGCAAAAAACAGATTGATAAAGGGAACCTGGTCAGCCGGGAGGAGTTCGATCTGTTTGCAGCAGAATGTGTAATCGAAGCCCGCGACCAGTTTCTGACGGTTCCTAAAGAGATGCGGCGTCACCTCTGTAAGAAATGCCAGGCGAAAGTGGTTGAATTACAAAAGCTGATTGAGCTGACACTGCAACGCCTGTCAGTCATTAAAGAAGGGCCGAACAAAGAGTGATTGCGCCCACTACCATCAAAAATCGAATCAAACCGCTCTGGGCTCCGCCGAAGAAAGTTTATGCGGAAGACTGGATTCCGGCGAATGTCAAAACGCCGAAGGGATCTGAGTATGAAGGTTATTGTAATTATGACCTGGCTCCCCATACTCGAGAAGTCTTCCGTGCCTTTGACGATGAATCCATTCGTGAGATCTATCTGATCTGGGCAACCAGGTCGGCTAAAACCACCACGATGACCGGGCTGATGATGCACGCCGCAGTAAACCGGCCGAAGCCGATGGCCTTTGGCTCCTGCGATGAGCCGTCCACGAATCGAACATATGATGAGATGATCTATCCCATGCTGGAGAACTGCACAGCAACGGCCGGCATGATCCCTCCCAAAGGTAAACGGCCAGCGGATATGGTGGTGTTCGATCGATGCCGATGCCGTAAAGCCTTCGGCGGTTCGCCGGCAACGGTGGCCGGGTATCCAGCCTGTTTCCTGTTTGGCAATGAATGGGACAAATGGCCGCGTCGGAAAAGCTCAGAAGCCCAGGCCGCCAACAGTTTCACGCAGCGTGCAAAGGGGTATCCCTACGAATCAAAGGCGATCTTCGA
Organism: Gimesia fumaroli; assembly: GCF_007754425.1. Taxonomy (NCBI): domain Bacteria; kingdom Pseudomonadati; phylum Planctomycetota; class Planctomycetia; order Planctomycetales; family Planctomycetaceae; genus Gimesia; species Gimesia fumaroli. The sequence goes on from NZ_CP037452.1 coordinate 3,623,808, forward strand.
AAGTACTCCCGGGGAAATCTCTACGTCCCGGATCTGGAAACTTCGGAACGCAAAACGGACACAGCGACGTGAGTACTATGTCCCCTGCCCTCACTGTCTGCATCATCAAACATTGAGACGTGAGCAGCTTCAGTGGGAGGGAAAAGGAGATCCGGAAGCAGATCAGATTCTGGCCGCTGAAACCGCCGTCTATCTATGCGAGGACTGCGGTCGAGCCATTCTGAACGAAGACCGGGCCGAAATGATGCGTGCCGGAAAGTGGGTGGCCGAAGGTCAGACCATCGATCGCCGGGGCCGAATTCACGGGAAGCCGACAGTCGATTCGGCCTATGTTTGTTTCGGGCCCTTCTCTACGCTCTATTCGCTACTGATCAGCGGCTGGGGACAATACGTCGCAGAACTCCTGGGGTGCGGCGATGATCCGGACAAGCTCCGCGACTTCCAGAACTCAACCGATGCTCTGCCCTATGATCCCGCTCCGGAAGAAGTTGATCCCCATGAACTCGCCAGGATCCTCCGGAGCGATGAGGACCATATTGCAATCTGTCCGATCTGGTCACGGTTCATTACCAGGGCCGTCGATGTACAGAGTAAAGCGGCCGGTTATGAATTCCCCTGGCAGGTCTGTGCCTGGGGCGAAGGTGGCCGCGGTGGAACTGTCACAAAAGGGACAGCCTATGGATTCCATGAACTCTCCGGAGTGCTTAACCGTCGCGACTTTCCCCACGCGGACGGCGGACCGAATCTCTATGTTCCGTTCGACGTGATCGACTCCGGAGATGGTAACTCAACGGATGATGTCTATGCATTCTGTCACAACCGTCCGTTCTGCTTTCCTCTTAAAGGATCGTCGACATCGTTCCCCAAAAACTATGCCCTCTCTGAAATTTCCAATGATCTACGATCACAGAAACAGACTGAGTCGAAAGAACGTCGGCTCCTCAATGGGGAAGTACTCCTGATCCTCGTCAACACGATGCGATCGCAATTCTGGCTGCAACGAATTCTGGACGGTCGGATTAAAGCGGACGCGATCAACCGTTTCTCAATTCCAGCTGAACTAGCCGATGACGAGGCCTTCCTGGAAGAACTGCTCAATGAATATCAGGACATTGACTTCGGTCCTGATGGCTTCTTTACCAGGGGCTGGAAACGTCGCACACGCAATCCCAACGATCAACGCGATTTGATCCGCTACAACTGGGCGGCAGCTCAAATCATCACGAACAATGGCCAGGAATGGTATCTGCTACCTGATCGGCCGAATGTCACCGAAGAGGTACGGACGCCTCGACGGAAACGAAAGAGGAAAGTTTCACATTATCAAGGAGGAGGACGTCAATGTCCCGGAAACCGTTAAAAAATCAGAAACAGAGCAAAACTGAAAAACCACAAGAGTCAGCTCCTACCGCCGCCGATTTCCTGCAACAGAATCAATCAGTTCCAGTGGAACAAACCAAACCGGTTGAAAAGAAGCCAGAAGAGGAACCGAACGTCACTGAACTGAAAAAAACTCCGGAACAGAATCCGGATCCGAAACCAGCAAAGCCCACTCCACCAAAAAAGAAGTCTGAACAAAAACGGGAACAGAATGTCCGGGTAACTACTGCGGTGTCAGTGAAAGAAAATCAGATTCATGCGGGTGATCCATGTGGATCCGGAAAAAAATGTCCGGGTAACTATATTGTTCTCTCTTCAATCCGCATCGGAAAACGTCGGATTCGGCACCTTGCCTGTTCAATCTGCAATTTCAAACCCAAAAACAACAAAGAGGTTATGCATCTTCCATAAAGTTTTTTATCCGGATCTGGCAAAAAGCTATTGCAAAAAACGAGCGGTGCTTATCAAAGTACGACGCCATGACTACGACCTGGCAATATGCAGATTATATCAGCGACACGGACAACAGTTCGCGTTTGGCACGCTTGCGACTTCACATTCAGGAAGTCGCACAGCGTACAATTTCCGTTGAAGGACGTTCGAGCACAGTCTCCGCCGTGAATCAGCAGTATCTGAATTCACTCAAAGGGGAAGAAACAGAACTCGCTCAACTGGTAGAGCCAACTCGGACCAGTACTTATCGACGTAACCCTGTGACTTTCAGGAGAGACTGAAAGTATGGGGAAACCTATCATCGATCGCTGTGTGGATTACATGTTTCCCAGCTGGGGGCTGAAACGCGCTCAGGCTCGTGCTTTTCTGGCAAGCTATGACGCTGCTCAAAAGAAACGCGGAAGCAAAGACCGCGGCGGTAAACAGAACGGCGGTTCTGGTGACGATCATATCGACCATTATGATTTGTGGACGCTCCGTGAAACGGCGCGTGACCTGGACCGAAATAACGGTCTGGCTATGGCGATCGTCGATCGCATCATGGAAAACGTGATTAGTTCGACGGGATTCGAGTTGAGACCAAAAACACTTCACGATGATTCCAATAAGCGAATCAAGGAAGATTTCGCCTACTGGTTCATACATGAGCTGGACGCCTGCCGGGAATTTAGTGGCTGGTCCTATATGCGGAATGTGTTCCGTTCCTACAAACGCGACGGCGATTATTTCCTGCAGTTCCGTACTGCAGGGAATTGTTCGGTCATGGGATTCGAAGGAGATCGAGTGTTGAATCCCAATGGTCAGTTGACCGGGATGACGATCGGCGGCCTCGAAACCATCAACGGGATCGCCAAAAAAGATGGTGTCAAAAAGTATCTATGGGTAGCTGACAAGGCTCCGACCTCCCCCTATGTTCCTGCTTCAGACGGAAAAGCGATTCGTGCAGATCGAGTCATTCAGATCTATTCTCCACGTCGTACCACACAGGGACGCGGAATCCCGATCTGTGCCCCCCTCATTCGGGAAATTGACGATATTGATGACTTGCTGGCCTGGGAACGCCAGGCTGCAAAACTCGCTGCGTCTCAGAACATGGTGGTCAAAACGGAAAATCCGGTTGGGGCTGCTGAGTGGATGAAGTCCATTTACACCGATCGTGATCAATCGGAGGAACGACTGGAAGAAATTGATCCCCTTTCGCTGAATTATCTCCGCGTCGGTGAAGAGATCCAGTCGATTCAAAGTAATCGTCCTAACAACACCTTTGAATCGTTTATTCTTCTCCTGAATCGGTATGTGGGGATTCCTCTGGGACTGCCTCTGGAGCTGGTCTTGCTTGATTTCAGCAAAGTGAATTTTGCCAGCTCCCGTCAGTTACTCAACCAGGCACAACGCCGATTTGAGATTGAACAGGATGATTTTTCCTGGTTTATGTTCAAGATTTATCAGCTCTGGCTGATGGTGCGAATGGAACGTGGTTTTTACGATCGGGACAAACTCGGTCCCAATCCTTTCAGTCATGTATGGGGTTTCCCTGGCTGGCCGTCACCGAATCCGCTTCAGGATGCCCAGGCCTGTGCGTTAGCGATTCAGTATGCATTCGGGTCACGAACCGACTGGAATCGGAAACGGGGAGTCAGCCAGGACCAAGTCGAACAGGAACTGGAAAAAGAGAACAAGCAACTGGTTGAAAGAGCGATTCCGGTCAAAGACTCTGTAGAGCCTCCCAGCCGTCGCACACAAGAGAATCAACCCAGCAAATCACAGGGGGCCGTGTAATGGACGTCTCAATGCCTCCCGGAGAATGGTTGCTGCTTCCGGCTGCCATCGATGAATTGTTGGTGATGCATCAGCAGTTCCAGCAAATGTTTCGAGAAAAAGAAGAAGCGTTTCTTGACGAGCAGTCTGAACAGGATGATGTTGATTTGTCGGACTGTCTGATCATTGAGAATGTCGCGATTGTCCCCCTGCACGGGGTAATGGTTCGACATTCAAACTGGATGACTCGCTGGTTTGGTGCCACATCAACAGAAGAATATGCCGGCAAGATCGAATCCCTGGCTAAACGGGAGGGAATCGATCACATCATTCAGGACGTGAGATCTCCCGGAGGTGTGGTTGATGGTCTGGATGAAGCCTGGGAACGGATCAGAGAAGTCCGGAAACAAGTCGCAATCACATCCATCTGTAACGAATTGATGGCCTCGGCGGCCGTTTATCTCGGTTCCTGTGCAGATGAGATCATTGTCACACGAAACAGTCTCTCCGGATCGATCGGCGTGATCCTGGAACGAATGGACTGGTCTAAGCGTGAAGCCGAGATGGGAATCAAAACGAATGTGATCACGTCCGGGAAATTTAAGGCGGCCTTTCATCCGTCCGTACCGTTCAATTCCGAATACGAATCTATTTTGCAGAACCGATCTGATCGCATCTATCAAACCTTCATCCAGGTCGTAGCAGAAAATCGGAAAACATCAGCTGAAGACGTGATCGACAATATGGCTGATGCGCGAATTTTCACGGGGCAGGAAGCCGTAGACGTAGGACTGGCAGATCGTGTCGGTTCATTAAAACAACTGGTCGCCGAATTAACGGGACCGAACAATACTCAACCCTTTAATTATGGAGACGAAAATCATGGCGAAGACGACTACTACGCCCGATTCATCGAAAGCTGAAGCCGAACCCAAGGAAGGAGCCAAGCAGGAAACACTGGTCGAGCGAACTCCCGTTGGGCTGTCAGCTGAGCAAATGAAAAAGTCAAACCCGGAAGCCGTTCAACGAATGCAGGAAGAAGCGGCCAGCAAAGCCAAAAAGGAATCGGCGAAGGCTTTGTCTGAAATGAAAGCAGCGTTCTCCGACGATCTGGAATTCGCGATCGCAGCCCATTCCGAAGGACTCAGCGTCGAACAGGCCAAAGCGAAACGTTACGACGCTGTGATCAAAGAAAACCAGAACCTGAAAGCAGAAAACGCCAATTTCAAACAGGATTCAGAGGACCTGGAGATTAAGTTTGCACCAGCTGGTGAAAAGACCAGCTCGGCACCTGATGAGGAACTTTCGGCGGAAGCGATCGAGAACGCTGCTGCCGACGCCTGGAACAAATTATCTCAAGCCGAGAAGGCCGAGTTCGGTAATGTCAAAACGGCATTCTTTGCTTATTACAAAATGAACCCGGACGAATTCAAACAGAATAAGTAATTCTCTGTACGATTCGTTTTGTTGTATTCGAAAAGGAATTCTGGAACTGGTTAACAGTTCTCTTCAATAAGGATATTGATCATGACTGCATTAGCAGAAGACAAACAGTGGATAGAGTCACTGGGAAATGAAGCAGATTTCCCTATGGCGGCATCCACTCTGGTTTATCAGGGCTCAATCGTCGGCCTGAATACAAGCGGCTATGCGCGCCCGTTTGTCATCGGCGATAAGTTCGCCGGCATCACGCTGGAAGGTCGGAACAACAGTAGTGGATCCAATGGTGATTTGAATGTCTGTTGTTTGCGCGGCAAATTCTATCTGGAAGCATCTCTTTCTGGTGTCGCTTTAACCGATGCTGTGATCGAGGCTCCGGTCTATGCTCAGGACTCCGGAACACTTTCTTTGCGGTCCGGTTTCCGAATTGGAAAAGTCGTCGCTTACCTGAGCTCCGGAAAGGCCCTGGTTGAATTCGATACGAATCCGCAATTTAACGTGCTCGCTGAGACCGTTGCTTTTGGAGATTTCACGGACGTTGATGCGACTGGGTACATCGATTTTTCAAATTCGATCCCTGAAGGATCACTCGTTTTAGGCTGGCAAGCTGACGTGAAAACCGGTTTCACTGGCAATACTACAGCAGTAGTCCAGGTAGGGGAATCAGGGAACGTCGACCGATTCTCTGCGAAACCAGACAGTAGCTGTGTCGCTGCAGATGTGGTGGGGACTGCAGCGGCTGCCGTTTCTGCCAATCAGGGATACTTGGCTTCTGCGGTGACACCTCGGGTTACTGTTACTGGTGCGGATGACTTCAGCAGTATTACGGCCGGTGAGATGGATATCAAAATCCTGTATATCCCTGCTCTGCGCGTCTGATCTTTTACCAGTTCTATAGTTCTAATTCTGTCCCTTATCGAAAGCGGGCAGAGAATTTCAAATAATAGAGGAGATTAAAGATGAGTCACTCACCGACAAGAGGCGGTGTTGCCAAACTGGGAGAACGCGGGATCCGCGCTTTCTTTTATGAAGGTCTGCAGGGACTTCAGAAAACCGGATGGGTAGACCGTGTATCTACTCTCTACGATTCAGATCAGGAAGTAGAAGACTATCACGGTATTGGACATGTTCCTGCGATGCGTGAATCGAGGAACGGACGAAACGCCGAACAGTTGTCGCACTTCAATTATGAGATTCGAAATGTTGATTTCGATGCGACGATTCGTGTCAAAAAACATGAAATGAAGCGAGATAAGGTTGGTCTGATCCGAAAACGCGTGAATGAACTGGCCGGTTCAAGTCAAAAAAACTGGGCAAGATTGATCTCCAATCTGCAAATCAATGGAGAGAGTGCTCAGTGTTATGACAAGAAAATGTACTTTGCCAAGAATCACCAGGAAGGCAAAAGCCCGGTTCAGTCCAATCTGATCGATGCATCAGATTACCTTGCTCTGAATGTGGCAGACGCAACCGATCCCACTGCTGCCGAGTTGATGAAAGTATTTATGAAATGCATTCAGCATCTCTACAGTTTGAAAGACGACCAGAATGAACCACGAAATGAGGATGCAATGAAATTCATTGCATTCGTTCCGATCAGTATGTGGGGGGAATCTTATACCACGATCACTTCGAAGAATCTAGCAGTGGTCGGAGGAGGTAACCAAGACAATCCGCTTCCAGATGCGGAGTTCAGCCTGGAAGTGGTTCCGAATCCGAGACTGACTTTTGAATCTGACCTGATTGTTTCGATCGATGATGGCAGTTCGTATATTCGCCAGGAAGAAGAACCGCTTGATCTGGTGATCCTGGGAGAAGACTCAGACCACTACTATTTCAACAAGGAAATCATGGTCTCAGCAGAATCAACCAGAAACGTTGGTTATGGTCTTTGGAGCAGTTCTGTCAAAGCTCAACTGAGCTAAAACCTTTTGAATTAGCCGGAATGATTCCGGTTGACCAGGTGACACGGATGTTACCTGGTTCTCAATCTCACATTCACTTCTTTCACAACCCACGGAGGGGACTCAATGAAAACGTTTCTCGTTTTACCAGCTCTACTCATCGCGATCGGCGTCTGCTGTTTGATTGATAGTCCATCGAACGCGCACAACAACTCTGATCAATTCAAAATGCCTGTTGTACAGGCCTCACCAGCTGCTCAACCAGCTCGGGCGAAGAAACAGCCCACACTTTACATTCTCACCAGGCAAGACTGCGCTCCCTGCAAACGATTCGAGGGGGAAGTCGTCAGCCGAAGCGAGCGGGCGAAGTGGTTACTCAAGAACTACAAAGTCCTGCTGATCGACGTCGCCGGATTTCCTGCGGTCATGGACCGGGGAGGCACGCAATTCACCTGGCCAGACGGCTGCTGGAATAAAGGCAGTTCCCCGCTCCGGGCATTAACGGACGAGCTCGGGTTTAAGAAGGAGAAACAAAAAGTGGGCATCAAAGATCTAATGCAAGCAAATGCCGACCTGGTGTTGTCGGATGCGTCCGGAATCGCCGACGACGTGAAAGTCTATCCCGAATCAGGATCCCCGTTCACGGTCAAAGGGGACTTCCTGGAAGATGATGCCGAAGGCCTGCGCGTCGATAAGAATGCGGAATCACAGCCTCGAATGGCAATTGTCGATTTACCTCGAGTTGCCAACGGCACGGCTTTCAATCCGGAAAACGGCTGGCGATTTCTGATTAACGGAGAGACCTGGTCTTTTAATGGGTTCCAAGGCAAGGACGCCAACGTACAAACCGTACTCCTGACGATCAGCGATATCAAACGGAATACAGGCCGCGTTCACTTTTAGGAGCCCCTCATGCCCGACGTCACACCAACAGGTCCACTATCCATTCCGTTTGCACAGACGGCGATTCTACTCGCTGACTGTCTAACATTAAGGACTGCTTGCGGTGTGGCGTCGGTTTCAGAAATGGAAGAGAAGATTCACTTTCCCTACTACGACCAGGGAATTGACGGCAATAACTGGCCGATTCCTGGCGTGATCATCAACGACGATGACTGGGGAGAGCAGTTCATGAATCGCAATCTGGATCAGGGAGGCTCGCTCCAGGTGACGTTCTGTTTTGAGCCAAATCCGGATTATGAGGACGATCCCAAAAATCAGATTCTCGATTTTCGAAATAAACTCGGTGAAGTCCTGAAAGAAGTACTGAAAAAATCAAACACACCGAACCCGACTAACGGGTTCAGTTACCTGCACGTGACGAAATGGGAGAAATCCAGCACTCCCCTGTTATTAGATGATCCCAAGTATGCATCAAAACCACTGATGCATGCTGCGTTTACTTTTCATTGGGTTTAAATGGCCGGTCCTACCGTATCTGTGACTGTCGATTATCCACGCGATCCCGCTTTGTATCAGCGCGACCACGGTCGCTTTCTGCGCGAGGCGAATCGACATGCGGCCGTTTATCACCATCGGCACCACATCCCGCGTCACTTCCAGTCGTTCGCGGCTGCCAAGTATGGATATGCGAAACGGCGATCGTTTGTCGGTCGCAAATCGTATCAGGACCTCAAAAACCGGCTCGGCCTGCCTCCGCTCGTTTCTCCCCGTCTGACGGGCGGACAGACACAACGCCAGGTCACCACAATGAGACAAGTCACAGCGACACAAAAACGCAGCCGGCTGATCATGCGACTCCCCTTCCGCGGCGGTACCGGCCGGTTCCGAACGCAGCCCGGACAACGTGAGTTGTCAGTCAATCAAAAGGTAGTCCTGCAGATTATCAGTGAAATCGAGACGATTGCTCCTGACGAACAACGCACCATCAACAGCGAAATTCACAGACATTACGCGATGCAGGCGAACAAGCCAGGCGTCCGCAAACGAAAACGATTTGGAGGCAGATCATGACACTGGGCGCAATGCAGAACTATGTAATCTATCCAGCCGTGTTCGATTCATTGACCGTGAATCATATGCTCAGCATCGGATTTTCGTCCAATATCCAGAAGCTGATTGCGATGGCCGGCGGGAGTCCCGATCCTGCTCTGATCGCCGAAGTCGCTCGCGAGAACGAAATCCGGATGTCGACGGGGGATATCGGGACTGTATTGACAGCGGTCTCCCCGACGAACGCTCTTCTGGTAACCTCTTCAGGAGAAATCCAGTTCCAGCAACGCGCCGACGGGGGTACTTACAAAACCACGGCTGAGCACGTTACGCTCAATTCAACGCGGGGGATGCTGCTCCCGCGAACGATTAGCAGTAGCCAGGACTCACAGGAAGCAGCTTCTCTGGAATTGTCCTACATTCCATTCCGCGTCGGTTCGAATGCGCCGTTTGTGGTGAATGTAGATCAGACGCTCACTGGGGCGCCGGCAGTCAACGTGCTCTACAAACAGGGGCCGATTGTCTTTGAGAACACGTTACTCTTAGACATTCAGGACATGAGTACCGACTTCGGTCTCACGTTCAATCACTGGCGCGGATCCGGAGACATCGCAGCCACGACGGGATCGATCACCAAACGTGAACCGAAAATGGAATTCACTGGCCGCAATCTGAAGCTGCTGAACTCGATTGGTGGTGGGCTGGTCGGGATGACCAACGGTATCACGCAGTATTACCGCCGCATTGGTTACGCCGACGCGTCGAATAACCATATCGCCATTACGTTCAGTTCCGGCGTCTATGAAGTGACCGACGTTTCCGGCCAAGGTGAAAACTCGGTCGATCAGAAAGTAACCGTCTCAGGAGTCGGGACGATCTCCGTCAGTCTGACTTCCGCCATCCCATCAAGTTAACAGGAGCGAATAATGCCAATCCAAACCATCAACCAGGACTGGTCTTCTGGCAATTTACCACCCTTGTCCCGGCAGATTGTAGTTACTGCCGATTCTGAGGCGAATGCCGAGATTGCAGTTGCCGATTCATCAACCGACCTGGCCATCAATCTTGCGATCGACGTCTCGGCGCTCAAGCTGCTTTACATGGTCAGTGATCAGGATCTGATTGTCGAAACCAACGACGGTACGACTCCCGACGACACGATCACACTCAAAGCCGGCAAGCCGCTCGTCTGGCACGAGGACTGCGGTTACACGAACCCACTCGGAACCGATGTGACGGCGTTCTTTGCCACGAATGCCAGCGGAGGCGACGCCACTCTCCATATCAAAACTTTACAGGATGCCACTCCCTCATGATTAGTTATTTCATCCCGCACAAAAACGCATCGAATCCCGACCACTTACGCGAGGTCGGTTTGGAAATGCTGCTGAGAGAGGGCGATGATGGCCCTCACTTTGCTGATCTGGCCGGGACGGGTCCGGGCGGGAAACCCGGCCAGATCATCAGCTGGACGGGTGACGGCCTGGCGTATCTTCCGGAGCAGCAGGACTGGATTCCGGCGATACCTGATCCCGCACGCAATCTACCGGCCGAACGATATTGGATCGGAACGAACAAAGGACAGAAACCAACACCCCTCGATTTGATGCGTCTGCCGAAGATCACGTTTGATGGCTTCCCATTGCAATTGGGAGACGGGAATACGTGGGTTCTTCCGAATGCCCTGCGCATGCCGCATTATATGGGTCTGAATGAGCGCGGAGAGTTGGACCGCTTCCCAGTTGCCAGTTGCAAGCCGCTCTATGATCGGACGCTCTGGGCTCTGGAGCATGCCGAAGCGGTGTTTCGAGAGGAAAAGGAATTAGACGAGAAAGCTGCATTTAATTATGTCGTAGAAATGCTGGCCGTTAATTACCGGATCTGTCCTCAGATCGTTTCCTTGTTGCAACTGTTCAATGATGAGAATCTGTTTGGAGCGATGTGTAAAACAACTGACCTCGAACAATTATTTCAGATACGCGAGGAGTTAAAAAAAAACAGTTCAGTCTGAATCCCCTCTGGTTACACGCCGTCGCATTCTCCCGCGGTCAAGTAGCCAATCCGACACTTTCTGATTACGTTCTACTTCAGTTTGTAAAATAGGTTTCCAGGTGAATAAAGTCGAAACGATTCTAACTGCGAAAGAGGCGCAGATGCTCTCTGCCTGGAGACGGAGTACGCAGTCGGTCGCTGCCTTTAATGAAGAACTGGATAAAATAGGAAGAAAGCAATCGCGAAACAAACAGCAGTCTGGTCGTTTCTTCAGGGGAATGAGTAGTGGTCTAGCTGGAATGGTTGGTGGTTATATTTCGGTCGCCGGAGCTGCTGGAATCCTGATGAACAAAAACAGGGAGATCCTCACACAGACTGAAGAAGTCGGCAAGAAGTTTGACGAGATCTTCCGTAAATTGCGTGTTCAATCTGGGCTTCGAGGAATCCAGGGAACGGAAGCACAGGAAAGAGTCCTTGAAATCGCCGAACGCCAGGCATTTACTTCAGAACAGGCCAGTGGTGCATCTACTCAACTCGTCTCGTCCGGTTTCACAGCTAAAGAAGCTACCGGTGGATCTCTGGAAGAATTCCTGAGGATCCTGAATGCGAGTAATATTACTGGCAAAGAAGTAGATCCGGCAGAGTTGGCAAAAGCACTAGCGAGCTATCTTCAATCCCAGGGACTCGAAAAGAACGCTGAGAACGTCGCATTAGTGGGACGTAAAGTTCAGGCGTTGTTCCGAGGTACAAACTTGCAACTCCCTGACCTGACAGAGTTGTCAAAAGTATCATCGATATTTAAAGGCATGCTGACGGTTGAAGATCAGCTCGGCGGGATGTCAACTCTCGTTGACCAGATCCCCGCAGCAGAAGCGAAAACCGGCTTTCGAAATTTCGTCTTGCGATTGAGCACTGTAACGGAAGATCAGAAACCAAAGGTTGAAGCGTTAGAGAAACTCGGACTGCAGAAAGAAGACGTCGATTTTGTCGGGGAAAGCTTTACTGACATTCTTGATCGCCTGGCAGTTGGTATAGAAAAAGTACCCGAAAAAGATCGCAAAGGTGTTTTGAATCAGATCTTTGGTGAGAAAACGATCGCGGCTGCAGAAGCTTTGATTAATGATCGCCAAAAAGTCAAAGATTCGTTTCCGATTCAGAACAATACAAAGCAGTTTCTTGATGATGTCGATGAAGCCACCTCCGGAAGAAATGCTGCGTCACGGAGAGCAAAGGTACGTTTGGAAAGGCGGCGTTTTAAACAGGATCAACAGGACGATTTAAAAAAACTCGAACTGGAAGAACTCGCAGAAAGAGAAGGCTTGTCCCCTTTAAGAAGAGATATCAACGAAAAAGGGTATAATACTGCTAGATACTTAGGGATCGACTCAGACACAGCTTTAAATATTATCAATCCCTGGAGTTGGGGATCTGTTTCTGATGCAGTCAACGATAATGTAGATGATCGATCTAAGCCTGCATCTCAATATGGAAATGGAAACCGACCTCCACAGCCTGCTAGAAAAAGTAGAAGTTGGTGGAACTTTGATAGTTTCGACACAGGTAATTACAACACCAGCAGCTACGACCAGGGCGTTAAAGATTTCATAGGAGTTCCCAAAAAGCAACAGGAATCAAACGATCGTCTCACCAAAGCCCTGGAAGAGAACACGGCCGCTCTGAAGCAGCAAAACGAAAAACCGGCGGCTACTCAAAAACCGGTCCAGGTTGAAGTGAAAATGACGTCCGATACGTCAACCGCTCCCAACGGTCCCAGGGCCTCATCTGCATTAGCGAGGCCGGCAAAATGAGTGCACCACTGGTCCACGCCGGTCTGACTTTCCCTGGCATTCATCAAGATCTGATCTTCGGAACCCCCGTTTTGAAATCTCAGAAGAACGAAATCTTCGGCGTCAAAGGCGCGACTGTCATTGATGGCGGGATCGCGACGCGGGAGATTACCTGTGAACACTGGTTGTATAATACTTATTCAAATATCAGCCAGTTAAACACGATGCTGCGTGCGATCACAGCACAAATCGGAGTCAAAGGAACGCTGGTCGACAGCCTGGGGACCACATTCGACGATGTGCTATTCATTCGCCAGGAACCGATACAGGGGCCGCTTTACGATTACGAAAAAGGTTGGTGGAAGAAGATTCGACTCATTTTTGAGGAGCTGACACCATGAGCGTATTACTGGATGGCGTCTGGATTAAGTCGATCGGTTGGGCGGGCCGGCGGGCTTTGATGGTCGAATTCGGCACAATTTACACGGACCGCTTGCATCAGCTCTACGCGGGACGCTGCCTGGTCGGTCATACGCGACAGGCTTCCGAACGTCGCATCACGTTTCAATTTAACCCGACAACAGGAACGCCGGCGACTCTGATGCTGGCTGCGGTCTCGGATGGTGAAGGTTCCGTCGATTACGGCGATCAGTTCGGCCGGCTGCCGGCGAATCGGTACGTGCTCCGCTGGTCGGCCAGCGGCTATCCCGTCGACTCCGATCACTTTGAAATCACAGGATCAACCGAGCCGGGCGGCGAAGTGGATCCGGAGAACGTGCTCAAACGGCTGCACTTTGTCGGCGACGGCGATTATGAGTGGGAGACTCCCTACCTGGACGGCTCCGGTCAGCACAAATTCAAGATTACGCCCCGCGATAATAGCGAACCAGCTGGTAACGCGGGGACGGCGACGGAAGTCACGGTCGACAGTCTGCTGCCTCCGGATGATGTCGCGTTTAATGCGGACGGCAGCCGGTTTACGCTGGCTGAAGAGTCGGCCGTCGTGACCGTTGATTTTAGTTATGGGGGCGGATAATGGACGAACTCAACCGGCGGCTCGAATTGATCGAAAAAAAAACCGACGATTGCGCGGCGTCGGTTAGTGATTGTGCGCAGTCGATGAATGAATGCTCAAAGAATATTGAGCTGATGCAACGCGATATGAAGCATCAGAACGATCTTTCTGAAAGACGCATGTATCAAATTGAACAACTTCTCGATACGCAGCACCTGGTGTTAAACGGAAATCCACGCCAGGACACCAAGGACCGCGGTCTGATCGGTGACGTTGAGCAGCTGAAAAGCTCGGAAGCCCGCAAGAAAAAACTGTACTGGAGCACGGTCGCCGCCTTCATCATGTTGATGGCCTCCAGTTTTTGGAACCTCATTACAGGGAGTGGAAAGGAAGATCATGGTAGATCAGAACCCAAAGAAACCACAGTGCAAAAAACAGGTCCGGGTAAGAGTTACTTACACAGCGGCCGTCGAAGTGATCGACGAGAATGACAATCCTGTCAAAGGCCAGTTTCTAGAACACGAAGTAAAAACCTTTGATGAACGGAGTTTTAAAGAGGCATTCGATTATATCGATTTAAAACGTCGTGCAGTTCAAGCGGAAGTGGATGAAGAACACGATCAGGAACTGGAACGTCAGAAGGAAGCAGAACGTCTGGCTGCTCGAACGATCCCTGAGCGAATCATCGCTTTTCTGTTGGGAACGTAACCTCAGTAAACGATTCACACCCCCATTCATTTCAATAGATTCAATAACGCACGGAGGCGGACAAGTGGTAAAAGTATGTATCGATCTACCTAGCTCAGTCGAGCAAATGGATCAACTCAATCTTACTCCCGGAGGTGAACTGACCATCGACTCCGGAGCGGTGACCATTACTCATTCCGTACACACGATCGACACGGAAGCCGACGCCGTCACGGATAACCTGGCAACGATCAATGGCGGCTCTGCCGGCGACGTTCTGCTACTGAGTCGAGCCAGCGCGGCCAGAGCTGTCGTGCTGCAGCACGACGTCGGGAATATCCGGACGCCCTGCGGAACTGATCACGAATTGACGGCAAACGGGTTCGTCATGCTGAAACATGACGGCAGCAACTGGCAGCTGCAGTCCGGAAACGGCTCCGGTTACGTTGTCAATAAGCTGGCCTGTCTCGCAGTCGCAACCAGCAATGTGACACTCGCTGACGAACAGGTCATCGACGGTGTGTTTTGTGGCGATACTGCACGCGTCTTTTTAGCCGGTCAGACGGATAAGAAAGAAAACGGTCCCTGGGATGTGGTCGCGGCCGCAGCCTCTGATCCGGGGGCCTGGACACGTCCGATTGATTTCCAGGACGGATTCTCTGTTTCTGGTCACATTTTCTGCATTGAGCAGGGAACACAAAACACGGATACCGTCTGGTTGATCAGTAACCACTATGGCGAAGACATTGTCGGTACCGACGATCTGGATCCGGTTCAGCTAAACGGGGCCGGGGTGGACTTCAATATCAACTCACTCACCGCTGAATCCAGTAATTCGGATTCTGATCTGATCGCCATCTATGACGCCTCTGCCGGGGCGATGCGAAAACAGACGCGCGGCGAGTTCCTGACTGGTGTGAGTGGTGGCTCTGGTGTCCCAACCACACGTGTGATCACTGCCGGCATCGGCCTTTCCGGAGGTGGTGATCTTTCAGACGATCGCACGATTGATCTGTCCATTGATGAATTAACGGCCGAATCGACGGCCAACGATGCAGATACCATCGCCATCTATGATGCCTCGGCATCTGCACATCGCAAACAGACCCGCGCACAGTTTCTGGCCGGTCTCGGCGTTCCCACAGCCAGGACCATTACGGCTGGCGTCGGCCTTACCGGAGGAGGTGATCTGGGGGCTGATCGCACGATCGATCTTGATATTACCGGACTGACAGCCGAATCAACGCCTGGCAATTCTGATTTGATCGCCATTTATGACGCCTCGGCCGGGGCGCATCGCAAACAGACTCGGTCCGAATTCCTTAACGGGATCACAGGGGGATTTGTGCCGACGTCGACTCAGGTCATTGCGGGAGTCGGTCTCTCCGGAGGCGGTACACTTTCAAGTAATGTAACTTTAAATCTTAATTTTTCTGAGCTGACAGCGGAAACAGACATCGCCAATGGTGACCTGTTCGCCTTTTATGATGACTCCGCTTCGGCTCACAAAAAGATCACCTATGGAAATCTGATTGATGGAGTCATCCTTGCCGATGGATCAAATCACTTTGATGAATCAGCACAGTTCGTCTTCGACATCCCCGGCGGCGGTTTGGCTGAAGCGGCAAATATTGCTGCACCACAGATTACGAGAAATGATTATTTAGATTCCGGTTTCTATTTTGGGAACACAAGAAATTGCGGTATCTCGATTGACGGAATCGATACGTTTCGTTTCGACGTAGGTGTATGTGGACCTCAAATACCAATGGTCTGTGAGGATGATGTCTTGATTCGAGGGATCGCGAAGCTTTCATCAATTCGATTAACGTCACAATCAGCCGATCCTTACCCGCATCCGGTCGATGGCGAGGGTTATCTCTGGCTCAGTGACGGTACGGACAGCGGCGACGAGGGAGACCTGATGTGCAAGATCCGCGTCGGCGTCACGACAAAAACGATCACCCTCGTCGATTATTCCAGTTTCTAAGTCCCGTCTTTATCTCCTGAATTTCAAGTTAGGCTCCCATGTTAACCAAGAATAAAAAATCCGTTGTCGGAATTTTCACAGTCGGAAACAGTCGCCGCACGGAAGCACAGCTCCGTGCGGCTCTGAAATCCGGTTACACGCAACCGATCCTCTTTGTTCGTCCAGGCGATGTCTTGACGGATTTCTCTCGTCAGTTCGAATCAATGCCCGTGAATTCAGCAGCGGAAGCAAGCAGCCTGATCAAAGCGAGATTCCCTGAGGAAATTCCATTTTTTAATAACTGGGAGGAAGTCACTCCCCCGGCTCCCGAACCGAAAAAGATCAAAGAACACCCCATCATTCAGGAGATCACCAGTCCGGTCGAAGCCAGCAAGTATCGGAAATCGTTCTCCTGCGATGTGATCATCCCTTATAGCGGACCGAATTACCGCTATCTGGATGATGCCATTAAATCGATCCTCAATCAGAATTTTGTTACGACCACCATCCATTTGATCAATGACGGAATGGAACGGGATCCGGTTGGTCAGAAGTACGCACGCCTGGAAAACGTGCGACTCTACAAAAACGTCGATGGTCCGGTCGGTCCCTATATCACGTATAGCCGACTGTTTGATTATCTGGAACACGATTTCATTGCAAATCAGGATTCGGACGACATCGCCCTACCGATGCGGCTCTATAAAAGCCTGCAGATTTTGGATCAAGGGTTCGACATTGTCGGTGGTGCTATGGAACAGTTTGTTGCTTATGAAGATGGCAGCGAACGCATGCGACAGGCACTCACGTTGAAACCCTATCATTTTTCCGGAAAGGTCTATGCGGCCTCGCCTTCAGGGGCGATCGTGAATTCGACGGCCGTCATGAAGAAATCGGTCTATGAAGCCTGTAATGGCATGGCTCCCTGGACGGCGGGGGCAGACAGTGAGTTTTACCAACGGTGCATTACAGCCGGTTTCAAAGCAGTAGCGATGCAGGAAGTCATCGCCTTGCGACGGCTCCACAATCCGTCTCTCTCGAATGATCAAGTCAACAGCGGCCACGGTTCCCATCTACGCGAAGAGATCAAACGTCTGACAGCAGAGAGCATTGAACGCCAGTTATACGGGCCGGATCATTCCATTGGCGGACTCGCTCAACATCGAAACGATACGGAATTACAAAAACTGAACTAGGACTTGATTATGAGTGTGGAACCTCTCGTCCGGTTGGATGACTCCGGCAAAACAATCTATTTCGTGATCTTCAACAACGTCGGCCAGGTGTTCGATTTCAACGCCGGTGTCCTGGCGTTTGCGAATCTGGGAGCGGCGGTCAAACCCTACCTCGCAGCGACTGAATATCCCAATGCCGGCGGGGCCGGGAAAAGTCAGTACATCGCCTCGTTAGACCTGGCGACGATCAACAACACAGCCGCGATCGAGCATTGTACTTTGATTGCCTTTGAACAGGCCGGCGGCTCCCCTGCTCCGGCAACTGATACACCACGGTCACAGCCGAACGGATTTTCGGTTCAGTTTGGCAAGGAAGGACTCAACAAATTCCGGATTCAATGCGGTGTTTCGACGGATACAACCAGCGGCGTCGTTTTGGAGCTGCAAGCCTGGCTGGAATCGGACGAGGGCGAAGTCGTCGCGCTCACTTCCGCGGCAACGTGTGCCTGCCAGATCCGACAGATCGATGCCGGCTCGGATGCGTTGAGCATTACGACCGGAGACTTTGGTAACGTCAACTCACAATCCATTTTCACACACTCCCTTTCCAATCCGGCTCTGGAGAACGATCGCCAATACCGGGCGAAATTCACCATCACTCAGAATGGCGTTTCCTGGACCGTCACAAAACCTTTCTTTGTTGTCCCCTAATCATGCGAATCTACGATCCCTCAATGAACTACGTCTACCATCATCGGCCATTTGCCGGCGGCCTGGGTGCTGCGCTGTATGTCGGGATCGGGAGTGCGACGGCGATTCAATATCGCCGATCGAAGATTCTGAACGGTTGCGATTTTCTCTGCTGGGGTTCCGAAATCGATTTCGGAGCGGCCTCCGTACAAAAGACGACGTACGTCGAAACGATCAAAAGCCCGACTGCGCAATTCTCCTACACCATCCCCGCGGCCTATTACGGCCAGGAGATTTATTTTCAGGTCCGGACACACGAGGGTGATATCGAAAACGAATCGATCTATCGGCCGCAAGCTTTACAGACAGACGGAAGCGGAAACGGAGTCAACGAAATCCGCGGGAGCGGAAGATTCCTGCGCGTTGAGAAGAGAGACGGGGGAACGCTCCGTTTCCGCTTTGTGTACGACAGTGTGCGTGACGGCCTGCAGCCGTCGCAATTCGTGATCACAAAAACGGCGGGGCCGGGATCAGTGGATCCGGTCGCTGTCACGCACACAGGCAAGCGGTCTTATGAGCTGGACGTTCCCAGCTTGACCGATGCGACAGCATACACGTTTCAACTGACCGCCGAGAACGGTTCCACCACGGCCGTCCTGGACACGACCACAGCGACGGCCGACTCCGCGGGACCGCCGGCGGTCAGTAGTTTGACAGCGGAGGGCTGTTGATGGTCTCTACACCTCCCAATGACACGGATCTGATCAAGCGAACGGCCGTCGAATATGTCGTTCTGCTCGGTCCCAACGATGGCAGCAAGCCAACGCTCGATGATCGCGTCGATACGCTGCAGCTCGAATCGATCAAACGTTCCCGCGGAAGCGATCGTGTTGACGCGATTGTCTGCACGTACGATCTGAGTAAAACCGGTCGTTTGATCGATACCACCACGCCAACCGGCCACAATCGGATTCTGGAGGTCCGTGCCTATGATCCGGAGGGCTATCTCACAATCGTGAAAGCCTGGGGAGTTGTGACACAACAAAGCCAGGCAATCACGGAGAACAATGAATACGTGACGCTGATCGCCCGGCAGGAGGAGTGGCTCTTCGGCGAACCGATCTATCATTTTAAACAGTGGAATACTGAGGATCCGATTCACGCCGACATCGTGTTCCAGCCGATCATCGATGATGTGACCGAAAACAACCGCGCAGAGCCGACACAGGCCTCTCAAAGCGATCCGCCGGTGTTTTCCTTCATCGATCCCGAATCCGTCAGGACAGCGGATGCAGAAGCGTTCCAGGAGGCGACAGCCGTTCGCTGGACTCTGGCCGAAGCGGTCTTCTATCTATTCCAACACGTCGGGTCGAATGATTATTACGAGTTTCCGACGATCGCAGATCTGCGGGAGACGTTTGACGATGATCTGAAACTATCCGACATCCGGATTCCGATGGGAACTCCTCTGCCCGAGGCCCTGGACCTCCTGGTCAATCCCTACGGTTATTTCTGGTATGTGCGCTCTGAAATCAATCTGCTGGATGAGACACTGCACTTTATCGAATTTGCGAAACGCGGATCGGGAGACACGGTTTCGGTTTATATGAATCGACCAGGCGAGACGATCAACAACTTGTTGACCAATCTCGATGAATATCGAGCAACCTTTAATATTGGAGACCTGGCCAACCGGATCATCGCGGTCACATCTCCAATTGAACTGGAAGCCACATTCGAGTTGTATAAGGGCTGGTCTGAAGACGATGATGACCTGGACCTGCATCAACTTGAAAAAGGGGGCGATGGTTCCCTCTTCGAATCGAAGCGTGATGTCGGTCGTAAATGGATGTTGAACGAAGCGCGAGATCACGACTCGCTGCGAGCTGATATCGACGGAGACGGAGCCCAGGAACTGGCCATCCAGCTGGGGCTAGATGATTCAGAAGTTGATAATTTCAAACGCCGCAAATTCAAAGAATGCTTTTCCAAAAATCCAGACGGGGAATCAAATGGCGTCGTGGTTGAGTGGCTCAATGAGGATCTGGCCGATGATGAAAATCCCGATGGGAAGTGGGAGCGGGTGGAATGGCCGTTTTCAGTCTTAGAAAAAGAATGTGGCATCTACTTTGAAGGTTCCACGCCTCCGGACGGTCTCTGGTCCCTGGTGAATGAGGATCCAACAAAGGCACGCGTGCGCGTGACGGCGGTTGTCGAGGGGGACAAACGCCGCGTTGTCGAAGTCGATCGGACGAATACATCTCCCAACGCGGCTGATTTGACTTTGTTCATGGATCTCTCAGCACAATATCACTGGCGTGTGATCTCGCTGCTGGGGACGATTCCCGAATCAAACCAGATCCAGCCGTCGATCATGAAAGACAAACTCTTGCATGAGAACAACGATACCGACGACGAAACGGATCTTCAGGCTTTTTCCGAGAAAGTAGTCGCGATCGAGGATGTAACGCTGCTCAGCTGCTCGCTTACTCTGGAGGGCGTTGATCATCCAGAATACGAGCTCGGCAAACTGATTGACCAGGTCAACGGCCGCAACCTCGATCTCAATGCCAAGAATCCGGACCAGTCCGGGAAACGTCTACCCCAGATCATCGGAATCAATGAGTTCTACAACGAAGAACAGCGGACCGAGCTGTTGCTGGAATCGTTCAAAGAGGAACAACCAAAATCGGAGATCAAATGATGAATGATGTCCGTATCCGGCCTAAAAAAACGAACTATGAAACCGATTCCCCTCACTCGATCGACTTCTTCCAATTGCCGGAAATCATCGACGAAGAGAATTATGATGAGCTGACGGCAGACAAGATTTATGTTTACAAGGCGACGCTGCTTTCCAATGTCAAATTCACAGTTCAGGACGTGGAAACAAAGCCACAGGCAGTGACGTTCGATACTACGACCAGGGAGATCGATCTCGCTGGAGGACAGAAGATCGCGAATTCAAAAGCGATTGTGATCGGGGAGCGGATCGGGAAGCAGTGGTACATCGCTCGCGAACTGAAAGTCGGGGGTGAAGTCCTTGACGGTTAGACCGAAGAAATCAATTCATGAGCCAGGCCGACCGACAGAGCGAGCCTGGTTCATCACCGCGGCAGACGACGAGGGAAACTATCCCCTTGAAGGACATGGCTGCAATGTAATGTATTGCCGATACCTGCGCGAGTTTAAAATCGAAGAAGACAATCAGGAAGATAACCTGATTTATGACCTCACCCAGACTGCCGGCAGTCGCTTCGCCTTGGTTTATACGGGAACCTGGGTTCCCCAGGGGGAGATCATCGAAGGCTATAAGAGGTGGGGCCGATGGTGGGGACGCTGGGATTGTCGCACTCTGATGAGCATTCGCAAGTTTGATGCAGACCGTAATCTGCACTGGCATTACACGATTCCCGGAGTCTTCAGAGCAAACTCGGATCTCGCAGAACGCGATTCCCCTACAGAGCCTCTTGATGAATCTGTCCTACAGGGGTTCGTGAGTGTAAAAGTCGCGTCGGACGGTGCTGTGTTTGCACTCCATAACTGGGCTGACAAAGACATTGAAGGAATCGAAACACAAGTTCGACCAGAGCTATTAAAATTCGATCCCTATGGTAATGTGCTCGCGACGGTAACGCTCGAAAAGTTGCGCGAAGCGCGTCAACTCGATCTGGATGCTGATGATAATGTCTATGTCGGTGGCACCTGGCTCTTGACCAGTCCAAATGGATTGAGCCGGTTTAATTTACAAAAATATGATTCCGACTTGAATCTGGTCAAAATCGTTGACGATGACGACGCTCCCTTCCCCATCAATCATCTCATTGTAAAAGGCGATCGCATTTATTGCGGGACTCAGTCTCAGGGAGTTGTACCGGGTTACTCTTACACGACATACCAGAATCCCGTCATCTGGATTTATGATCTGGATCTGGTCCAGCAAAGCGCTATTGATATGCCTGGCTCGACCTTTTCTCACGTGCGCGGTGTGGCTGTTGACGACGATGGCAACATCTACGCCAACGGTACCTTTGTGAATGACAGCGACACCAGCACAAGCTACGGCACCTTACAGAAATTCAATTCGTCGGGCGCGCTGCAGTGGTTTAAATCGTTAGGAGAATCAACGTTCCCCTTCTATCAGCCAGTTCATTACCGCGATGACCACATCTACGTTTACGCAGCAATCGACCAAACCCTCCGAAAATACACGCTCGATGGTGTTGAAGTCTGGAGTGTGCCGATTGTGACCTGGGACGATGAAGACAATGATTATTCTGATTTACTCCCTTACATGCGGTCGATCGATTCAGACGCAGATGGCAATCTGTATCTGGCCGGTCGGCATTACGAGGTCAGTTCTATAAAGCTTCCCTTGAATGTGCAAAAGATCTCTCCGGAAGGCGACGTGATTTGGAAATATGAAATCCGGAGGACGCAACACGACATCGCCATCAATCAAGAGACGGGAGAGTTTTATACAGTGGGTGAAGTGGTTGAGGATGACTGCTGAAAGGGGCATGGATGGCCAAACTACAAACAGTTCAGGAATTCGTGACGGCCTATCTGAAGCACGTCAAAGCCGGCATGAGTCCAAGTACTCTGAAAACGTATACGAAGAATCTGAAACCGTTCCTGGAGCGATTCCACAATCGCTGTTTCTCCGACCTGGAACCGTTTGAAATTGAGGAGTACTTCGACCAGGTCAAGCTGAAACAGGATGGATCCGAAAAGGCTCCGGACACGATCCGTCTGTTGATGACGGCTTTCGAAAACCTGCAGAAATGGGGCATTGAAAACAAACAGCTGCAGGAGCGGGTTGCTCCGCGGATGAAGAAACCGAAAGGCCGGCGGCGGGAGCGCCTGCCCAATGAGCGAGAACGGGAGCTCTTGTTACGGGCGGCGAGTCCGGCCTTTCGGCTCGTTTATAAAGCACTCCGGCAGTCCGGCTGCCGGCCGAATGAAATGGCACGCGCCATGATTGCGGATCTGGTAACGTTCGACGATTCACGGATGGTCGTTCTCTCCGATCACAAGACGGCCAAGAAGACCGGCGAGGCACGTCGTATCCCGGTTGGGGAAAAGCTGGGAGCATTGATCGACGCGTCGATCGGCGATCGCACGGAAGGTCCTCTGTTTCTCAGTCCGCGGGGCAGTCCCTGGACGGCGGCGACATTGTCAAAAACGTTTTACCGGCTCCGGAAGCGGCTCAATCTGGCCGATGACCTGGTCCTCTATCTGACCAGACACGAACACGCGACACAGGTCTATTCCAAAACGAAAGACATTCACGCGACGGCGCGGGCCTTGGGGCATTCTTCAATTCAGACGACGCAACGTTACGTCAAAGACAACGTCGAGGAGCTGACCACGAATCAGGATTGTGTGGAATAATTTTTGAAACGGGAACGCCGGCTGCGGAAACAGTCGACGCTCCCTGAACTACGAGCGGACCTGGTAAGAGGTCACAACGCGCAGTTGTACGCGCAAGGAATGTTTGTGATGACACGGAAGAATTTGTCACTTAAAAAGTATCGGCAGGCAGAAGCGGTGAAATTGAGTCTAGGTAAACCGTTTTTTGAATCAGAGGGAATTGCCATCTATCAAGGTGACTCGCTGGAGCTGGGAAGCAATCTGCCGCATTCAGTATTCGATGCCTTGATCTCGGATCCCCCCTATTGCTCCGGAGCGGCCGGGACCGCGGTCGGCGCGGATCCGTCCAAGAAGTACTGCCATAGCGGTAACACGCTAGGACGTCCCTCGTTTGGTGGTGATTTTCGCGACCAGCGGTCGTTCAAATACTGGTGTTCGCTTTGGATCGGCCAGGCATTACGGGCCTGCAAAGAGACAGCCTACGGCCTGGTATTTACCGACTGGCGACAGCTGTCGACAATGATCGATGCCCTGCAGGCCGGCGGGTTTTGTTTCAAGGGATTGATCAGCTGGAACAAAGGCCGCGGTGCACGTGCTCCACATAAAGGATTCTTTCGGCATCAATGCGAATATATCCCCTGGGGAACCAAGGGAGCGGTTCCCAGGCTAACCGATCGGGGACCATTCGACGGCTGTTATTCGATCCCGGTTTTACAGAAAGACAAACACCACATGACCGGCAAGCCGACCGAATTGATGCAACGCCTAGTCCAATGCGTGCCGAAAGGCGGAATCGCACTGGATCCATTCTGCGGATCGGGCACCACTTTGGTCGCATCAGCTTTGGAAGGACGCCAGGCGATCGGCTTCGAGGCATCAGAGGAATATTGCGAGATCGCGGCCCGGCGGATCGAAGCGGCGAAACGTGGTGAGCTGATGAAGTATGAACGGCCTGTAGCTGTTTGATGGATTATTTCGTTAGCGTCTGGATGATAAGCATCCAGACGCTTGGTTAAGGGATGATCAAAAACTTATCCTAAAAATTAAATAAATCTCTGATTCTAGCCATCGAAATTATTCCGATGATGCTTTGCTAACTATATTAGATAACTTTCGTACGATCACTTCTAAGTCTTTCAGGTCTACTGAAGAATTAATACTATCAGATGTGTTTTGTGAAATGCAATTATTACGATCAGTTTTAGCAAGCTCTGTAATGACAGAATGTGACCGATCAGTAATATTTTCAAATAATGATGTTTCAAGAGCTAACTGTCGAGCTTCGACATTCGTTAACTCATTTTGATAGTATTTTATGTCGGAAAGACCAGACTTATACAGTCGAAGAAAGAAGTAAGAAAAAGTCTCTATAAAAATTACTATTGATAACCGTGGTAAAAAGTGAATCAAAATTGTTCCGATATCTGTCGAACTAAACTCGTCAGAAAGGACAATAAATGTGAGTAACACCACAGCTAGTAATGTAGTGCTGACACCGATTACGAGATTGATATTAGAACGGAGAGACAACGATTCTATTTCATTTTGCAATCTAGATTTAGAGTCAACCCAAATCTCATTCAGTCTAGTATTTTGATAATTTGAGAAAATGGTCTTGCCGTATTTCTGTTCTATAGACTCCAGAAAAGAACCTGACAAAGTATCTTTAATGGAGTCACTTAATAAAGAGACTACTTGTTGACGTTCGACGTCCGTCCAAACAGAAGAGACGTGCTCAGAAATATCAGTTTGTGTTTTAATTCTACGAACAAGATCGTGAATTTCTGAAATACATTTTAATTGGTTAGTGAGTTCTTTGCGTGATAAATTAGCTTGTTGTTGGTATTCCTTTGGTTTTGTTTTTAGATATCTCAGCATCAAGATACCAAAAGCTGAAAGTATGTTGAATGAACCCAACGACAAGTAGAATGTTGTTGTAGATCTTGAAAAAACTTCGGGTATGGCTGCCATAAAAGGTACAGGTATTAGGGTGAGAATGATTATTACATAAGGACTCAGTCGAACAAGTGCTTCACGAGTTTCGGAGTCAAAAAACTTATTGGATTTATTCATCATCAACCGTCATTTAGGTGTCTAAGTATTTTGTAGATTCAATTTATAAGCGATTATCAAAATCGTTTTTGGAATCACGACAAAGGTACGGTAAGTAAAGATTTATCTGTAAATAGATAGGTAAATTTAAAAAAATCTTTCTTTATAAAGCTTAAATTTCCAACGGAGTTAAAGTGTCAAATTAAAAGACTTACCTCTGAGTTTCCATGAGAATACTTTTTATTTGAATTTGTTACCCCTAACTCTCTAGTGGACCAAACTGGTGTAAAACAGTCAAGTGGTCAAGCCCATTAGATTGGCCCAGGCTATTCAAAGTCTCGGGTTGTTGAGCCAGCATAACAGGATTCTTATTCCAGTACTCGGAGTTACGAGGACTGAAAATCCTGGTGTCGGCGGTTCGATCCCGCCCGTGCCCATTCTCCTTAAAAAGCAGGCATTTTTAAGGATCTCTCCAGGCACACCCGTCCTGGTGTCAAATACATCAAAAACGAGCAGGAATCAAAGTTACGGTTCCCGCTCGTTTTTTTGTGCGCCCTGCTCTGCCTGGAACTCATTCCAATTGGACAACTTAAGCGTCTTTGTTGATTTGTGGTATACCCTCGATCACAATAGATCTGACCTGATCACAACTGTCGAGCGACAGGCAGGTCATCATGCGGCGCTACATTCTGACTTTAATCAATTCAGCAATAGGAGATCTTTTCATGCCCGGCTTCTTTGAGATGCTCATCATCGGGATTCTTGTAGTGGGACTTGCGATATTTCCATTTTGGATGATCTGTTCCAAGGCAGGCTTCCCCGGCTGGATCAGCCTGGCTGTCCTGTTCCCGGTTCTGAATATTGTCCTCTTGTTTTTCCTGGCATTTGCTGAATGGCCTGCGTTGCGCAACGTACCTCAGCAGGATCGAACGGATTATTAAATCCTGTCTTTGTTTGTGTTGGGCCGTCGGACTGACATTCTGAAAGTTCTGACTATTAAATCCGTAACAGGAGCAAATCAATGGACGATCTGGAAACCGTCGAACTGAAAGCATTTGTTCCCGCAAGAGACTTTGCGCTGTCGAAACAGTTTTACGAGGACCTCGGCTTCACAATTCCCTGGTCGTCCGATGAACTGGCCTATCTTCATCACGGGAACTGTACGTTCCTGCTGCAAAAATTTTATGTGAAACAGCATGCAGAAAACTTTATGATGCATCTCTCCGTTAAAAGCGTCGATGCCTGGTGGGCTCACGTCCAGAACCAACAGCTCGCCGAAAAGTACCACGTGCAACTCTCACCTCCCGAACAACGCCCCTGGAACATGCGCGACTTCATCCTGACCGACCCCACCGGCGTCCTCTGGCGCATCTCAGAAAACACCGACTGAGAAGGACGGAATATTTTCGTAGGTGGTATAGGGAGCAGGTCTCAGTTTTAGAAACTCTTGCCCACTTAAATTGCGGCACTCGATCAGGGGCAAAGCACTGTGACGACGCTGGTGTGGAAACGATGACGCACTCCTGGAAATTGCCGGTGATCGGGATCTGTGTCACAGTTTCGGCCGATCCTTCGGTGAAGATTTCAAAAGATGTGAGACGGACTTTTGGTTTCCGTGATCTGCAGCCAGGTGCATTACTCAAAGCGGCCGTAAGGACTCAAGGACAACTCGGTGTCACGATCAAGGTGATTCGCGTCGTCTCCGTCCGAAAAGAAGCACTGAGCAAAATGGAACACAACCATGAATACGGTCAACAGGAGGCAGCTCGTGAAGGCTACCCCCATCTGTCCGGCAAAGAATTTGTGAATTGCTTTTGTAAGAAATATAAAGTGGTCCCGTCGACGCCGGTGACGCGGATTGAATTTACTGATGTTTGAATGACCTGGTAAGGGTTGTTACCCGGTCATTATTTTAAAGAACGTTACTGAAAGGAAATCGGAAAAGTGGCTCATTATGCAAGTCAGACAACGGTTCCAGTTGAGCGATCAAGAGCTGAGATTATGGGTGTCCTCGATCGCTACGGCTGTGATGGGATTTCAACTCACCAAACCCAAGCAGCCTGGGGAATTGAATTTTACGTTCACAATCGAAAAGTCCGTTTTGCAGTCGAACATCCGGACAAGTCAGATCGGAAATATTCAGAGACTCCCAGCGGACGACGCAAGCGCAATACTCAATCAAAGAACAAAGCCTGGGAACAGGATCTCCGTCAGATCTACCGGGCTCTCTGCCTGATCATCAAAGCAAAGTTAGAATATGTCGAATCCGGCCATGCGATCTTTGAGCGTGAATTTATGGCGAACATTGTTGATCCGGTGACTGGCAAAACAATGGGCGAAGTCGTTCAGCCACTAATTGCAGATCGGTATGAGGGCGTTGATAACCGCCCTGCTCTATTTCTTCCAGGGCCGACTAAATGACCGGGTAATGGTGATTACCCACTCATTGCTCGTGAGGTACCCATTGTTGACTAGCTATTTCACGATGTTATGATTATTTCTTTGACAGGGAAAGATGCTGACTTGACGACTTCTGTGAAGTCACTCCTATTTATTGATAATGATTGAAGGGATTTCACATGTTGCTCGGTTTTGGCTGGTGCCACCTACGCAGTAACCGTTCGCCCTTGAGTACAGCCACGTTAGCGACTGCTGTCTCAATAGATGCTGAAATAGATAAGGCGGATGAAGAACTGTGGCAGAACTTTAGGGAATGGATGGAACAGTCTGCTGGATCATTTCTGAAATGGCAACTATATGAAGGGCTCAATAATGAGCATGGCCTGTTGACATATTGTGTGTCACGGAATCACAGATCATCGGTTGTTTGGGATATGCTCGAATGGATTTCTAAAAACGGTCCTGGTAGTTATGGATTATTTTACTGTCATGATGACGAAGACGTTATGGAGCGAACTGGTTACAACCGGAATCCTCCGATGGATTATGATAATGTTTTCCGAGTTCACCGCTTACTCAATGGGGAACTGACAGAATTAGACGATCCGTTTTTTGGTATGATTGAAGGTAACATATGCCCGGTGCATCCCTATAATCGCCCAGATGAAGATTAAGTATTGAACTATTGAATTAGCAATACTTGGGGCTATCTTGCAAAAAAATAAACGCAACATGTCCGGGAAACGAACATTACCCAGACATTGATTTTTGTCTTATTAATAGTAAGTGAATTCAATCGCTATTACTTGATTTTTTAGCTTTGCGACATGCATGACATTCAACCGCCCTTGCATCAATATGTCCCTTAGCTTCTTCATAGTACCACTTCTGGTCTTTGGCCTTCCAGATTTCGCGTTTCCCACACTGACGACATGTAAATGGTTGGTCTAAATAAAAATTGGGAAGGTCACCATAAGTGTTTATGTGGGATAGTTTTTTATGGTTAGCAGCTACTGCTGAGGGATGGTCCTTTTGTTTAATCGGACGTTGCTTCAGAATTCTTTCAGCTTCACGAATCTCTTCGTCAGTCGGATTTCGCCCTGTATCAAAGTTCATACACATCTTATAGGCTCCCTTATTACTATGCAGAGAATTTTCCATTTTCCTGTCATGGTTTTGTATTTTGCTAGACACGAAAAATCGTGTCAAGTAGATGCTTTTGTCACAAATTGTGGGATCAATGAATATTGACCGGGTAAATGATGTTACCCGGTCATTTTTATTCGCGGTCATGGTTATTTACCGGTCACTTTTTATTTATACCAATCTTGATAAAATTCCTTATGTGCTGGTTTTTTGAGATGCACTTCTGAAAGAGAGCTACAGTTAGATTATGATCGATATCGTTTCTTGTAATGAGCGCATGTTATTGTGGTGTTGATTGATCACTGACATAATTTCTGATAGATCTAGACAGAATCAAATTTTGTCTATCAATAGTTATTCCCTCCAATTCAAACTTAAAACGCAGGATTTGGCAAATGGGATGGTTCTCCTGTTACGGTATCGGTGCCACAATACACCGTGTGCAATCGTCTGGGGCGGGCGATGGTAGGGTTGAGTTTACGTCATGGCTTAGCATCCTTTGGATACCGATCATTCCGCTCCGAAGTTGGTCCGCGATCTATGTTGGCGAAACACTACCCGACGCAATTAGCGGAGAAGGACAAGCGTTTGTTGATCTGAAGCGGATTCAACATGATCTAAGTGGACTGGTTCAAACGTTCGCCCGCGGTATCTTCGCGTTAACTGTAGCAGTGTTACCGTGCGCTTATATGCTTTATCGCACAGATGGACGCGCTGCAACAATTATCGAGATGATCTTTATTTTTGCATTCACCATTTGGCCTGTCGCTCTGGTGATCTATACTGACAATTGCCGCAAAGCGAAGCTACGCGCACATATCAATGGGATGCACGCGGAGCCGCCAACTGCGTGTTTTCACGTGGAAGATCAACCACGGGAGCCCGGTGATCGTTGATATTTCTTTTGCCCTCGTACGAAATACTCAAACGTTTTCTCAAATGCGTTTGAAAGAGATGCTCTTTAAAATAATGACCAGGTAACGATGTTTACTGACAGGCCCCCCATTTCCGTACCAGTTGTTATGAGAACTTTTGGGTAACAGCAGTGTTTCTCTGGAAGGCGGACGTAGTCCGACTGGAAGAGATACACTGCTGCGAAAATTGTCTGGGGGTGAGGTAGCCCAGCGAACTGTGCGGGCGGACCTCGTTGTAATGTTGCTTCCAGGCCTCTGTCTGCCGGCGGGCAGATCTCAGGTTTTCAAACACCTCACAGTTCATGAACTCGTCCCGGACACGGCTGTGGAAGCTCTCGGCGTAGCCATTCTCCCAGGGACTGCCCGGTTCGATATACAGCGTTCCTACGCCGATCTGTTTCAGCCAACTGCGAATCGCCTTGGACAGGAACTCACTGCCGTTGTCGCTGCGGAAGTGCTCCGGCACGCCGTGAGTCCGGAACAGCTCCGCCAGCACGTTGATCACATCCTCGCTGGTGATGTGACGGTCCACCTTCAAGGCTAGGCACTCCCTGGTATACTCGTCAATAATCGAGAGCCACTTGAGCGTGGTCCCGGTTTCTGTTCGATCAAAAATAAAATCGCAGCACCATACATGGTTTTTCCTTTCTGGACGATGGCGATGGCAGGCATTCGCCCCCGTACCCAACGCACGTTTTTTCTTCTGTTTTCTGGGGACTTTGAGCCCTTCTCGACGCCACAAACGATAAATGCGTTTGGGATTCACTTTCCAGCCAGCCGCCTGCAGCATCCTGCCGATTCGTCGATATCCGAAACGGGGATAACAGCGTACCAGTTTCAGAATCTGCTTCAGCAGAGCGGCTTCATCATCAGGAGGAGCCGCCTGGTAGCGTTGACTGGAACGGGGCTGATCCAGAACCCGACAGGCTTTGCGTTCGGAAACATCGAACGTCTGCTGCAGATGCTGGACGGCCTGGCGTTTGCGAGAAGGGCTTACCAGTTTCCCTCCGCGATTTCCTTGAGCATCGCTTTATCGAGCTCCGCTTCGGCGAGCAGCTTTTTGAGCCGGGTGTTTTCCTGCTCCAGATTCTTCAGTCGCTTGGCCTCTTCGGCCTTCATCCCGCCATACTGTGTTTGCCAGCGATTGAAGGATTGTTCGCTGATCTCCAGCTGCTGGCAGACTTCGCCGATTGTTTTGCCGGCATTCAGCATCGTATCGGCGTCACGGAGCTTACGGATAATCTGCTCCGGGGTATGTCGTTTCTTACGTCGTTTGGTCATGATCGTCTCCTTAGTTTTCTCTATTGGAAACTCTCACAACAAATGGATCAAGTTAAGGGGAGCATGCCAGATGTTCAAGTGCTTCTAACCAGAGTATTTGCAATTATAGCTTTAGTCACCGTCACTGAAATATTTTTTTGGTTTAGTTCTGATCCAGTCATTTACTCATCAACGTGGAATTCTGACGTTCCAGACATAATTGAGATTCGTCCAGCGAAAACTGGTGCTCCGGTCAACATTTCGATCGAATCTGATCATAGTTTTTCCGTGAATTTCTCAACCAACCCTACAGGTGGAAATGATCTTGGTTCGGGACGTGTCGAAAATAGATCTACTGCGTTGGGTACGTCTAAAGTATCGCGGTTCACTTTAGTTCCACAGCCCGGTTCAGCAGCATTCTACATTCATTGTAGAGAAGGTTCTTCGCCTTGGTCTGTGAGTTACCTTTCCATAACGGCTACTCAGGCCGGATCGCAAGCCAATACACAGCAGTCACCGCTGAAAAAATCAAACATTCCAAATTCAATCGCTTCAAGTACAGATCTCTCGAATGTACAAATTGCAGAGTTGACGAGGTTAAGAGATATGCTCGCTGTAAAAATTACGAATCTTCAGTCTGATATCGCCATCATCAACAATCAGATATCTCAAGATCCAAATGATGTCCATTCTCCTCTTGTACGATTAACTAATGAAATCGCATTGAATGATTTAAGGACGTTATACGAACGCGTGAAAATAGAAATCGCCCAAAGAGCGTTGATTTCGAGATAAATACGACTTTAGAAGTCTACTCTTTGATTATAGGCTAATGTCCAGATCACTTCTTGAAGACCAGGTAAATGATGTTACCCGGTCTTTTTTATGCGCGATCTTGGTTCAACGGATGTCTGGGTTATAAGCATTACACGGTTACAGATTTCTTTGGACTGCGAACTATTTTGGGGACTGTTTCTCTATAATGATGTGATAGACTACACGTTAATTCGCATGGGATCCATTTATGTCTTTAGTATACCCACATTTCGTTGCGCTAGATTCTTCCACTTTAGGAAAGGTCTCTCGTGATTTTTGGAGTCCGGAAAAGCAGCTCAGGGAAAAGGCACGCACTTTTGTTAAAGATCTTCAAAATCGAAACGTCTTCATAACATTAACGTTAACACACATAATTGAACTCTTGGGCCCCGAGGACGAACTGCTTGTGAAAAATCGGATTTCGTTCTTGAGAGGTCTTCCCTTTATCGCTTGGCTTCGGCCTTATGGACGAATTCAGTTTCCTGGAAGTATCCATGATCTCTTGCGGCATGAATTACATTCAGTGATTCATACCGCAAAGTGTGATTGGCAATCTATTATAGATCATGTTCGAACTGATATTTGGGCAACAGGAGTAGGTTGTGAGCTCTTCGTGAACGATGATCTTGGTTGGAGTATGTTACAGGAGTATGCTCAAAACTTGCAGCGCCGCGGGCAGTACGTTGCCTCAGTCGTTCGAACAGATCCTGGCAACGTGAAAAGTCTCACCATTGCTGATTCAAAAAAAATGCCTAAACGTCCGAAAGCCGAACGAGGTTCATTTACGCGACAATTTGCTACGACTATGAAAAAGCAATTAGATCAGCATGGAGACAAGAGACTGGAAGCTACAGACCTGGCAGCTTTTGACTTCGCTAATAATATGATTAAGGATATTCAGAAGTTTGAGGCTGCAGGTGGGGATCCAATTCAGCGGATGTTCGAATATTACGGAATACCTCAAGATCTTGTGACCGATGAAATGAGTGTTGAAGACATTGGGCAACTTGCTGTTTATGTCAAGCAGCTAAATTTAATTAGCAAAAATATACACCCTCAGACCAAAGTAACTGTTCAAGAAGTTCCAATTGATACGTTACCATCATATGTACTTCAGCAGAGACTAGCGAAAATCCAAGAAAAGGCTGCTCGTGTTTCTGGCAGTGATTTTGGTGACGGGTACATTGTCCCCCTGATTTTGTATGCAGACAGTGTTGAAGTCGATAAACGAACCTATGAGTATCTCAACCAAGTTCAGCGATCATGCCCTGCGATCGGAAGCTTAATGGGACACTTTTTTCGTTCGATAGACTATGCAAAGATTCCTGACCTCTGCGGAATCAAGGCGTGAATTCACTTAGATGCGTGACAGTTCTGATTTGCTTTGTTCTGTTTTCCATTCGGTATTGATCAGGTAACTGTGTTTACCCGGTCATTAGGGGATTTTTAAGAAGCTGATCTATATCACATTAAAAATCTATTTCTCGCGTGCTGAAATACATATCATTTAAGTGACTCGAGCGATGATCAATTCAATACGGGAGAAATAAGTCGATGGATCAGTCACACGAACATTGTAAAAAAGAGATAGCTGAATATGTTGCTTATGAGCTAAGGATGATGAATGCACTTTATGATCACGATGTCTTTGACGATGTTACTGAAGGTTTAAAAACTTATGGAACATCAAAGACTCTTGATGAACTCGGTATAGAAAGGAATGCAGTTCTTGAATCTTTTTTGCTTCACTCTCGTGTATTGTTGGATTTTCTTACTGGCACTGAAAAGTACTCTGATGATATTGTTGCGAGTCAATTTGTTGATCAGCCCAAGCATAGTACCTGGGAACGTATTCGCAAAAATCTACTCCAAAAATACAAGGATAAAATCTGTATTAAAATGACGAATGGCAAGTCATTGGGACTTAAGAAGCTCTTGCATAAGCGTCTAGCTCATTTGACTACAACTCGAATATTGATCCCAGATGAGTTAAAAGGATGGGACCGTGAAGAAATTAAAACTTTTGTCGAAGAATGCTTTAATGATTTTCTCGAATTCTTGCCTGAGGACCGCAAAGCATGGTTTGTAACTATGAGTGAATGACCGGGTAACACATATTACCCGGTCACTATTTAGAGAAGTCTAATTAAAAAAATCCGCTGGAGGGAGAACTAATAATGGGAATTCAAGGCCATTGGGCAAGCGGGAAACTTGTTAGCCTGGAATCCAGTTGGGATAGACTCAAACAAGTGATAGACTGCTTAGGGGCTGAGGGACTCGATCGTCGCATCCGTGATGGCTGGACAGTGAAAGAGATGCTGGCCCACTTAGCATTTTGGGAAGAAACAAGCTTACCTGTCGTTGGGAGCATATTGCGTGGTGGCACCGAAATACCTGTTGAAGAATGGTACGGCGGGACTGATCTTGAAATTGCTCCGGGCGCCCCCTGGCCAAATGCAGATACTCACAACGAACGAGAGGCTCGGTGGGCGAAGATTCATTCAAATTCCGAA
This sequence comes from Gimesia fumaroli, assembly GCF_007754425.1. Classification (NCBI taxonomy): domain Bacteria; kingdom Pseudomonadati; phylum Planctomycetota; class Planctomycetia; order Planctomycetales; family Planctomycetaceae; genus Gimesia; species Gimesia fumaroli. Next base: position 3,658,485 of record NZ_CP037452.1, read on the forward strand.
GTACTAGACCGTTTGTTCCGCGCCAGACAACAGTTGATATCTGTGATCAGTTCGGTGACCGATGAAGAAGGGAATACCCAAATTGGTTCACACTTGACAGATCTGTGTAATCATACGGATTCCCACATAATGGAACTTGAGACAATTGCGAACTCAGTGAAAAGTTAGATTCACTAAAACTACAGGTTGACCGGGTAATACCTGTTACCCGGTCATTAGTTTCGGAATGAATACCTATGATTTATATTCCTTGGTACTAAAAATCTCTTTAGATGAATGTTCGGGGTATCTAAGTGTCATTACTAGTGAATGTTTTCAAAGGGGAGCCTGGTGAAATGGTCTTTATCGAAATTGCTCCACACAAAGAACATGCCGGTTTCGAAAGGTGGAGAGAAGAGTTATACGGGGCTGGACAAGCTATTTCGCTTGGGCTTCGCCTTCTCCCGCTATTAGCCCATCAAGATTTGTATTGCACTTCCCCCGCTGATCTGAGTTGCCTCTATACTGAATGTGAAACATTACTCAGCAATATTGACCAGTTTCCGCAGGATTCAGAAGTCATTACTATCCGCATGCAAAATATCCTTGCAGCTATCAAAGTTGCTAGAGGTAGTTTCAAAACCCAAAATTACGTGAACAGTTTGGTATAGTATTTGTAAGAGTACCTCCCCAGAAAGGAGGTCTCATTATGACCATGACCCGCGTGTCCCGACCTGCCACAGGTCGCAACATAACCGGGTCCAGGACGGAACCAAAACCACAACTCTCGGACGAGCAATGGCTTCTGATCAAAGATCTGTTTCCAGAACCACCGGCAAACGCAGCCGGAGGGCGGCCCAGAGTGGCTGCCCGCGAGTGCCTCGAAGGAATCCTTTGGGTATTAAGGACTGGTGCCCGATGGAAAGATTTACCAACATTTTTACCATCGCCCAGCACCTGCTGGCGTCGTTTCAAGGAATGGACCGAAGACGGTGTGTTCCTGGAAGCGTGGCAGCGATTACTCGAACACCTCGATCGCCGGAAGCTGGTAGTCTGGTCGGAAGCGTTCGGGGATGGCACATTTTGCCCTGCAAAAAAAGGGGCGCCGATGTCGGCAAGACAAAACGGGGAAAGGGAACCAAGCTTATGCTGCTGGTCGACGGGAACGGACTCCCTCTCGCTCTGGATCGTACCAGTGCCTCGCCGGCAGAGGTGAAGTTGATTGAGTCCCTGCTGGACCAGCGCATTTTGCCACGCGACCCTGATCGCCTGATTTATGATCGTGCGGCCGACAGCGATCCCCTGCGCACACAATTGGCGGAACGGAAGATAGAGCTGATCTGTCCGCATCGCAAGAACCGTGTAAAACCAGCGACGCAGGATGGGCGTGCATTGCGGCGATATCAACGCCGTTGGAAAGTCGAACGCACCATCAGTTGGTTGTTCAACTTTCGTCGCCTGGTAGTACGGTATGAAAGATACAGTCATTTGTTTTTAGGATTCGCACAACTCGCGTGCGTGTTCACCTTACTTAATAAGTTATGAAACCACTTCTAGGGAATCTGATGCAGGGATAGTTATCTGGTGAGTAGTTCAGTAAATATAGACCGGACATCAACCAGAGCCATCCCATGCTAACAATGACCAGGTAACGTGCGTTACCCGGTCATTATGCTAAACGGTCTGAGGTAGCATGTGCAGGAGAGACGCTGATCCAGTTCTTGCGTTTCATTGAGGTTTCTTCAAACAAGTTAGTCAATCGAGCTATTCGATTGTTCGCTCGATCGTGTCACGTTTGACTTTTATCCATCGGCCACCTTTCCAGATCAGCGATACCTCGTGCGATACGGGTCGCTTTGAGTCGGGCCTGGATTCAATGGCTGTCAGAATTGCGGTCGGGTGCGGTACTGACTTGTAAGATCGAGTCAACTTGAGAAAAGGAGTTGAATCATCAGCCGTGTTCAGAATGATCGTGTTCGATCTTTGTGGCTTATTCGAGGGAAGTATAAGTTGCACGAATAAGACAGCCCGATCTTCATCGAATATTTGTAACCGTTTCAGCAAATACACGGTCTATCAATGACTGAACTGAATCGCTGCCGGGTTCAGCGTCGGCGGGTGTAGTGGGCTTCCGGGTGTTGCTTCAGCCATTGGTCTGGCAGCAGTTCTTCCAGGCGATCGGCGGCGTGATCGGTGATCCGCGTCAACACATCGCGCAGATAGGCAAACGGTTCCACTTCGTTTGCTTTGCAACTGGCCATCAGGCTGTAATGCACGGCGGCCGCCTGGCCGCCCCGGTCGCTGCCGACGAACAGATAATTCTTCCGGCCGAGGGCACAGGGACGCAAGGTGCGTTCGGCCAGGTTGTTGTCAATCGACAGGATGCCCTCGGTACAATACCGCGTAAACCCGGACCAGCGGCTTAACAGATATTGAATCGCCGCTGCCACCGGACTTTTCGGTAACAGACTGCGCGCGGTTTCCGTCAACCAGTCGCAGAACTTTTCCAGTATCGGTAGCGCCTGTTTCTGTCGCAACTGCCAGCGGCGTTTCCACCAGTGTTCGCAGTCCGCCGGCTGTGGCAGATCCGACTTCAACACGCCGGCTTCCCGTTCGATCGCGTATAACTGCTGGATAAACAATAATGCCCGGTGAGCGGCTTCCGGCTGCACCGTCCGCGCATCGTAAAACTTGCGTCGCGCATGCGCCCAGCACAAGACCTGGTGAATTCTGCCTGACCGGTACAGTTCTTCGTAGCCGGCATACGCGTCTGCCTGCAGATAACCGCAAAAGTGTTCTAAAAACGCCTGGGGACCGGCGCGTTCCCGGTTCGGGGTGAAATCATAGACCGAATACGGGTGCGCGACATCGCCACAGTAAACCCAGAACCGGCCGGTCCGCGTGCGGGAAAGCCGTTGGTCCTGGACGGGAATCGTCGTATCATCCGTATGTACGACGCTGGATTGCAAAACCCGGCTTTTCATCAGATCAATCAGCGGTTGCAGTAATTCTGCGGTTTCCAGGACCCAGCGGCTCATCGTGCTCCGCGAAAGCTGTACGCCATTCCGGCTGAGAATGGATTCATGACGATACAGGGGGAGATGATCTGAGTATTTCCCCACCAGGATCGTCGAGAGCAAGCCGGGGCCGGCGAAGCCTTTGGCAATCGGCCGGGCAGGAACTGGAGCCAGCGCCACATGCTCTTCACACTCCCGGCACGCGTATTTGAAACGTACGTGCTCGATCACTTTCAGGCTGGCAGGAATGAATTCTAACTGTTCGTGGCTGATTTCTCCGATCCGCTGCCGTGTCTGGTCGCAGCAGGGACAGCGTTTTTCCGATTCGGTCAGGTCATGCTCTACCCGTTCCCGAGGCAGATGATCGGGCAGCTTGTTACGGCCACCGCCACGACGGCGATGTGCGGAAACCGTCGTGGGAGGAGGTTCATCGTCCTCGGGCTCGGCCGCTTCCTCTGGAGTATCGGGTTCGTCAAACAGACTCATTTGATTGGGGGCGATCTTTTCAGAACGGGCGCCAAACCGCTGTCGCAGCAGCCGATCAATGAAATGTTTGAGTTGCTCGACTTCCCGCTGTTGCTCTCCCACGGTCTCACCCAACTGGTGAATCATATCATGGCAGGATTGGACGTCGTTCGGCAATGAGGATCGTTTCTGGTTCATGTTCCACGTCTTAACATAATCGTTGTCAGGCGGGAACTGTTTTTTTATGAAGTCGATACTTTTTCTGAAATCTGATAGCGTTTTCTGCGCTGCACGCTGGTCAGGTCGATGCCCTGCAGCAGGAGCCCCAGGTCGATTGAGGACAGTTGTAGGCCATGTGTGCCCTCCGGGCTGGAGAGACGCTGATATGTGCCCGCTTCCAGCCGTTTATACCAGATGGCCAGACCATCGTGGTCCCAGTACAGCAGCTTGATCCGATCCTGTTTTTTGTTGAGAAACACAAATAGTCCCCCGTCGAGTACGTTTTGCTGCAGGTAGACTTCGGTCATTCGCAGGAGGCCGTCAAAACTTTTGCGCATATCGGTGGGGACCGTGCAGAAATAAATGCGGGTGGGCAGATTCAGCATGCGCGCTGCTCCAGCGCGGCGAGCACGGTTTCGAGCGTGGTTTGATCACAGCCGTTTCCGACGCGAACCGAGGTGCCCTGTGAGAACACGATTTCAATCGGCGTGGCAGGGAGTTGGACTTCAACGGGCAGAAAGGAAGCTGCAGCGGTTGTCTCGGCATCCCGCTTTTTCAGTTCCCGTCGCCAGTAGTGGTAAGCTGGTTCGCTGAGTCCCTCACGCTGACAGAAGGCACGGATCGAGAGTCCGGACTGCAGTCGGTCAGAAAGGGTTTGTCGCCAGAACGCTTCACGGTTCGGGTTCCGTCGCTGGTCGGCACGCGGGGTTGGCTGGGATGCGGGCATCGCTTTCGCTCCTGAATATGCTGGTGGTTAAAACACATGCAGAATACGATACACGTCAAGGTGTATTTTGTGGGCCGGTTACGAATATTTCGGACGGAAAATGGTTGTCCACGCGTTGAAACAGCTTCCATTCCATCTCCGAATTCAGTTCCAGTTTCTCGCGGAGTTCCTGTGTGATCGCTTCGCCTAAACCGTCCAAAAAGTCGTCACCCAATAGAATCTCGCTGAGCTCATCCGCAAGCGCGCCCTCGATGACATTTCGATCATTGGGCCGAATCTCCCATAGCTTAAGGAGTCCGTCGGCAGTTCCGGCTGCGATCAACTGACCGTTTGGTGAGTAGGCCACCGAGGTGACCGGCTGCGGGTGATTTTTTAACAATGTCGCCGTCGTCTCGCCGCTTTCAATATCGACAATTCGCACCTCTCCCCATTTTTGCCCACGATTGTAACTACCAAGTGCCACTGCGATCGAACGACTATCTGGATCGATGGCCAGATCCAGGGGGCGTACCACTCCTTTGTGATAGAGTTTTACAGTGCGGATCGGCTTTCCGTCTTTGGCATTCCTGATTTTGATCTCAGAATACAATCGGCCTAACAAGCCGAAACCTAACGCGGGATTGCTGTAGCTTCCGGTAACCACATACCGGCCGTCATCCGAACAAGCGAGCGATTCAACATTATTGTTGTGATCGTTGCGTTCCCAAGCGGTCGCACCCGATTCCGTATGCCACGCAAAAACTCCACCAGGCCCTACGCCAAAAATGAAACTTCCTTCTGATGACCAATCCACAACTGAGAGATGAACCGAATCCCAGTGGTGTCCCCACCGTTGGCGACCGTTGATGTTCCACGAAATGACATGGCCATTGATCCAACGATAGGGATTGGTTGCGTCCGCTCTGGAACAGGAAACGACAGATTGTCCATCAGGGGAACAGGCGAGCCCGCAGATATATCCCGATTTGACATCAAACGTATGAGAAATCGTACCCTGCTTCAGGTCGTAAGTTGCGAACTTGCCAATACGTCCATACGGTGGACCTCCCTGGGAATCCTGTGTCGGCAAAGCAATTATGGTTTTGCTATCGCCCACGGTGGCAAACGGCGCTGCAAAATCTTTCAACGTTGCCAGCTTCTTCCAGTTCGATACATCCCAGTGTTCGATCCAATATGATGTCGGCTTGCGCCCCAGGAGTCCCAGATTCCCGACTCGATGAGCGGCAACGTAGAGCGACTTGCCGTCAGCCGAAAATTCGATTTGGTCAATGCCATCGAATTTGTTCGGCTCATCACGCGGAAATTCAATCTGCGTCAATTTTTCAATTTTCGCCTCTCGGTTCGTTTGAGGGGCAGCGGCATTTTGCGAACGCGGTTTGGAAGTGTCGTTCGCCTTTTCAGACGGTTGGTCTCCTTTCGCATTGCTCGTGCCTGGCATAACTGACAACGGCAAAACCACTGTTGCCGCCAATATGACGACGGTACAATTCCAGATTACGTGTCGTTGAGAACATTTTCGATTCATGATTCGTTCGATCCTATTCTTGAAGGAAATCTCACCGCACGCAGTCCCCGCTACTGGTGACGGCGTACGGCATTCCGTTACAAACTTAATCATTCGCAATAAGGTCAGTCCCTAACTGCGGCAATCGTCAGGGAACACCGATACGACTAATGCATCGCAACATTCTTCTTCCACCTATCGAAGCTGACGGCGGACTCCTTGATCTATATACAAAGATAACGACGAAAAACTAAATCAATTGATCCATCCTGGTCTTGTGTATATCTTAAGGGGAGATCGTAAAGAATCAACTTTTATTGATGAAATGTCAGACTTCCTACCGGTTTTATTGCGGATCGACTCCTGGTTGATGTGTCTGTGTACTCTGGGGGAGAAACGTCGATATTCCTGAAGCGAATCCGATTGCTGTCGTCATTCCAAATAAAGATAGATCCGAAAGCTAGGAATGCATGATCCCAATAGATGAGTACGAATTTTTCGACGGAATTGCCAGGGGAACGGTATCCACCAGTTTGTCGGAGTGAAGCGGAGACCGTTCCGGTGCAATGATTGCTTAGAAAGCGAATGGATTTATACTTTTGATTTCGTTTTAAAGTATTTGAAAATACAAAATAGGAAAGTGATGACACATGAGGCTTTCATTGCAAATAACCACCATGGTTTCCACCATGCGCCCGTTTGGATTTCGATATAGTCGCTCATTGCAAATATAAAGAACGCGATTGAGGAAAGATAGAATATGTGTATCTGGTTCGGATTTGAGTCTCGTGACTTAAGTAGCATTACAAATCCGAACAGACTCCAGAGAACAATTTCAATGTAATTGAAAGACTCTGCCATTTATAAGATATCCTTAGGAGTCTATTGCGTGATTTTTATGAGGCTTTCTAACGACCAAGATCACCGGGCGGTAATGTCTCCTTTGTGATCGTTGTTGTCGCTGTGCCTTTGCCGGATAACGTTTGATAGACAGAATTTCATCCTGGCTAAATCTATCAGGATTTCTGTCTATTATCAATTGGCGTTATCTATAACTGCACCCGCAGCATGACCACTGGGATTCACGGATCACCAGAACTCCTTGCCCCTATGCCGATGAATTTCAGAGGCTGTTTGCGCGAGGACAAACAGCGCGCAGTCACGGCCGCGGGACATGATTCAAATGTGATGTGGGATGAATGGCGAATTAATTGCGTGCGAAAGGAATGCAAACAAGTTGATCAATATTCCCTGGAAGTCCCGCCGGTCTGGTTACCACCGTTCCACGTCAGTGACTCTGCATAGACTTCCTGGTTGATGTTCTCGCTCACGAATGTCACGCGACCATCGACCCACAGCATGTTCACACCGCCGGTGTGCCGTGAATTGGGAGCGGGCATCAAGCCTTCCGATCCGCCAGCGGAATGTGAAACGGCCGCGTTGATTCCGTAACGTTCCAGATCGGTTCTGACGATCTTCAGCGATGTGGGAGAGGCTGTGTCGTTACCGGCCGACGACTCCCCTTCCAGCCAGATGCCGTCGTCACCAATGCCGAAGGCAACCTGGCACAAACCAGGATTTCCGGAGACCGGAAGACTGCTGCCGGGATAGATCACAGACTCTCCCAAATTGCCGGCATAAATATTCTCTGTCATCGCCACCGTATTCGACGTACCGTCACCTACGTTGACGTACGAAATATTAACATGCTTGTCAGACCAGAACATTCCTGTCACCCAGCCGCCGTCGGATGTCTCCGTATTATGGCGGTTGGTGGCGATGACACTAAACGAAACACTCGGATGGACAAAACCAGGCTTTTGGATGAATCCGGGTGCGATCGGGGTCCCGTTGATCGAACTGCGGCCCGCATAACCAAAATTGACCACGTAGGTCAATTGGCCCGGTACACCTGATGCCGAGCCGTCATCGGGACAGCCGTAAACAGGGACCGAGACAGTACTCAGATCGAATGTCGGGTTTTGTTTCAAGGATTCATAAACGTTGCCCTGTTCGAGGTACGGCAACAACGTGACCGCCCACGAGCGATACTCACCCGGGTCACCAGCGTGAATTCCAATCAACGGAAAGTCGCCGTCGTAAGTCGAGGCAAAATTGTGTAATGCCAGCCCTAATTGCTTGAGGTGATTTTTGCACTGAGCGCGACGGGCGGCCGCACGCGCCTGCTGAACCGCAGGCAAGAGCAGCGCGACAAGCATACCAATAATCGCGATGACCACGAGGAGCTCAATCAGTGTGAAACCGCCTCGACGCTGTAACCGCTTCCGACTTTCGTGACAAGATATCATTGATCCCTCTCCAGGTGTAATTCTTGACAATCCGCTTCAACATAAACTGATTCTGGTATCGAAAACCCGAATTGTTGTCTTGATTCGGGTGTCCACAATGAGTCGCAGGTGGACACCTGACATCAACTACCCCATTCAATGAACAGTAGCTGGAGCATCAGGCCGTTCAGACTATACGGAGGACCAGAAAAAAATGCAAACCATTGGTTGAAAATCGGAGAGAGTGCTATTCTGGCGAAAGAAACAGCGGTCAAAAGATACCGTGAGGTCGGCGCGAAGCGAGAAATTTATTGTCATATACTGGAATATATGGAGCTACTATAATAGGCGGAACCACAGTGGCCGGGACCGATTCACTCTGCCTGAAAATGACTGACAGATTGACTCTGCACATCAAATATCCGCTTCTTGTGATTCAGTGTATTTGTTTAGTGTGATAGGTATTATCTTGTATCAAAAATGGGATTTTACGAAAAGATTCATGATAATTTAAAGAAAAATGATGACGGAATGTTCGAATTGAATCACGCTCTCAAACCTAAGCCGTCAATTCTGTTGGTTGTCTGCTCTGTAATAACATTCGGCGCTTGCCTGGTTCTGATCTCAGCATCGATCGCGGCGATGGTTGCGGTGACCTGGAACCCCTGCTCTCTTATCGGCGGCGCCATTTTACTTCCCATTCCGGTCGTCTTGAGCTTCCATCAATTTCGAGGCACATTTCACGCAAACGAGTCAGCTGCACTCACCTCTGCTAAAATCCTTTTTGCTGTAGGCGGGTTTTCATTATTTTGTTTCGGAGTGACGTTAAGCAATCTGCTTTTCGATCCGTTGGGAATACCGTGGGGTTCGTACCTTATTCCACCGCTCCTGTTTGGAATGGTGGCTTTGGTTTTTGGATGGTTTAACTTACGGTGGTCGCGGCAAATGAAAAGCAGCTATTCCCAGAATTCAGACTCTGTCGATAAACCCCGTTTTCTGTTACGTGATCTTCTTGCTGGATTGATTGCAATCATTGCAGTAACTCTAATGACAATCTATTTTATCCAATCGACGCTGCCTCAGTATGCGGAAAATGTTCCCGCTAACCGAGTCCCTTGCAGAATCCCGGCAACTGCCAGCAACGTATCGTACTGTCAGGGGGGCCGGGGAACGATTGCCTGCGAATTCACAATCGATGAGGCCGCATTTATAAAATGGGTTGATACTGGAATCGGTTCTTTTGAATCCCAGGCGGCAGCTGTTTCACTACAGCCTATCACTGCCCCCTTCTCCATTCGTCGATATAACAATCTTAGTTCCGATTTGAATGGATCGGATTATGTAACGATATTGGAAGGTTTGTACTATCGTTGGAGGAAAGAAGATCGTGGTGTTTACGCTGCATTTGACCGGTCCAGTAATCGTGCGTATTACTATGCTCATTACCACTAAAGCTCCCCGGACACTTCTGATTTCTTTTCCTGGTCTGTTTTATTTTATACGTCAGAGCGCGATCGATTGAAAAGTACTTCGTGGCTGATATCATGTTCAGAAGGCTCAGCATCATCGAGGACAATTCGATTCAGTTGAAGAACCGATTCTGCCAGAGAAACGAAGAAGGTGATCCGTATTATTTCTTATCTCGCACTTGTGATCGTCGTACTTTGGCTTGCGGTTCGAATTGTTGATTCAATCCGGTTCGCTATGGGAAGGCCAAAGGACGCCAGGCTCTGTAATTACGCAGGTACGTGGAAGAGCCATTGTGTACCAATCGTGGCGGGACGCATTCTGGTCGAACTTCCTTCCCCCTTGCCTAAAGGAGAGCCATTCAAGGTAAAGGCCTTCGTGTATTACAAGGTTACCAGTCTCTATCGCATGGGACGTTTTGTGCCGATGGAGATGGAAGGACTAGTCGATGCATCAGGAACGACCTCGGGAGATAATGCCGATGACCCGGTCCTTCTCCCTCCTCAAGTGACCTTCAAGTTCAAAGCGGGGGCCGAAAGTGGCGCGCAGACAATCGATTATGTATCCACCGCAGACAGTGAGTTTACACGAATTGCCGGCGGTTATCGTTCATCCTCGCCCAACGATATTGGGACTTTTTTTCTCATGAAGACGCGTTAAATCAAACCAAATCCTGTTTTCGTTGCCCGTCGGCTTTTAATTGGAACGTGGGCGTACAAGTGAAAGGTAAGTGAACTGGCAAGATGGAAAACACTGACAGCAAAAACCCATTACTTGTGACGGACCTTTTGCATCCGCGTGAGATCGAGTTTGATTCGAACTATCCGCGTGAGATGCACCCGAAGGGCTACGTTGAGTTTATCGCTCAACATGGCGTCGGCTCATTCTGTGATGGTCTCTCGGTCCATTCAGCTGGTACCCGAGCTCAATACTGGACCGAAGCGTCGAAATTTGAGTTGCTGGTTGAGGGCATGCAGCAGGGTGGCTGGAAAGACGAAATCATTAATCCAACGGATCTCAAAACCTGTATGGTTATTGCTGGTGATGACAACGGTTATAGCTACGTTACCTGCGAGCGGTTTGGCCCCACGATCTTCGGGTTGCCACATGATGACGATACCGTGTTTCGAGTCGGCGACTCACTCTCTGATTTGTTCGAGTATTACTGTCAGCGACAACATTACTCCTTTCCCTTTTTCGATCCGTGGCCTCATTGCTACCGACGATGCGCCATCGGATTCGTCGTTCCGCCCGATATCGGTTTTGATACGTTACTCAATCGGTTAAATCAGGATTATGGATTGGCTGCCAACAAATCGGCGGCGATTTACGACACGAACTATTTCCAGGACCGCTTTATCCCAGCACTCAGGGCAAAGATCGGCTTTTACTTTTGTGATGATCGTCCTCCTGAATATCGTTTACCGAATGGTTCGATCAGCGTCACAATGATTCTTGATGTAGACTCACTGGACGCGGCTGCCGATTTGAAGAGTTCGCTGACAGGCTCACGCGAATTCGATTCGATTAATTATGGGCAAGGCTGCGTAGAGCATCGTCCTGAAACAACCGCATAAAAAAAGCCGTTAACGGACCATCAGTTCCAGTGACCCCGGCATTCTGCATGGGGAAGAAAATGAAGAATCAAACGACAGGGATAAAAGAATGGGACGAACTTAAGAAGGTGTTTGAAAACTTCGCTGACGAAGCTGAGGATGACAATGTGCTGAATTTGTGACGGATGGCTGGAGAGTCCATCGAATTCGATTCAAACATTAGTCGCACGATTGCGAAGTTTTTCGTGAGTTTGCATATACTGCGCCACTGTATCGATCAGTTCTTCTGAATCGACGGGTTTGGTTAAGTATTCATCACAGCCGGCTTGCATGCATTCATCACGATTGTAAAGGTCATCGTGAGCCGTAATCGCAATGATGGGGATTCTCAGATCCGCTTCACGCAAAATTTTTGTTGCTTCATTGCCATCGAATACCGGAATCTGGATATCCATAAGAATGATATCAAACGGGAGACCGTGATCACGCGCTTCCAAAGCAAGCTCTAATGCGATCTGACCATTGTCAGCAAAGAAAACCTCTGCACCAGCTTGTTTCAAATGGTACGAGATCAGTCTTTGGCTGTCGGGAAAATCCTCCACCAGCAGCACACGACATGCTAAGATCGGCCGTTCTTCTTTTGGTTCATCTTCCATATCAGGTATGAGACCTTCTACTAAGATAAAAATAAATGCAGCAAACCAGATGCCGCCAGAGATTATTAAGCAGAGAGGATATTAAACTATAGGTTACTCTGTTGCCGTCTGCATGGAGGGATTAGACTGAAAAAAGCGAAGTGGCTTTTTGACATATACTCACAGATCTTTATGTTCGAAATGAACCATGTTGTAAATGAAGGGGGCTTAACTCATTTCCTTCCCCTGTCCACAATTCTCGGTGGCAGATAAATTGTGAATTCGGTTTGATTCTGAATCAGGACGCTGTGAATTGGAGGTGCTTCACCTGCTTTGACCATTCCCAGACGTTCGAGCAGTTTGAAGCGGGCGGTTTTTACATGTCCCACTGTTGTCTGCAGGCGGTCGTGCCAGATGGCGTAGGAGCCGATCCTGCCGTCCCGACGGTAGTAAAAGCCTTTTCGTGGGTGTGTCAAAATCACCAGGCCGGTTTCGAGATCGTCAAAGCCAGTGAGCTCTGTTGGAGGCTGACCGGTATCAGTCAGTTCAACTTCGGCGTCGGCCCAGCTGTTGCTGGTTTGCATGCGGTAGGTTGAGTAACACTGAGCGTCAGCGTCGAATGAACAGTCGAATCGAATTCGCGCACGATGCCAGGGCAGCTTCCAGAGATAATGCGGGATGGAAACGGTCCAGGAGTCGAGCGAAGTGCCGATAAACCAGGCAACGTGCTCGCCGGTTTCGGAATCGGTGACGTAAACGCGATAGTTGGTCTGGCCGAAGCGCCACTTCAGCCAAGGCACGTTGACAAAGCGAAAATCCTGATCGACAAATGGCACAACGGAGAGCAACGCCCATTCACGCCCTTCGTGTTCAATGAGATCCAGGTGGAAACGGGGGTGAATTTGCGGCCGGACCAGTTCGGGATCAACCAGACAGGTGATGATGGCGAAGTGAGCGAGCGTGGTGTCGACATCAATACCTCGTGGCGGTTGGCGGCACAGCAGGTCACCGGTAAACGCTAAAGGGATTGTCTGGTTCATTTCGCCGGTGTTTCATTGTTAATGGTTCTTGCCAGCTTAGTCCTTTGTCCCCGAATCAGATTTGGGCAGGTTCAAGACCAGCAACAGAATGACGCCGACCAGGAGTGTGCCAACGCGAAAAATCAACTGGGCGTTATTGCTTGCAGGTCCCTTAAAAAACAGGTACCCGCTCATGAAGATCATCATCAGCGGAATAAACCAACGCATGTTTAAGGGTTGTGGTTCGTCGCTCATATTTATTCCTGTGCCGTTGTGTAAAATCAAGTGCGATCACATGGCTCGTTGCCGCTAGGATTGAATGCGCAGCCGATGAATGATTGAGAATTGTATCGTACCAGCTTATGGGTAGGTTGTCGAATCATTACGGTGCAACGACAGGCTGCCTGTTTTCGCTTTTGAGTCTCTTTTTGAAACAGCCTGTCAAAAGGCATTCGAGGGGACTGGCCCTTTGCCGGTGGGGTTGCTGATGGCTTTGAGGATAACAGGGTCAATATTCTTGTTCAGAAATTTGCCACTGCCGTCTACGAAAATGACAGTCGCTCCTTCACCTGAGGGGCTGCCAAAGCTGTCAGGGCCGCCGTTCAGCCCTTTTGCAGGGTCTCGCATATTTTGGGCTGATCCCCAGGCAGGATAGTTTGCGTTAATTTCTCCCAACAGGATTGTATTTGACGTCCGCCCCGCCGCAGCGATGGCAGCAATCGTGGCATTCTTGTTGATCCCCAGTAGCTGGGAGTTTGCCGCATAGTGAGACAGGGCATAGCCTGCTGGACTTATTTTCGGGGATTGAATATTGGGATTGAGATAAGCGGGGATGCTGGTTTTGAAAACGCGTTCATTTTCCGGATCAGTCCACGGCTTATCATAGTCAATCTGTTCTGCCAGTTCGCGTTGCTCTGTAAAAGGCAGAATGGCTGTCATCCAGCCATGTTGAGGATTTCCCGCCGAGTCGGTTGTACCACCCATCGGCAAATTCGATGCGGCCCCTGAGCTATAATTGATGGTTGCGAGGCCAATCGTTCTGAGATGGTTCACTGCACGTTGTTTCGATGCTGACCGTTGTGATATCATCACGAAAAAAATCGCGAATGTGACAAAAATAACACTGCCCAGCAGTTTGACTTTATGTTCCAGAATCCAAGATTTCGTTGACGGTTTATTGATAGCAGCCACAGGTTCGCTCATTTCAAGTTCCGTTTCTCTTACTGAGATCGAATGCAAGGATCTCAATTCTCAACGAGAATTGCTCCAGGAAAGCAGCCTGTTTTGTTTGATACGCTAAGTCAGTTCGATTTGTTTCATTTTAAGAAAATAATGTCTCTAGACCAGAAGAAAACAGGAATGTCCTGAAAAAGTGTATCATCTGGATGTCCTCTGGCCTTCGGTGGCACCGAATGTGGGAATCGGATGAAAATCCCCAGTTGATCATGGTGCGCTGGTATTATCAGCGGCTTTTTGAGTTAGAAAAAATGACCGGGCAAGACGTCCTGCCCGGTCATTTCAAGGTCGCAAATCTGTTCGAATTAAAGTGCATTCGGGTCAGCGGAAACAGCGCCGATGAGAACGTCTCCATCAATGATCTGGTAATTCCCTCTTTCAATGCAGTTGACGGGTCTGCCAGACTCGTCCAGCAGGAAGCGGGTATCGTCTTCGACTTCATAAAAGCCGACTCTCAGATCGTACTCGTGACGGACTTTCTTGTAGCTGGTAATATTGATCGTTTCCCCTGCATCCGTTACAGCAGTAAACGCCTTATCTTTCCGGACAATCATTCTAATCTCTCTTATCGGTAAATCTTTACAAATTAAGTTGATATGTGTGATGTGATAAAGTGCCTGCTGGCAAGACTTAGAAAAATTGTGTTGCCTCTTATTAATAGCTTACTATCGACATGAACACCGGGTGAAATTAGTTCAATATGGGGGAAATCCCCCAGTCGCGGTGGCTAGCCTTGATAGATTTGCTGTAACCGGTGTATTTGTTGCGGCTTGCGTAATGTGAACTCGATGTAGCAAAGCTGTTACCAGAAAGAGACTTATCCCTCCTGACTCCTCAGTTTGGAAAATCGTTTTCGAGTGCTGCGTAAATGTTACAATGGATCACAGGTATGCCAGAAATGAATTCGCCCGCTGGCGTCATACGATGGCTCGCGGTTCTGCACCCAAACCAATTCAGGTGTGTGTATGACACAGGTCGCTTCCCATTCGGATCAGATGCATGAGTTCCGCCTGCCCGCTCCCGGGACAGCGGTGCTGTCAATAATCGGTTATTCACTGGGAGTGGGACTGCTGGTGATTGTTCTTCGGAATCTGATGCAGGCTCAGCAGATTCCTTTTTTGACAGTACTGGCAAGTCTCTGCTGGCTGATGCTGGTGGTGACAGTGATTGCCTTGAATTTGAAGTTCGAAGGGGGCGTTCGTCAATATTTTGTCAATCGACTTGGTGTATTCTCGCGACATCATTTTGTACGTGTAGTCCCTGCTCTGCAAAACGGGGAGCGACTCCAGATTGGTTACACGCTATTCGGTCGGGATTTTTATTATCTGCAAGTCGCGACGAATTTGATCGAATCGGTCGACTGGCGCACGGGACAGGCGACGGCACTCAGCGGTTCTGATCAAAATGACTGGCATGTGGTGCTCTGGTATCACATGCCTTTAGAACAGCTTGCACAGCCGATTGCTGGTTATCGTGATGATGGATTATATTTGATCGGTCATGTTGGGCCAAAAGATACCATTACAGAGTTTGGAACCGGGTTTGTCCGCTTTCTGCAGAAGGCGGGCGTAGAACTGGTTCCCGGTAAGGATGATTGTGAATACGTCATTCCTGCGCGTCGTGAAGTCTTGCTCCAAAACGATGAGAGCGCGTGAAAAAGGTAGAGCTGCCTCTATCGCGTTCAGAGTCTCTAATTGACAGTTGGTTTCTGTCTGATACCATCAATATAACTGAGTCATAGAACATCCTGATTTATGACAGGATTTAAATATAAGGAGCTTTCAACGATGATCAGTACCGCCGAAATCAGCATGTATCCGCTCCAGGAAAACTATAAACCCCTGATCAAGGAATTCATTGCTAAACTGCAGAGTTATTCCGATCTGCGAGTGACATCAGGTTCGACGTCGACCTATGTTGTAGGAGACTACGATCGATTGATGGACTGCATGACCGAAATGATGCGCTGGAGCCATGAAGAACAGGGCAAAGGCGTGTTTGTCGTCAAGTTCCTGCCCGGGTATGATGCAAAGTAGTTTATTCTTAGGTGAGTCCTCATTCGCCATTTGGGACCGTAAAGCTCAAGAGATTATCGATTTCATAAAGTAAACCGATTTAAGGATTCACTGAGAGAATGGAAGCTGTACCAGATGTCGTGCGACATCTGATTCATTATTCGTGTCACCTGCTCGTTCCGTTTCTGATTGCGCGGCTGTTCTGGAAAGAACACTGGGTACAGGCGGGGCTGATTATGCTGGCGACGATGCTGATCGACGTCGATCACCTGCTGGCCGATCCGATCTTTGATCCACACCGCTGCAGTCTCGGCTTTCATCCCTTGCATACCTGGTGGGCGGCCGCCGTGTATGCCGCCTTGCTGTTGATTCCCTCCTGGCGCTGGCGGGCGGTCGCCGTCGGCTGCTTGTGGCATCTGGCAACCGACGGGATTGACTGTCTGCTCGGCGGGCATTGTCTGTTCTGCTGATCTTCAGCTATCGTTATCTTTCAGTAAGGCATCAATATCAGACAGTTTCACGCGAAACATTTCGGTCTGGACCTTATTTCGCGAGAAGGCGATGTAGAGATAACCGTCGTGCTCGATGACGTGTGGATACTGCAGACTGGCGATGCCGGCACTGAATTTCTTTTTGAGAGTGGTAACTGCTTCGGGTAACTCTGCTGGTGAGGGGATTTCCAGCTTTGCCAGGCGTGTAAATATTTTATTGTCCGGGCTGACCGCCAGATAGAGTTCGCGGCGGTTAACGGCGGGATGTGCGTTGAGCACGAGCACTCGATAGCCGTGACTGGTTGAGAGTGAAAACAGCTTGCTGCTGGCGTTGGGGAAATTGGAGAGGACCGGGGGAGCCCAGGTACGGCCTTCGTCCTTCGAGGTTGAGAAGAACAACCGTTGTGAGCCACCGTTATCACGGAAGAGTGCATACAGGCTGTTGTCGGGCAGGACCCAGAAAATCGGTTCATCAGGTCGGAATCCTTTGACCTGTTTGACGCCGACAACGGGGAAAGACTGCCAGTCATTGAGTGCTTTCACGCCGCCAATGAGCACGCTGACATTGAATCGAGAATCGCGGCGGGTCAGGATCCAGTTATCCGAAGGAAGTTTTTGTGGCGGGAAATTGTTAATCGCATTGTCGTACAACTTTCCCTCGAAAACCCATTTGTCCTGTGCGGGTTCCCAGCGATAGGCGACCAGTTCCAGGTGTTTTTTGTCGGGGGGACCGAAGGCACCGTGGCCCTGGTACTTTGCTGCCAGTGCCAGCAGTTTCCCCTCGCGAATCCAGAGGCCGCGGGCGATAAAGGCGTGTGGCTTTTCAGGCGTGCCGGTGACCGACTTTGCTTTGCTCCAGTGCAGGCCATCGTCACTGGTCGCATATTTAATTTCCTGTGTCGGTTCGTCTTCGATCCGCGGACCATCGCTCCAGATGCACCAGAATTTGCCGTCGTGATAGATCAGATAATTGTGCAGGTTGAGTCGCAAGTCGTGCAGATCGACTTTGTCTGATTTTTTGGGATAAGGACCGAGGGCCGCAGGATTGATGATGGCATGCTGACCCTTGAGGACAGGCAGTTTTGAATAATCGATGGCACTTGTATCGGTGCCCGAACCGGGGAGAATGAGAACCGGAACCGGAGACTTAGCTTTGTCGGCAGCATAGGTGGGGGCGAGCAAAAACAAGAGTGTCAAGATTGTGAACATTGCTTGAACGTCGTTTCTCATGAGTCGGGTTCCTTTATTGGGAAATCACAGGCTGATGTTTCAGGATCTGGCCGTCATGGACCAGTTGGGTTTGTAATTCTTGGATCGGGACGTTTCGCAGGCGGCATTGATGTTGCATTGCCAGATGTGCGGCGACGCCAGCGGCCTGCCCGAGCGCCATCCACGTCGGTTCCATACGAATGGAAGAAAACGCGACGTGTGTAGTGGAAGCGGCGACGGGCACGATCAGTCCATCAATCGTTTGCGGAATCATGATCCGATACGGGATTTCATAAGGCCGCGTGATGTGATCGAGCATACCGAGATAGCCTTCGAGCACGATCGTATCACCCGGTTGTTGCTTGCGACAGGGAAAACTGTCGATCGGAAATTCTCCGATGGCGATCGTATCGGGAAACGGTTCTGTTTCACTCGCGTCAATCCCCTGCTCTGGTTGATGCGTAATGTGACGTTCGGTGAGCGTGAATTCCCCCACCAGCCGGCGTGCCTCGCGGATATAAAGCTGGTATGGAAAATGGCCATTGTCGGTGAATTCATCTTTCGGCAGATGATATTGTAGAGCGAGTTCCCGTTGATCGGCGGGAATCTGTTCGTCGTGTTGCAGAAACCAGAGCAGGCCGAGCGTCAGATTGCGAATGCGTGTGCAGATAGCGTCGCGGGTCGCGACATCGCCGGTCACATAGTCGCGGTTTTCTTCGGGAAACGGAAAGCCGAGCGGACGTGGATTGATATTTACGTCGGTTTTCTGATTCGGCAATGGTGTGACACTCAGCGCCCGAACCAATGTATTAAAGTGAGCCGGTTCATAACCGCGGCCCGGTTTGAAGGAGGTCGGTCCTGCCAGTCGTCCCGCGGCGAGATCGTCGAAGTATCCCAGATAATGGGCACGGTCGTAATCAGCGGGCGGCTCGGTCAGCGGGGCCGCATTCGCGGGATTGGTCGTCAAACTGAGGCGATAGGTGTAGGCGGGCAGCCGATCGTCCCCCCTGCCCGTGCTGTCGGGAAGAAAGGTCTGCTGCTGGTAGTCGAAATAGATTTTACCGGCGTGCGGTTCGTGGAACTCATCGCGGGCTTCGCGTCCCAAGCGAAATGCGGCACCAGCGGCAGCGAGCAAATCGCCTTCGTAGGTCGCGTCGATAAAGGTCTGGGCCTGGATGCTTTTTTGTTCGCCCATTTCGTATTCAGAAACAGTGATTTCCGTCAGTCGGTGTTCGATGGTCGTTGCGGAGTGCAGCCGGTGGTTTTTGAGCAGCGTAATTTGCGATTCGGTTGCCAACATTTCTTTGAAAATCGTTTCAGCCACCGATGGTTCGAAATAGTAGCCGTTCTGACAGAGGGATGCATTTTCCGAATCGGGTCCATATTGGTTGAGATAATATTGGTGGATGCGGCTTGTGAATTCCTGGAACAGGCCGCCGATCAGATCGCGCCGTTCGACGTCACTTTTGCCGAGACCACTGGTCGACATGCCGCCGATGTGGGGCTGTGGTTCGATCAACAATACAGAGCGTCCCAATCGGGCCGCTGCGATGGCTGCTGCGATGCCGCCGGGTGTGCCGCCCAAAATTGCGATGTCGGTCTGCAGTGCTGCGTTCATGGTTGCTCCTTCAGCGTCCAGACCGTTAAGCCGTGCAGTTCACGTGGATTGGCTCCGCGGAAGAGGCTCACGGCAACCGCGATGAAGATAAACGCCAGATTGACGAGAATTCCGACCCAGTAGGAATGAATAGGTAGCGTCCAGTGATTCGGCAGCCAGCCACCGGTGCTGAGACCGAGATAGAGATTGACGACAATCGCGCCGGCCAGACCGATGATAGCAGCGGTATTATCAATGCGGCGGGTGAAGAAGCCGAGCATAAACAGGCCTAGCAGACAGCCGCCGAAGACGGACGCGATGATCCAGCTCAGGTCGTTCATACTCTCCTTTTCGATGGAACTGAAGAAAATCGCACCCGCGATCATCAAGGCTGAAGCAAGGATAGCGATTGCGCGTGCCATCCGCAGATAGAAGCGATCATCGCGGCCCGGCGCGAGCCAGGGTTTGAGTAAGTCGACAGTCATGACGGTCGAAATCGAGTTGATCGAAGAATCGAGGCTCGACATGGCGGCGGCCATCACGCCGGAAATCACCAGACCGGCCAGTCCCGCGGGAACCTGCGTCAGGATAAACCAGGGAAAGATTTCGTCTGCCTGGAGATCTTTGACGGCGGGATCGGGATGGATCTGATAGAAGACGAAAACGCAGGTGCCGATCAGGAAGAAAAAGGACCAGGTGAAAACGGCGAGAATCGAATATAGGGTGGTCGCTTTGCGGGCTTCTCGAAGACTGCGGGCGGCGATGAAGCGCTGGACGACGTTCTGGTCGCTGGAGTAAATTGTGAGCCAGTTGATGATGCCTAACAGTGCGACGGTCCAGAAGGTGCGTTCGGTGAGATTGAAGTCGAACGAGCCGACGTTGAATTTGCCTTGGGCCGAGCCGACTTCGAAGACCTGCCCCAGTCCGCCGGGAAGTTGTAGCATGATGATCGTGAAACAGAGGATGCCGCCCAGCCAGAGAACGATGGTTTGAATGACGTCGGTCCAGATGACAGCTTCGATACCGCCGGCGATAGTGTAGAACGAGATGAAGATACCCACGCCTATGATGACCAGCCGAATGTCCCAGCCGGTGAGCAGGCTGACGGGGATCGAAACCAGAAACAGGACCTTCCCCAGGCGGATCAGTTGCAGCAAGATGAAGCTGAGTGTGCCATACAGTCGTGGGACGGTGCCGAAACGATCGCCCAGATATTCGAACGCGCTGGTCGTATTGCCGCGACGGAAAAACGGGATGAAAACAATGATCGCCAGCACGGCAACCAGTGGCAGTGTCAGGTTGGAAATCAACTGGCGCCAGTCGAGTGCGTAGGCCGCGGCCGGGAATGCCAGAAAGGTGACGGAGCTGATCGACGTGCCTAACATGGAGAGGCCAATGGCCCAGCCGGGAAAGTTGCGATCGCCCAGAAAATAGTGTTCCGTCGACTGATTGCGACGCGAAAACCAGACCCCCATACCCGCCATCAGCGTCAGGTAGACGACGATCGCTGCCAGATCAAGCGGGCGAAAGTGGACCGAGTTAGCGAGGAGCGCATTTGTCATAATGAATCATCCTAGCGTTCGTCTCACTTGCAAGGAATGTCGGAATCGTTTATTTGTTTGTCAAAAACGATCATTTGGAAAGGTTCTTCTATGGGACAGCCATTGCACTATATATCCAGTAACCGGGTACGCTTTCATCAGGAACTACACCTCCGGCCCCGGCGGGTCAACCATTATCGGTTTCTGTTTGTGGAGACGGGACACGGTGAGTTTCGGATCTCGGGAGAAGAGTTTGAGGTGCAATCCAACTGGCTGGGACTGCTTTCACCCGGTTTGCGAGAGAACCGCTATTCGGATTCGAAGCCGGTTTCGTATCTGTTTGTAGAATTCCAGTCTTCAGAGCGGCTGACGGACCGGCGGGCCGTTGAGTTTGAGGAGCAGGACCCGCAGCGGACGGCTCTGATTGCTTTGTTGAAAACGATCCACGTGCAACGGGGCGACCCGGACGGTTGTCTGCTGGCAGCAGCGGTAAGGCTGATGTTCCCCGAGGTGGTGCAAGACGTCGGTCCCGCGCTCGATGTGCGATTGCAGAAAGTGAAGCGTCTGATCGAAGCCGCCCCGGATCGAAATCATCGGATTTCCGAATTAGCAGAAACAGCGGGACTCTCGGAGCCTCACCTGCGCCGGCTGTTTCGAACACAACTGGGGATGAGTCCGAAACAGTATCTCAGGCGGGCGCGGATGGAGTTTGCGCAGCGGCTGATGCAGCAGGAAGGCCTGCGCGTGGGAGAAGCCGCGCACCTGCTGGGCTTTGCGAGTGTCTTTCAGTTCTCAACCCAATATCGGCAAGTGCTGGGGCATCCCCCTTCGGAGGATCGAGGGGCGGGATAGTGTGAAAATTCCTGGCTTTGCATGTTCTCGCTGCAGACTCAGGGATATTTTGTTAATCTATTTCTTTGTTGTTGTACTCGTGTGGTGATATTTGAAATCAGTTTGGTCTAGCATGCTTAAGAAATTAACCGATGGTTTCATAGTCTTGATCTTCATTCTGCTCTTACCAATCATCGTGCCTGTTTCCCTGATTCAGGCTCAACGTGAAAAGCGACAGATGCGAAAACTGGCGGATCAATTTGTCTGTCTGGAATGTGTTGAAGTCATTGGAGTTGAGGCGCTACGGCTGGCAGATGAACGCTGGTCTGAGATCGTAAAGAAGATCATCGACGAGAATGATTCAGGAACCAGGCTGCGACTGGTTCGATCAATGGATGCGATCTGTCCGCACTGCGGTTGTGTCTATCTCTATCATAAAGCAGATCAAACATTTGTGGTACGGTCTGAGGATCAGGCTTGGAAAAAGTATGAGGAAAGCATGGTTTCCGCAAAAGAGTTATAAATCGAAAGAAGAGAACACAGTTGTTGAATTAGCTCCCCTGCCTGATTTTAAGAAGAGATGTTTTCTATGGAATACGATCTCAGTTATCACGTGACTTGTAAGCTCCAGCAGGAATCAGGTCGTAAGTTGACTATGAAACGGCTGGAGCAGTCATTGACTTATGCTGGATTAATCGAGGGTGTTCCAAACAAAAAGACAAATGACTGGAGAATCGAACATGATCTGCGCAGAGCTGCGCGAGATGGACAGATTGTGGGTGAACCTTATCTCATACCGCCGCAACGTCGAGATTATCTACGTGAACCCGGTGATATGGATGTTCTTCGAGAGCAGAAATCTCATTATCCAAAAGAATGGGAACGCGATCCGGAGTGGTTACCTTTGATTTGCTGTATCGGGTACTTTGAATCGATTAAAGCCGCACGTGATCCCAAGATGGATGGGTCCTGTCTGACCATCGTGTGGTATCAGGATGACTATGCACTGCCGATCAATGACAAAATATTACAAACCTTGAAACAACTGGACTGGGATCGTCTGGCGTTTGATTATGAGTGGTGAATGATGTGTCGGAGTTCTTGAATCAGCCGAAGACGATTAGGAGATTGCTTCGTCTCCGCTCGCAATAGGCTTGCCCCAAGGGAGACTGATATTGTGTTTCAATTCTTCAAATCATTTTATTTGACAGGCAAATATCAGCGCGAAGTATTAGAGTGCCTGGACCACATTTATGATGAATATTTCCCAGGGATTGAACGTGGTCAATCCCTGTTAGACGGGATGTCGGCTGATCTCGCGCTCTTCATATACGGAGATGTCGTACGTCGGGAAGGCGATCGTCTGTTTGTGAAGATTTCCTATTCCATCAAGGAGAAAGCTTGTATTGCAGCACTGGGGACGTTCCACTGTATTTATGAAAATGGTGTTGTTTCCGAGATAACTCGCAAGGATGGATGATGCATTTTACCGAAGAGCAACTGGAACAGATCGCAAAATGGAATCCGATCGATGAGCGATTGGCTGCTTCCGAGTTGGCTGAAGAATGGATTGGGCCGGCCGTTTCGCGTTTAAAAGAATCAGGACTCTGTTATTGTTATATCGTAGAGACTGGCAGTAGCGGAATGAGCAATTATTATGCGATTGCCATTCGTCCTGGGATCGCAAAAGACGAAGCGACTCGCAAGCACCATTTCAAACCCTATGATGGTCCTGGAATCTATGTGTATCTCAGTTTGACGGCTCCGGTGGGGGCAATTGGAACCACGTCAATCATCAGCACGCTGCACCTGTTCGCAGCCGATCCCTTAGAACTCGATTCACTCATTGCTCCTGTTAAGGGAAACAATGAGATGATAGATGCGATCTTAGACGCGTTCGATGATTCGATTTATCAATTTCTCGATCGAGAAGCACTTTCACAACCACTTCCGCCGCACATTACTCCCTATGAATATTGTTTGTGTGATGAGCCCTGGGATCGGGTGTTTCATGTTCTGTTTGCGAATACGGACTGACGGGTCTAGGACGAGAATTGTCTTTCAATGCCCTGGCTACAGCTGCATTTCTGAATGTAGTAAGTTTGGTGCGAGCCCAGTCTGAAGGGATCCATATTGACTTTCCGGTTTGCGGCTGTGATAGTAGACAAACGATATTAAACAAAATCATTGCCTGTCAGGGTCAATTCTGTATGCGAAACATATTCATTTTCTTGATGACGTTTTCACTGATTACGCCGGTGCATTGCCGGGCCTGCATGTGGGACTATGATACGCTCCAGATGGAGCGGCAGCGGTTTCCCTATGCACAGGAATTGATTACCGGTCATTTTCTGAGGCACTCCGATGCGTATTATGAGTGGAGGATTGTGGATCGCAGCAAGAAAAAGCCAGATGAACGCACACCCGCCGAGTACGACGATCTGGCGGTGGCCTATGACAAGCTGGGGCAGCATGAGAAAGCCATTGAAACGATAGAGGAGAAAATCGAACGCTGGTCTGAAGAGCGACGTTATGAATCGGAAGCGAATCTGGGGACGTTTCTGATTCATGCCGGTCGCCTGGAAGAGGGATTGCCGCATATCAATCATGCAATCGAGATGAATCCTGAGGCGCATTTTGGCCGTGAAGTCTATCAAAAGCTACTGGTTGAATATGTCATTCAGAAACGTGCTGCCGGTGTGACCTTGCCTTTAAGTCAGGACTATGGGCCGGGGCCGATCGGCTTTGCTGCATTTCTGGTCAAACAGCAAAAGATTAAGCAAGCAGACGAGGACAAGGAATTTCAGAAAGCGACAAAAGGAATACTGGGGATGATGCGATTCGGGAATTATCGCTCGCCGGTATTGCTGGAAGCATTAGGTGATTTGCTGGTTGCCGTTTACTGGCAGGATGATTCCAAACTACTGGCGGCCCGGGCTTACCTGAAGGCCTCTTATGAAGTCGCGAGTGAACCTGCCAAAACCCTTTATCGTGAGCGAGCGGAACAGATTCTGGATCTACAGGTTGCCAGGAATCTAAATCAACTTGAGGAAGAACTGCAGCAGGAGATCGAACAGGCCGACCAATTCTTTGGAGAAATTGAAGCCGATGAAATCGCCTGGGCTGCGGCCGGAAAAAATTTAGACCGGGAGTACCGAGTAAAGTATTACAAACAACCGATTCTGGAAGTGAGTAACGCGAAGTATCCACAGGATCCGGAAAAAACGATCACCATGATTCTGGTGATCATTGCAGGAAGTTTTGTACTGGCGCTGGTTGCGGCCATCGTGGTCATCTGGAAATGGGGTTGGAAATCACCTCAGTCAAAAAATGAATCAAAGGCGTGAATATGGAAGCTCCTTCCCCACTCATAGAAGTCCCGGCGACGCCGGAGTATGTACTGGCGGTGTTGCTGGATCGGTCGAGGCAGGAATGGGGGGCAAAGGCCCCCATTGAGCCTGTGACGCTAGATTCACCAGTGGATCGACTCTGGGAAGCCTGTGAATTTTTGAATGGTGATGATATCTATTATTCAACGATGGAGTGGTTTGATCTGTGGGGGACAAACTGGTTTGATGCATTTTTTTACACGCAGCTGGAAACGGCCCGGGATTTATGTACTCTGATCGCTTCGCGGGCAACCATGCCTCAAATTACCCTGGTTTCACTTTGCGGAAAGACCTGTCAGCCGGCTTCGGTCTTTCTGGCCGTACGATCTCTTCTTGTGGAAGCGGGGGCCGATGTCCGCGAACTCGCTCCATCAACGTCACTGCATGAGTTTACGAGACGTCATACGGAACTGTTTCTGGGGAAAATATCGATGTTGGGGCCCGGTTCTCTGCCGGATGTTGAGATCGATGATGGGGGAAAGATGCGCGGAGAGTTGCTCAAACTACTCTGGAGCATTCCATTGCTGATTGGATTTATGTTTAAAACTTTGTCCCCTGTTTATTTTACGATTGTTCTGCTGGTCTATCTGGTATTGCTCATCAAATCGTGGTGGGATGAGGAGGCTCCTAATGCCCGGGTCGATTTCGGCGAATTACGCACCTTTCGCGATCTGTCAAATCGGCTTGCCTCGCGTGCCGAGTTTCAATCATGAGTCGTTTGAACGAGCGTGCAATACCTAAATGAGGTTAGCTGATGGTAGAGGATTCAACCATTCTAAAACAATCGGTCACGCCGGAATATGTGCTGGCTGTTTTCAACGACTGGCATCGAATGGATTATGAGGCGAATTATCTGAGAGAGCCGCCAGAACTTTTGACGTTTGAGACGACAATCGAAGACTGGTTGTTTGATGCCGATTTCATTAGTTGGCGGAGCGTGGCACGCTGGTTGAACGAAGTCTGGGAGATTTCGGTCACTGCTCGGGAATGGAAAACGGTTTTGGCACCAATGCGGAAAAAAACTCTGGCAGGAGTCTGTAAATTGATTGCGCAGCATGCGCAGGTTCCGGTCATACGGGAACAAAGCTTTTTTGGAAAACCGTGCCGCCCTGCTTCGGTGTTTCTCACGATTCGCGCAATGCTGCAGGAAGCGGGCGTCGATGTGTCGGAAATTCGGCCCTCCACCTCTCTGGAAGAGTATGCACGGCAGCACTGGGAGCTCTTCTGGGGTGACTTTACCATGCTGGCTCCAGGAGCGTTGCCTCCCTGCCGGTTGGTGAGAACACCCGGCCAGACGCTGGAAACAGCCTGCATTACGATCGGTGCTGATATGTTCTTACTGGGACTGATCTTAGGGATGATCGATTCCCTGATTCTGGTTTTTCCTTTGATCCTTTGTCCGCTGTTACTCGTTCGTATCTTCTGTTTCCCCGCATTGGGGCCAACATATATTTATTTTGGTGACCTGAAGACCTTCCGCGATCTGTCGGAAACGATCGCCGTTCATGAAGCGGCACGAATCTGCTAAACTCGATAACACTCCAGAACTCGGACCTTTTCCATAGGACACAGGACTGATGAAAAAAGAAGAAATCGCCTTTATCGGCTGTCGACTGCTGGGGCTGTATTTTATTGTAAATGCAATTTATGCCGTCTCTTCCTTTACCTTGTTCTTTGCTTTCTGGAAAACGGGACAGGTCGAGCGCACGTTTCCTGAATCCAGTCTGATCTATTACCAGCTGGTGCCGTTTGTGTTTTATGTGCTCTCCGGTTGTCTGCTCTGGTTCGGGGCAGCGAAGATTGTGAATCATCTTCTGCCGGAAACCACGATCGACAATGGGCTGAGTTCCATGACCGCACTGCAGGTACAGTCGGTGATCTTTTCCGGGATTGGGATTCTGGTATTGTCGTTGACGGTTCCTGAAGTGGGAAGTGTTCTGTTTCAGATGACGCAGTGGGAAAATATGAGTTATCTCTCTCAGATGCCGATAGAATTCAAGGCACAGATCTTTGGACTGTGTTGCAAACTGATTGTGGGCCTGTTTCTGCTGTTCGGCTCAAAAGGTCTGAGCAGCCTGCTCGTTCGTCTGAGAGCCGCGAAATTGAATTGAAGCAGATTGTTGTCGAGGTGCAAGTGACATACCTCCATCTGGAGACAGTCCGTTGAACTCATTTCATAAAAGGGAGCCAATTGCTATTGGACTATATGCGCCTGAAGCTAAAATAATATACAAGACTACGCGAAATTGGGAGAATTCAAATTCGTGAGAAATTCCCAATATGAATGATCAAGTGGAAGACAGTTTCGTCTATCTCAATGATAAAACGGGAACATAGATTCATGGGGCAAAACGGCATTGAGTTTTTTGCACAACAGCAGACATTCCAAGCCTTGCCCGATATCAAAATTATTCTGGAATTGATCAGCAAAGGCGGCTCCCTCCGGGAGACCCTGACAACTCTGGTTGAATATATTGAAGCAAACAGTGAAGATTTGGTTTGCTCCATTCTGTTACTCGATGATGAAAACCGACTCCGGCACGGCGCTGCTCCCAATCTTCCGGAAGACTATATTCGAAGTATTGATGGCACAAAAATTGGCCCGAACGAGGGCTCGTGTGGTGCTGCCGCCTCTCGAAATCAACAGATTATTGTCACAGATATTGCCACAGACCCATTGTGGAAAAACTACAAAAAACTGGCGTTAAAGCACGACCTGCGTGCCTGCTGGTCGGCGCCGATCCGTTCGTCGACGGGATCGGTACTGGGTACGTTTGCAATCTACTACCACAAACCTTGTCAGCCGAGTGAATTTCACAAGCAACTGATCGAGCAGGCCGTTTATCTGGCAGCGATCGCCATTGAGCATTCCCGATTTGAAGAGAACCTGCATAAAAGCGAGCAGGAGTCGCGTCAATTACGCGTTCAGTTGACTGAGGCGATTGAATCTCTCACTGAAGGGTTTGCGCTGTATGATGCCGAAGACCGGCTGGTGATGTGCAATTCCAAATACCGTGAGTTTTATAACGAGAGTGCCGACCTGCTGTATCCCGGCCAGCGGTTTGAAGATCATATCCGAATCTCCGCTTACCGAGGCCAGGTTGCAGAGGCGGTGGGACGCGAAGAAGAATGGATTCAGGAAAGATTATCACAACACAAGAATCCAGAGGGGAGCTATCGGCAAAAACTGGGGAACGGACACTGGCTGCTGATTTCAGAACAAAAGACGGCTGAAGGGGGAGTTGCAGGGGTTCGAACTGAGATCACTCAGCAAGTATTATACGAACAGGAATTGCGCGCGTCTCTTAATCTGATTGAATCCATTCGCAGTCTACTGTCACATTACATAGCCGATTCAAATCCTGACAAAGTATTTGAAGACCTGTTACAGACATTGCTGAGTATCTCAGACAGCGAATTTGGTTTCATTGGAGAGGTCCTGCAGACAGAAGCCGGATCAGCCCGTTTAAAAACACGGGCGATGATGAAAACAATCCAGAAGGACGAATCGCAGCAACTTCAGTCAGACCAGTCCTCCCCGGAACAGGAGTATTGTATTCCGGAAACTCTGTTTGAACACATCCTGGCCACGGGAGAAGCGGTCATTTCCAATCAGCCGGCAGAAGATCCGCGACTGAGTGGATTCTCGCCCCGTTATTCGGACAGTGGGCTGAATTCTTTTCTGGGGCTTCCGATCTATTCTCAGGGGGAGCTGATTGGGGTGGCAGGTATTGCGAATCGGTCATCCGGGTACGACGAAAAACAGGTTGCTTTTTTAAAACCACTTCTGGTGACCGGCGGGACATTATTAAGCGCCTATCGGAATGAGATCATTCGCAAAAAGAACGAAAGTGCCTTGCGAATTTCGGAAGAACGTTTTTCAAAGGTTTTTCACCTGAATCCTATGGGAAAGGTGATTCTCAATTTGAACACCGCAAAACTGATCGATGTGAATGAGGCCTTTCTGAAAAGCACTCAGTATGCCCGCGCTGAGGTCGTTGGAAAAACTCTGAATGAAATCAACTTGTATGTGAATCCTGAGTACTGGGATGAAATCGTGAGAATCGTGCGTCAGCAAGGGATGGTATATGATCAGGAATCCACGTTGCGGATTAAAAACGGTGAAAAACGATCCTGTCAATGCTCTGCCTTCCTGATCGAGATTGCAGAGGAACCATTGCTATTAGTGATGTTTAAGGATGTCACGGAACAGCGACAGGCCAAGGAACTGAACCGGCAGCTGCAGATTCAACTTCAGCATAGTCAGAAAATGAAAGCCATCGGGCAACTGGCGACTGGCGTGGCACACGAGTTCAATAATATTCTCGTGGGAATCAATTTGAATGCAGAACTGTTATTGTTGGCGTCGGAAGACCGATTTTCCGAAGAGTTTCGGGGGCCATTAAACGATATTGTAAAATCTGGAGAACGGGCTGCTGAGCTGGTAAAGCAGATGCTTGCATTCGGAAGGAAGAGAGAACCGAATACTTCCTGGATTGATCTGAATGCGATGCTGTCAGCAAAAAAGAACATTCTTCAGCGGATTCTCGGCAAAACGATCACTCTCAAACTGGACTTAGACCCGGATACAGTGCCTGCCTGGGCGGATGAAGCCGAGGTCGAACAGGCGCTCATGAATCTGGTTGTGAACGCGCGCGATGCGATGGCCACAGGTGGTACCCTTACCATTAGTACTCAAAATGTTGTTTTTTCCGAGGACCATGTTTCCAACGAATACGGCACGCTCCCCGGTTCTTATTCTCGGCTGTCGGTTAAGGACACTGGCTGTGGGATGTCACCCGAAACGGTAGAGCAGATCTTTGAACCTTTCTTCACGACCAAACCTGCAGATATGGGAACCGGACTGGGGCTTTCAACCGTATTCAGAGATATTTCTAATAACGGCGGATTTATCTCGGTTGAGAGCCAGTTGGGTGAGGGAACCGAGTTTCGGATTTACTTGCCTCAAGATCAAGGGAACGTCGTTACAGAAAAAAATGGGGAGACCGCCTCTTCTCAGAATCTTACTGTGGGAGGAACAGAGACCATTCTTGTCTGCGATGATGAAGAAATGGTACTTTCCGTTGTAGCTTCACTGCTGGAAGCGCTAGGTTATTCTGTTGTCAAAGCATGCGGACCCCGAGAAGCAATTCGGATCGCCACCTCGCATCTCGGGACAATATCATTGTTGTTAACCGATTTTAATATGCCGGAAATGAATGGCCAGCAACTGGCACAACAGATAGTACAATTGGATCCTCAGATCAAAGTCATCTATTTATCTGGCATGGCAGAGGACATTCTTGAATCGACCGAAGGAAAACATCTCGAAGTGGTTCAGAAACCGGTCAAGTTGGGGATTCTGTCTCAGAAAATTCGAACGGTTCTGGATAGCTGTGACAGTGTCAAGAAGTGAATTGAAAATCGTAACTCAGGCAGGAAGCGGCACGTTACGGCTCTGTTTTTCACTGCGTCCTGCGAACGAACCTGCGTTCCATCAGAATTGTCATCCGTTTATTCTGGGTGAGTTGGCTGCCGGAACAAGGAAAATCTGACTGAACCCCAATGGCCGAGTGAGGAGATGCAGGAATGCCTGTGTGGGATGCGGATCAGTATTTAAAATTTCAACAGGAACGGACGCAACCCGCCATCGATCTGGCAGCCCGCGTGCGACTGGAATCTCCCGAGAGAATTGTCGATGTCGGCTGTGGCCCCGGTAACAGTACGGCAGTGCTGGCGTCGCGCTTTCCTGAAGCCGATCTTAGGGGTTTGGATAGTTCTGCTGACATGTTGGAGACTGCGCGGGCTTCGAACGGGGAGATCCACTGGTTTCAAGCGGATATAACCTCTTGGGAGCCGGATGAGAAATACGATCTGATTTTTTCGAACGCCGTTTTACAATGGGTTCCCGATCATCAAGCAATCTTTCCCCGGCTGGTGAGTTTTCTTAAGCCGGAAGGCGCGCTGGCGGTACAACTGCCGTCACATTTTGGTTCTCCCCTGCACCAGTGTGTGGTTGAGGTTTCCGAGCTTCCTGAATGGAAAGAGGCGACTACAAATGCGCGCCGGAGGCTGGCGACGGAGTCACGATCATTTTACTATGACCTGCTGGCACCAGTGGTTTCACAAATCGATCTCTGGGAAACCGAGTACATTCATATTATGGAGAGTGTAGAAGCGATTCTGGAATGGTTTCGAGGCACGGGGCTCAGACCTTACCTGGAAGCGTTGCCCGATGACGACCAGCGGGTTCGGTTCGAGACGGAACTGCTGGCCCGATATCGGGACGCCTATTCGACTCAAGCGAATGGAAAAGTACTGTTTCCGTTTCGGCGATTGTTTCTCGTGGCGTACGATCCTAATCAGGGAAGCGTGGTCTAACGATTCAAACCTGCACTCCGGCTTCTGCTTCGAGCGTAATCGGCACTCCTTTAAAGCCCGGTGTTTTCGAGAGCGGGTCGACGGTGTGCGGGACGAGGATGTTGGCCTCGGGGTAGTACATTAATGCGTTGCCCGCGCGAATGTCGAATTCGCGGACCAGGATGAACGGCATCTCCCCTGCTTCGCTTTTGACTTTGACGCGTTGCTCGGGTTTGAAGCCGAGGCGGTCGATGTCGGCGCGGTTCATGAGAATGATATCGCGGCGATCCTGACCCCGGTAGAGATCTTCTTCTTCGTAGACCACGCTGTTGAACTGGCCTTCCGAGCGAATTGTCATCAGTCGCAACTGATTTTCGTCCGTCGGCAGATCGGGCAGCGGGATCGCGTGGAACTTCGCTTTGCCTGATTCGGTGGGGAACTTGTATTCCTCAACAGCGCGGCCGGTGACGTGGAATTCTTTGTGGGACTGGATCGTCTCTTTCATGTTTTCGTAGCCGGGAATCAATTCGGCGATTAATTCGCGGATCGCGTTATGGCTTTCGAGTTTTTTCCAGTCAATGCGATCATCGCCGGCAAACAGTTTTTGCCCGATGGCCGCCAGGATGGAAACTTCACTCCGCGGACCTTCGAATCGCGATTTACCGCCGTCACTCATGCGGACGTAGCTGAACATCGATTCCTGCGTCGTGGATTGCGGCTCTTCATCGCGCGGAAGAACGGGTAGGATCAAGGTTTCCTGGCCGGTGCCCCAGACGTGACCTGTATTTAATGTGGTCGAGAGATACATCACAGTTTTGATTCGGCTCATGGCTTCGATCGCGTGTTTCGTATCGGGATTGCTGCCGTAGAGATTACCGCCCAGGCAGAAGGCGAAATCCATCTCTCCCCGGTGCGATGCTTCCATGCAGGCCATCGTGTCATAGCCAGGAGTCGTGGGGACTTTGATGCCGAGCCGACTTTCAAAGCGTTCGAGCATCGCCTGCTTCATGCCGGGGGTGACGCCGACGGAGCCGAGGCCCTGCACATTGCTATGCCCGCGGATGGGCATCAGGCCTGCCTTGCGGCGGCCGACCATGCCTCTGAGCAGGGAGACGTTGGCGATGGTTTGCACACTGTTGGTGCCGTGCAGGTGATGTGTGATGCCCATGCACCAGCCGATGACGACGTTTTTGGCACTGATATACTGATCGGCGATTTTCTGAATCGTAGCTTTGTCGACTCCGCTCTGTTGGACGATGTCGTCCCAACTGGTGTTCTCGACCTGTTGTTTGAAGGCGTCAAAGTCTTCGGTGTGTTCGGCAATGAAGCTGGTATCATGCGCGTTGCGTTCGAGGACTTCTTTTGCGATACCGGTTAACAGTGCCAGGTCACCACCAATATGAGGTTGCACATACAGGGAAGCGATTTCGGAACCGAACAGCAGGCTGCGGACATCACTGGGGACTCGGAAATTAACCAGCCCGAGTTCCTTGACGGGGTTGACGACGATGACTTTCCCGCCCCGCCGCCGAATGTCGATGAATTCTTTCATCAGACGCGGATGATTCGAAGCCGGGTTGGCGCCAATCAGAATGTAAAGGTCGGTATGTTCCAGATCTTCGAGGCGAATCGTTCCAGCTCCGGTGCCGACGCTGGAGCCAAGACCGACGCCGCTGGCCTGATGGCAGTAATAGGAGCAGTTATTAACGTAATTCGTGCCCATTAACCGGGAGAGCATCTGAAACAGGAGCCCGGCTTCGTTGGAAGACCGGCCACTGGCATAATAGAAGGTGCGCTCGGGGCCGGCTGCCTTCAAACGGTCGACGACAAGGTCGATCGCCGCGTCCCACGAAATTGGTTTGTAGTGAGCTTCACCGGGAGAGAGTAACAGAGGTTCGGTGAGTCGGCCGCTGTATTCGAGTTTGCGGGAGGAGAAAGAACGCAACTGGTCGAGGTTATATTTCGAGAAGAAATCGCTTTCGACCGCAGGTTGCATATCGGCGGCCATCGCCTGAAACGATTTTTTGCAGACTTCCGGGAACAAACCTGCTTCGTTGACCATGCCCCCCTTCTGTCCGCCCATGCCGACGGCGCAGGTCTTACAGGCGTTTTTGGTCCGCATGGCTTTCCAGAGTTTCCACCAGCCCACTTTATTTGCCAGTGTCAGACTGTATTTGATCGCTTTCCAACCGCCGCCGCTACGAGGAGCTTTCACGTTTCGCCTTCCTTTGTTGTTCATCAGGAGCACACTGCAGTGAACCGTATTTCGTTTGTCTTCAAATATTTTTCATACTTTAGACAAAATCTGCAACTATCAGAGGTTAAGTCGAGTATATCCAAATGAAAGTAGGCAATCAATGTGGGAGAACCGTAATCCGTACAGTAGGGCTTGCGGGGCTTTCCAACCGGCTGATAGAATAGCATTCCCTGTCGTCATCGGTTCTGGAAGAAGGATCACTTCATGCTTCGTAGTAGTTTAATAATTCTGTGTTTACTGATTCTGGTTTGTGGCAGTTCTCTCTGGGCGAATGAAAAAACAGAGCCCGTTAAAGTGGGGACGTTAACATTTCGACTGCCGACCGTGGCGGGCAAGATTGTCGAACTCACCGAAAAGCCGCAGCAGAAACTAACTGTGGTCTGTTTTCTGGGAGCCGAGTGCCCGCTGGCCCGACTCTATGGCCCGAAACTGAATGAAATGTCGGCTGCATATGAGTCAAAGGGCGTTCAATTTATCGGCGTGAACAGCAATCAGCAGGACTCGCTGGAAGACGTCAAAAAATACGTCAAACGCTATGAGATCCGATTCCCGATGGCTAAGGATTATAACAACAAAGTCGCCGATCAGTATGCAGCAGTGCGAACTCCTGAAGTGTTTGTCCTGGATGAGCAGTTAGACGTGAAATACCGCGGGCGAATTGATAATCAATATCTGCCGGGGATTTCGCGGGCGGAAACGACGTCGCACGATCTGAAACAGGCCCTCGATGCGGTATTGGCTGGCCAGCCGGTGGAAGTCGCCAGTACGAAACCGAGTGGCTGTTTTATTGGGCGTGTGAAAGAGACAGAGGTGACAACCAGTCTGACCTTCTGTAAAGAAGTGGCGGCGGTTTTGAATCGGCATTGTGTAGAATGTCATCGTAAAGGTGAAATCGCACCCTTTGGTTTGACCGACTATGATGAAGTCCGCGGCTGGGCCGATACGATGCTGGAAACCATTGAAGACGGCCGGATGCCTCCCTGGCATGCGAGCCCGAAATATGGTCATTATGCCAATGCACGCTTTATGTCTGACGATGAGAAAAAAATCCTGCGTGACTGGGTTGCAGGTGGGATGCCGTTCGGCGATGTGAAAGATATGCCGAAGCCTCCGTCATTCCGCAAAGGCTGGCATCTGCCAAAAATTCCAGAAGCCGTTTATGAAATGCGGAAGAAACCCTTTGTCGTTCCCAAAGAGGGTGTCGTGGAATATCAGTATTTCGTAGTCGATCCGGGATTCAAAGAAGACAAATGGATCACTGGAGCCCAGGTCCTGCCCGGCAATCGGTCGGTGGTGCACCATGCGATTGTCTTTATTCGTCCGCCCGATGGATCGAATTTTCAGGGGATCGGCTGGTTGACGGCGTATGTGCCGGGGCAGCGGATCAATATGTTGCCGCCGGGACGCGGCCGTAAAGTTCCCGCCGGCTCGAAACTGGTGTTCCAGATGCACTACACGCCGACTGGTTCAGTTCAGGAAGATGTTTCGAAAGTCGGTCTGATTTTTGGAAAAGACGAAGAGATCACGCACGAAGTCTTCACGCTGATTGGCATCGATCAGGAATTCGAGATTCCGCCAAATACAAAAGATTTCCCGGTCTCAGCGAAAGTCCGCCGGATTCCACCCCAGGCCGAACTGCTGGCGATTGCCCCGCACATGCACTTAAGAGGAAAATCGTTTCGACTGTTCATGAAGCAGAAAGAAAAGTCTGAGATTCTGCTCGATGTGCCGAATTATGATTTCAATTGGCAGCATATTTATGAGTTAAGCCAGCCTATGAAGCTGGACGCGATTGATTCGCTCGAATTTACCGTGAAGTTTGATAACTCAGAAGAGAACCCGTTTAACCCTGATCCCAATGAATATGTGACCTGGGGCGATCAGACCTGGGAAGAAATGGCGATTGCGTTTTTTGAAGTGGCCGAACCTCGCAAGAAGAAGGCGAAAGCGAAGCAGAAGCCGAAGAGACAAAAGAAACCGACTGAAGCAGAACGAAAGCAGCGTGTTGACAAATTTGTGGCTGCGTTCATGAAACGATTTGATAAGAACAAGGATGGGCAAGTCGATTTGGATGAGGTTCCGCTCGCTGCTCAGAGGTACGGTCGAATACGAGACCGCGATGGAAATGGCGTGATCCAGAGAGAAGAAATTGAAAGACTTGTCAGGTAGTGATCTCTGTCTTGTTTGAGATTTCGCGTTCGGTCATCTCAATCCACTTCAACTCTTAAATCGACTACTGACAGAAAGTGAATCGAGAGTGTCACGTACGTTTAATCGCTGTTCGGTCTGGATGGTTGACCATCCTCTGCTCGTTACCCTGTTTATTCTGCTGCTCAGCGGGATTGCGATGTTAGGCTATACCATGCCTGAGCAAGTGCGGGACTGGTTTAAACCGGCTCCGCCCCAGCAGGTCCAGCAAGGTCCAGCCGCTCCCCCAAAGAAGCAGGAACGGCCCCCGGATGTCGACCCGATCAGCCTGACGGACGCTGATACGATTCTGGTGATCGATTCCAACCAGTTTTTTACAACGGATGGCGTGAAAGCACTGCGAGCGATTGTCGAAGAAATTGAAGCGCTGGATTATGTGAAGAGCGTCTTCTGGCTGGATGATATTCCCAATCTAAATATTTTCGGCTTGCGCGAGCCGCTCGTTCCGAATGAACGGGCTTCACAGAAACGATTGGATGCGGCCCGAGAGAAAACGATCAATCATCCATTGGTCGGCGGACAGTTACTTTCAGTCGATGGCAAGACACTCTTGTTGATGATTAAATTTGACTGGTTGTATGTATTGGACGATGAAGCTTGTACGACTGGTTTGAAAGAGGTTGCAAAAAAAGTTACTGCCGAGTATCCAGATGTCAAATTTTCGTTTATGACAACGGGCCGTGTGCCCATTTATCTGACCGCGGTACGCACGCATAATGCGAACAAGGTGAAATACCAGGTCATCGGTTACGGGATGATCCTGTTGATGGCGATTATCCTGTTTCGGGGTATCTCTGCTGTGATCATTGTGGCGCTGGCGCCGATGTTTGGTGTCTTCCTGACGATGGGCATCATTCAATTCTTTGATTTTCAGGATAACCCGTTTAACGATGTGGTGCTGCCAGTCTTATTAAGTCTGGTCGGTCTGACCGATGGCGTACATCTGATGGTCCAGATCAGGAAGCATCGAGCGTCGGGTTTGAGTGGTCGAGATGCGGCCCGCCGCGGAATTCAAGAAGTGGGTCTGGCCTGTTTTCTGACTTCGGTAACAACAGCCATCGGCTTCGGTTCGCTTTCTCTGGCGCATCACGATACCGTACGCGAGTTCGGCTACAGTTGTGTGATTGGTGTGCTGCTGACATTTATTGCGGTCGTCACGGTGATCCCGCTGGCCTGTCGCACCTGGCTGGGGCGTTCCATTCATAAAGGATACGGCAAAGGAATTATTGACCGTCATCTGGGACGGATCAGTGTGATTATTGATCTGGTTCTGAAAAAAACAAAGCTGATCAGTTCGCTGGGAATCAGCCTGACTGCCGTTTTGATTCTGATCTCATTAACGCTCAGGCCGGATGAACGGCGGGCGAATATGCTGCCGGAAGGTTCGGAAGCAGCATCGGCGTTGAATCATATGGATCAGGCGATGGGCGGGCTGGAACATTCGCGCGTGCGCGTTTACTGGAATGATCAAATTGCCTCCGATTCGCCCGAAGTCTTAATCGCGATCAGCGAAGTGGACGATTTGTTAAATCAGGAATCGCTAATCGGGCATCCGATTTCGATTCGTAATATTCTGGCAGCGTTACCCGGTGATGGACCTCCTGAAGAGCGGATGTCGATGATGGATCTGTTGCCGCCTCCATTGAAGCGAGCATTTTACACGCCAGAATATCGTCAGGCGGAAGTCAGTTTTCACGTGCAGGACTTGGGGATTGCGAAATATGGTCCCACCTTCACGCGTATTGAAGAGGGATTGAACGCGATCGCGGCTCAGCATCCGCAATTTCGATTTGAACTGACCGGTTCAGCGGTCTGGCGCTGGCGCAATCTGTACCAGATCGTGGTCGATCTCGCGGCCTCTTTGGGGAGTGCGGCGATCATCATTCTGATTGTGCTGGCAATTGCCTTTCGTTCTTTACGGCTGGGATTGATTTCGATTATCCCGAACATGTTTCCGCTGGCCGTTACTGGGGCATTTCTGGTGTTTACTGGACAGGCATTGGAGATCGTCAGCGTCTGTGCGTTTACGGTCTGCCTCGGAATTGCCGTCGATGATACCATTCACTTCCTGACACGATTCCGCGAAGAGCAGTTATTAGTGGATAGTGATGAAGAAGCGATCCGCCGGGCGTTTACCGGCGTGGGGACTGCGCTGATCATGACAACCGTGATCCTGGTGGCCGGTTTCTCGACGGTGGTCTTCAGCGACATGCGCGACCAGCGGATCTTCGCCATCATGAGCGGGTTGACGATTGCCTCTGCTCTGTTCGGGGATCTGGTCTTTCTGCCGGCGTTACTGGCTCAGTATGCCAAGCGTTCTCAAGTTCCGGCGATGGAAGAATCAGAAGCAGCCATTGACCAGCCGGCGGAAGAGACGCTGGTGCGGGATTGACGGCCCGCTTTAAGCGATCTCTGTTTAGAGACAGCTGCTCTTATAAGTAAAGTTAAATAATTTGACTTTGCTGCCGATAAACGGTACTATGCAACCTCACCAAAATGGTTAATTTCACAGCTTTTAAGTGAATTAACTCCCGCCCTGAACGTGTTCCCTTTCAAAAAGGAACCATGCTTTGTACTACCGAGCCATCACTTTATTGCTGACGGGATTTGTTTCCTGTCTTACCTGGAGCGTCTCTCTCAACGCTGCTGACTCCAAAGTCACCTTTGAGAAAGAGATTCGTCCGATATTTAAAGCCTATTGCTTTCATTGTCATGGCGAGGAAAAAGAACTTTCCGGATCGTTGGATGTCCGTTTACGTCGCCTGCTGATGAAGGGCGGCGATTCCGGTGAGGCAATCGTACCGGGCAAACATGCAGAGAGTCTGTTGTTCCAATACGTGGAATCGGGAGACATGCCACCCGATGAAAAGCTGCGTTTGAAGCCCGAAGAAGTTGCGTTGATTGCGAAGTGGATTGATCAGGGCGCTTCGGCCGGTCCCGAGCCGAAGGGAGAGATCAAGCCGGGCGATTTTCTGATTACCGAAGATGAACGCACACATTGGGCATTTCGACCGATCAGGAAAACAGCGGTTCCCGAAGTGACGGAATTGCTAAAAGAACAAAACAAGACCGATGTCAATCCGGTCGATGCGTTTATCGCGCGGAAGTTGAACGCAAACGGGCTCTGGTTCTCTGAAGAAGCGGATCGACTGACTTTGATCCGACGGGCTGCCTTTGATTTGACTGGGCTCCCCCCCGCTCCGGAAGAGATCAAAGTCTATCTGGCAGATCAGTCGCCGGATGCGTATGAAAAAATGATTGATCGCTTGCTGGCTTCCCCGCATTACGGTGAACGTTGGGCGCGGCACTGGCTGGATGTAGCCGGCTATGCGGACTCGGAAGGCTACAATGACAAGGATATTATTCGCCCGGATGCCTGGCATTATCGGGACTATGTCATTCGCTCTCTGAATGCCGATAAGCCCTGGGATCAGTTTATTACAGAGCAGTTGGCGGGTGACGAACTCGTGAAAGCGACGCACGCGTCGGCTCAGAAACTTGTCGATCAGGATCCCGCTGTTTGTGAAAAGCTGACCGCAACCGGCTTTTTGAGACTGGCACCTGACGGAACCGGTTCCAGTCCGATGGACCCGGCAATCGCGCGAAATCAGGTGATTACCGAGACCGTCAAAATTATGTCGTCGTCCTTATTAGGTATGACCATTGGTTGCGCTGAGTGCCATCATCATCGATTTGATCCGATTCCGCAGCAAGACTTTTACCGGTTACGAGCCGTAATTGCTCCCGTGTATGACGCAGAGAAGTGGCGAAAGCCTGCCAGTCGTCGGGCGGCGTTGATGTCACCCGAAGACAAAGCCAAGGCCGCCAAACTAACGGCTCAGGTTAAGGAACTCGACGCCGAGCACAACAAGGTCAAAGCAGACGTCACGCAGCTGATAGCCGAGCGGGTTTTGAAAGAAATTCCGGACGCGGAGCGAGAACAGGCCAAACTGGCTTACGAAACGGAAGTGAAGAAACGCTCAAAAGAGCAGGCTGAGTTTCTCAAGAAGAAATATCCGATGCTGGATCTTTTAGTGCCGGGCCGACTGCATTTGTTTCTGGCGCGTTACAAGGATGGGAATGAGCTGAAAAAACGCTACGAAGATATCAAAGAAAAAGCGGATAAGCTCAGAGCCCGGATTCCCCAGCCGGAATACATTCGAGTCGCGACCGAAGATCCACAGCATCTGCCTGAAACATTCGTCTTTTATCGTGGCGATATTTCTTCGCCCGAAGAAGACAAGATTGCCCCCGGTGGTTTGACGGTGATTGGTTCTGAAACCGAGAACGTATTTCCCGTTAATAATCCGGAATTGCCGACCACCGGACGCCGCCTGGCGTATGCCCGCTATTTGACGAACGGGAAGCATCCGCTGGTGGCACGCGTCTTGATGAACCGGTTCTGGATGCATCATTTCGGGAAGGCGATTGTCGATTCGACGGGCGATTTCGGTTCTCGTTCGGCGATCCCGACTCACCCGGAATTGCTGGACTGGCTGGCCGCTGATTTCATGGAGCATGGCTGGCAGTTAAAACGAATTCATCGTCTGATTATGACCTCGCGGGCGTACCGCCAGACTTCCACTGCGCATTCGGAGAAAGCGGCTGCGATCGATGCCGACAACCGTCTGTTATGGCGGATGACCATGCGACGGCTGGAAGCGGAAGCGATCCGCGATGCTATCCTGGCGGTCAGTGGCGATCTGAATCGGGATCAATTTGGTGTGCCGGTTCCCGTCGCGCTGTCAGACAGTGGAATTATTACCGTGGGTGCCGGGAAGATTTCCAAAGATCGGCGCGAGTTGAAGCGGTCGATCTATATCCAGGTGCGTCGGACGCAACCTGTCACGATGCTGAATGCCTTCGATGCTCCCAGTATGGAACCGAATTGTGAACGTCGAGTGTTTTCGACGGTAGCCACACAATCGCTGGCGTTGCTCAACAGCGAGTTTATGCGAAATCAGTCGGTGGCGTTCGCGAAGCGGGTGCTGACGAGTGCTGGTAAAGACGCTGATGATGCGATATTGATCAAAACGGCCTGGAAGATGGCGCTCAGTACAGAGCCTTCGGCTGCAGAAATGCAGGCGCTGGAGAAAAGCTTCGCGTTACAGCTCAAAGAATACGAATCAAAGAAAGTCAAAGGACCCCGGCAGGAAGCGTTGGCTGCGATCTGTCATGTTCTGTTCGGGACCAACCAGTTTCTCTATGTTGAGTAAATACAATTACACGGCATACTAAATAGTTTACCTGATCTCCAAAGGGAGTGAGTTGTGTCACAACAATTTGATCAAACCTCTGCCAGTTCTCGTCGACATTTTCTAGCCCAGAGTGCGTTCGGTGTTTCTTCTCTGGCGCTGGCATCACTGTTAAACGATGAGCAATTGCTGGCGGCCCCGGAAAAGCCTGCCCTGGAAGAGAAAACATACGATCTGCTTCCCAAGAAAACGAGTCACCCGGCACGGGCCAAGTCGATGATTTCGATCTTCTGTGGCGGCGGCCCGAGCCACCTGGATTTGTTTGATCGGAAGCCGATGCTTGATCAATACGCGGGTAAGCGCTTTCCCGGAGATGGGATCAAATACGATAACGCCGGTCAGGCGACGTCGATCATCATGCCCGCGCCCGATACGTTCAAAAAGTGCGGTGAATCGGGGATGGAGATCAACACGGCGATGCTGCCTCACTTGGGAGAAGTCGTCGATGACATCACGTTGATCCGCTCGATGCAACTGCCGAATATACGGAATCATGTCGCGGGCATGCGGGCGAT
This sequence comes from Gimesia fumaroli, assembly GCF_007754425.1. Classification (NCBI taxonomy): domain Bacteria; kingdom Pseudomonadati; phylum Planctomycetota; class Planctomycetia; order Planctomycetales; family Planctomycetaceae; genus Gimesia; species Gimesia fumaroli. Next base: position 3,700,265 of record NZ_CP037452.1, read on the forward strand.
GACCACCGGTCGCGGACGGGAAGGCTGGCCTTCACTGGGGAGCTGGATCACTTACGGTTTGGGGGCAGAGACGCAGAATCTTCCTGCATTCGTTGCGATTACGATTCCCCGAAATCCCGTTGGTTCTCCTTACTGGGACAGTCGCCAGTTGCCTTCCATCTATCAGGGAACGGTAGTCAGCAAATCAGAGCCTCGCATTGCCAATTTGAATCCGATCCGGGAATTGAGAGGTAAGCCACAGGCAAATCAATTGGACCTGTTGAAAGAGTTGAATCAGATTCACCTGAAACGTCATCCGGGCGAAGACGATCTGGCGGCCCGGATTGCCAGTTATGAACTGGCGGCCCGTATGCAGACGGCTGCGACAGAAGCGTTGGATCTGACCAAAGAGACCGAAGCGACGCATAAAATGTATGGCGTTGATGATCCGGTGACGAAAGAATTTGCCGACGCCTGTATTCTGGCGCGACGGTTTGTCGAGCGTGGTGTGCGTTTTGTGCAGATCTGGAATTATGCCTGGGATATGCACGAAAATATCTTTGAATCGCTACAGCGTCGCTGTGATTCCTGTGATAAACCATGTGCCGCCCTTGTGACCGACTTGAAAAATCGGGGTCTGCTGGATTCCACTATGGTTCAATGGGGGGGCGAAATGGGACGGCTGCCTGTGATTCAGGATCGTGGAAAAGGGAAGAAGCCGGGCCGCGATCATAATACCGAAGGTTTCAGTATCTGGATGGCAGGTGGCGGAATCAAAGAGGGCCACATTCATGGTGCGACAGATGACTTTGGTCATCGAGCCGTTAAGGATGTGGTCACCCAGCATGATTTTCATGCGACTCTGCTACATCAATTTGGTTTGAATTACGAAGACTTAAACTACGCACATAATGCCCAGCCTGTCGCGCTGGTTGAGCCTGGCCAGGGAAAAGTGGCGACTGGTATCTTGAAATAAGTTCGATGATCTAAGGAGCAGGTATGCTGGGGCGACGTATTGGTTTGATCGGATTGATTCTGTCAGTCATTGTTGCTGCCCCGCATGCAGGGGCTGGTGAGCTTACTGTTTCTTCTGCGTTTGACGGAGGATCTGCGGAAGTCCTGGAGATCGATCAGACTGGACGGTCCATTAAAATACGCCCTGCGGGAGATCCGCAGTTTGGCTGGCCTTGCTGGTGGTATTTTCAAGTGACCGGAATTCAACCCGGCGAAGAGATCACCGTCACCGTCGATGCCAGTCAGATGAAGCAGGCGAACGGTAAGAAACTGTCCAGCAATTGGGCTCTGCCTGAACAGGCTGCTTACAGTGTCGATCAGAAACACTGGCTGCAAACGCCCGTCGGAGTAAGATCTGATGGGACTTGCCAGTGGTCGGTGAAGGTAGATGCGAATCAGGCATGGTTTGCCTGGGGGCCGCCGTTTGTACCCGCTGATGCGAAAAAACTGGTCGAACGATTGAGCCGGGAGCATTCTGATGTGGCGGCGTTTGAGTTATGCAAGACACGCGCGGGGCGCGAAGTTCCCGCGTTAGTGGTGAGCCACGACGAGAGCGAGACGGATTCGCGAATGGTGATCTGGGTTCAGGCCCGTCAGCATGCGTGGGAGTCAGGCGGCAGCTGGGTCGGTCGCGGGTTCATTGAATGGGCGGTCAGTGATGCTCCACAGGCCGTGGAATTGAGAAAGAAAGCAGACATTTATTTTGTCCCGATCATGGACATCGATAATGTGGCGACCGGAAACGGGGGCAAAAATCAGGTTCCACATGATCATAACCGGGACTGGTCAGAAACGCCGCAATGGAATTCTGTCAAAACGGCGATGCGGTCTTTGAAAGCCTTTGATCAGCAGAAGCGGCTGGTACTATTTGTTGATTTGCACAATCCAGGCTCGAACTCCAAACGGCCGTTTTTTTATGTCACGCCCCCGGAACTGGCGACAAAAAAACGAAAACAGCTTCAGGATGCGTTCATTGCCGCTTGTCGGCATGAGATGAAAGTGCCCCTGGAGTTGGATCAGAATACCCCGTCGACCGGACCTAAGTATGATCAACGCTGGAAGGAAATCTCCAGTAACTGGGTTCGCAGCGCAACCCGTGAGTGTGTGGTGGGGATTACGCTGGAGACCTGCTGGAATACAAAGCATAGTCATCCGGCGGGATATATGACTGTGGGCCGACAGTTGGGACTGGGGATCGCTCGTTATCTGAAGACCGACCCACGCCAGCTTTCCGAGTAGTCACTTCAGATGGTGCGCTTAGTTTTGATGAAGATTCTGCAAAGAAAATTGATCAGAATGCAACACTGAAATAGTCCCCTGCTCTTTTGAGGTTGAAAACCACTATGAAACAGGGATGAAACTGTTTTCGGTTCAAAGTGACAGGATGTAACCCATCGTCAAGGTTGAATTGAAGAGACTCTGCCCACTTTTATAATCAAGACCAGATCTGTTTATTTACTGGTTTCGATTATATCAGCGGAAGGTATGAATGATGAATCTGGTGCGGAGTCTGTTATTCGTCCTGTTGATTTTAGGGGCTCAAGTAGTGGTCCGGGCGAAGCCCGTTGAATATTGCATTCATACTTCAGCGGAGTCTGGTCCGACGGTGGCTGTGATTGGCTATGCTGCTGAAGCGGAGCCTGCCGGTGTGTATGCTGCATCACAAATTGTGAACTGGGACGTTTCCCGCGGCTCGCTGGTGGTTCTGTTGCAGGGGAATGAGCGTCCCCTGATTCATGAACAACAGCAGTCCCGTCTGGGCGATCAAAGCCGGTGGGCGAATTCGGTTCAAGAAGTCCTCGATCAAGTAAAGCCGGATTTAGTGATTCAACTGTCGGAATCGTTCGATGCCAAATCCATCATTCACGAAGCGAATGGCGCCACGATCTTTGGTAGTGGAAATCGTCCGCAGCTTCAGAAGCAGTTGAACGCGATGGCTTCTGCTGCACAGACAGCGGGAGGCGCTGAGGAACCACTGTGGAAGTTGGTACTGTTGAATGAGAGTGACGCCGCATATCCCACCATTTCTATAGTAAGTTCCTCCAAGGACCCGAAGAAGCGACGCTTATGGTTACGTACGCGTCAGCAGCGGGCCGCGGTGCATTCGTTATTGTTCCAATTGAAAATGCGACCTGAATCCGCTTCAGCGGATGATATGATGCCGCAGCAGCAGGAAAAGGGCCGGATTCGACTGGCCATCTATCAGGGGCCGGGGGCGGTCAGCAGCAGCGGTCATGATCCGGTCTGGATTCAACAGTCATTGAAAACGTTCCCTGAGTTTCAAACGGCTTTAATCGGACCAGCTGAGATACAATCGGGCGGTTTGTCTCAGTTCGATGTGTTGTTGATTGGTGGAGGGCTATCCAATCGGCAGTCCAAGGGGTTGGGGCCTGAAGGACGTGCGGCGGTCGTTCAGTTTGTGAAAGCCGGAGGTGGTTATGTCGGCATTTGCGCGGGCATGTTCCTGGCCAGTTCCGATTCTGACTTGCATCTGCATCTGCTGCCGATCGATGTGTCTGGTTCCTCAGGAATTGGCAAGGTGCAGCTAGACTTTGAAGCGGATGCAGAACTTCGGGTCAAAGGGAGTCATCCTGCCAAGTTTTCGGGGGGGCCGGTTGCTGTGAGAAAAATGAACGAAGCCGATGAGAGTGTCAAAATCCTGGCTTATTTTCGTACCGAGCCGAAGGACAGGAAATCCAAAAAGAAACTAACTGATACTCCGGCGATTGTTTGTGGTAACCATGGAAAGGGCCGCGTGTTTCTGTTTAGTCCGCACTGTGAGCGTTACCCCGGACCACGAACTGCGTTCTATAATGCACTGCGCTGGGCCGGAAAGAGTGAGCTCCCGAAGGACTAGCTGGGCTCGTCCAGTTTCTCGAAGACGGCTTTCATTAACAGCGGTAGTACGACGGTGGCATCCGCGTAGACTTCGGCGAAGCGGCCGCCATCTTGCGGGGAGACGAACTTGCCCCAGCTGACCCCTTCGGAATAGGTGCAGCCGGAAAGTCCACCCCAGTGAACCGGTTCGGGGCAGATGCGGATGCCGTATTTGAAACGGGGCTCTTTCCACTCGGTACCGAGCCGATAATTGGCGATTTCATAATACGGGGCGACCTGCTGTGCCCAGTTGCGGGGGACGCCGCCTCCGATAGTGAAGATACCCAGGGTGGAGGCATCCCGCATCAGTTGAGCGTATTCCTGCAGGTCTATAAAGGGGTTGAAGCTGGGAAGTGCTGTCAGGATCTCGGTCTGATCAAGGTCTTCCAGTGCTTTACCCGACCGGGCGATGTATTCCGACATGGCCCAGGTGGAGACATCGAGACCGATTTCGCTGTCGGTAAATGCGGGGATGAAGACGGGGACATTTTGTTCGTAGGCACTTCTGAGGATGCCTCGACCTTCATCGATTTCGGAAAGACGTTTGCCTAAGGCACGGCAGAGTCGGGCTGAAGACCAGACGCCGTCTTCGGGTTGGGATTCTCTGAGCACGGAACGGACCAGTCGCTCGACGTTATTCAGATTGGACTCCATTTCCAGTGTATCATAGATGCGGTTGTAGCCCTTTTTATACAGGGTTTCGTCCGAATCGGCAGGGTTGTACTGATAATGTACCAGCCCGATCGATTCGGTCAAGCCGTGTGCGATGAGCGCGCCAGTGGCGACCACTGCGCGGACCAGACCGCGGTCGATCATATCGCAGATGATGCTGCCTTGCTTGGCGACGGTCATGGCGCCGGAAAGTGTCAGGATGGCTTTGCATTCTGTATCTTGTGACATTTCCAGTAGAATGTCGTATGCGACACCGAGCTTTCGCCCTGAGAACGCCGTTTCGGACATGGCTTGAAGCAGGTCAGAGAAGGAATTGACGCTGGAAAGATCCAGGCTCTTCAAAGGCTTTAAGCCATCGCCTCGACCATCGTGGAATTCTCGTTCTCCGCTCATTTTTTGCTTTCTATTGATGTCGCTTGAAGTATCGTTTGCCTGGAATCGATCCATCCGTCAGGTGCGTTCGGTGACTGTCAACAGACATCGAAACGCACCTGGCGTGTTGTGATGGTATCTTAGTATTCAAGACCAGTCAAATTACCCAGACTGGGTTCAAATCGAGAACTGGAACCAGTTTCAGGAGTCTTTCCAGGTGGGATTGATCGGATGAGAATTTATAGAGCGACGACCTGTTCTGCTTCCGTGTGGGAACCGGCTGGTTCCTGTAAAGCAGGTCTCCCATTAGGGATGGGGAATCGGGGCATCTCAAGAATGCTGACGTCTCCTAGGTCGACTTCTTCCCGAATGTAACGTAATACGTCATTCGGGTCGGTTTCGCCACAGGTGAAGACGTCGAGAGCGATTAAGCCTAAGTCGGCATAGCAGTGAGCTGAGCAGTGGCTTTCATCTAGAAGGCACATAGCTGTGAAGCCCGGTGCAGAATTATGACCAAAGTGATATCTAACCTGTGAAATCACAGTTGCACCAGCGCGTGTTGCTCCCCGCGCCATGGCTTCAAGTACCAGTTGGTCGTTTAGACAAACGTCCCGCGGGACATTACGACAATCAATGAGAAGATGTCTTCCTTTATGCAACTCATAAACCCTCCACTAGAGGTGCCAGAAAAAATGGGCATCCGATTGTTAATGAAACTGTTCGAGACGATTTCGAATCGTAATGCCTATATCGGTACGCTTTTTTAAAAGTTCGAGATTATTATGTGATCGCTCAAGAAAATACAAGAAATAAATTCACCATTTTGCGTGGAATTTACAAAAATAGAACAGGAATCAGTCCCGGGGATCTGTTTCCCTGACTTTGAGGTCCAACTCTTGGCAAACTCTGGGCTTCCGATTGTCTTGAAAGGCCCCGCATGGCTCTGGTTTTCCAGTCCCCTTTCAGGCCGGGATGCGCAAAATCTACAGGAATGAAATACGACACCTTTGTTTTCAGATCCCCATTGGTCGCGGGGGTGGGAGATAACACATCGGGGGCCTCCAAAAAACAAGGCCGGGATACTCTCGGGTACCCCGGCCTCAATCAGGATGGCCGTTAACTCAGTGGAACTCTCTTAAAATTCTCCGATGACATTCCCGTCACTAATCGTTCCCAGATATCGAAAGGTTTCGTAGTGTATGTTTTCACTGAGAAATCGAACGGCGCCATCGCCTAGGAGAAAATGAGCTCCCCCTTCATGTTTACTGGAGAAGTTAGCGATATGGTTGGTCGTATTTGGTGGGTGCTGCATGCTCATCATTCCAGTTCCCTGCCCTACGTGTCCTAAAATTAATGATGCAGAACCTTCGACTGGCATCATCATCATTCCGGAAGGACGTGTGACATTGGGAATGGCGGCGTACCAGGTGGAATCGGCCTCGACGACCGTCGACGCGCCGACGAATTGATGCTGGTGCGAGCGTTCGCCAACAACAATCGTATTGGACGAACCATCTGTAATATCACGGATTTTGATATTCGAGTTTCGAAACAGGATTCCTTTATCAGTTGGATCGCCTGGATCATCTGTCAGACTTCCGTAGCCATAAATTCCCACATAGTTCGCCGAAGCGAGCATATAAGAATTTGAGCCATCGGAGACGGTAAAGACTCCCTGATTCGTGTCACTCGGACAGCGAAAGATGGGAATGGCTTCATCGCCCAATTCAATATTTGGGCTGACGGAGGCATCCAGGTCCAGATTGAGCTGATTGTACAGCGGAGCCTGATCCATAAAGGGCAGAACCATCGTGCCCCAGGCGAAGCCAGAGCCGGTTTCAAAACTACTGGCCTGACCAAAAGTAACGCCACGTGCGATATATCCGGGGGGATAACTGCGGTGGACGTCATGGTAGTTGTGCAAAGCCAGCCCGATCTGTTTCAGGCTGTTCTTGCAGGTAGAACGGCGGGCCGCTTCTCTGGCCTGTTGGACAGCCGGCAGGAGTAAGGCGATCAGGATTGCGATAATCGCGATGACAACGAGGAGTTCAATGAGTGTAAAACCACGTCTTCGTGGTCTGAAAAATGGTGTTGAAGATTTCATGGAGGTTTACCTTATCCGATACAATCAACAATCGGGAACGTGGCTGGAATTGACGTTTGCCGATTTACGTGGTGGGTATGAGCTTCTGCAGATTCGGCGGACAAGCACAGTAAAGACTGACCACGGAAATACTGCTAACGCAAAGTTAGTTACCACGTGAATTGTTGCGGAGGCGGCGTTTCTGGTGAGAACGCGAGAGTGACTGGCAGGTCATTGTCGATCATTAGTGGGATCTCCGGGTGATCCACGGAGCTCAAAACGGGGCGTACATTCAGATCTCGGGGAGCTGCTGTAGCCAGCCCCTGGCTGGCAGAGTTGCCACAGCCGCAGTGGGATGAGATCTGGCACTGTTTCGATTCCGATTTCTCTGACTCAGAGTGCGGAGATGTTTTCTGCTTTTGGGAGCAGCAACTGCGGGCCGCTTGTTTTTTCATTTTGCAACATGATTTGGAGACTGTTGTTTTCTTCAGCGAACGATTAAAGCAGCAACAGCCTGATCCTGCTTTTACCTCGACGGCACAATGGCATTGTTTGCCTTGATCCAGAAGCGGAACGATTCCGGTATTGGAAATCAGATAGAAGAGGCATAGCAAGTTGACGCAGACGGACCGCGAGAGACGATTTTGTCGCGGTCTATTCTTTAAGCCAGATTTTGCGGATACCAGGTGGGAACTCACTTGAAGTACTCTATTCAAGGCAGGTTTTAAATTATCCTCGGATCAGATCACATCCCTGCTTCTATTATTGTTCTCTGGCAGTGGGGAGATGAAAAGAGAACAACACGTTTTTTTTGCCTGAACGGGTAAAATTCTTTTCTAAATCAAAGCGGGTGAGAAACGATGTTTTCGCTATTGATGTTCTCATTTGAACGTCCATGAACAAATTCTGAGAAGCTACTTCAATGGGGGTTACTCTCTTGTGTCATGCTGTGTTTCACGATGAATGAGACAACCTGTTCCGGCTTTGGGTGTTGGAAGTGGTGCCCTTTTGATTTTTCGGTCCCTTTTTTGACCGAGATCACCTGGAAGTTGTGCTTGCGATCTTTCTTCGGTACGCGGCTGAACATCAAATAGGTGTTCTCAGCGGGAGGCACAACCTGATCATTTTCCGAGACGATGTGCAATACAGGAATCCCGGCTTCGGCAATGATCTGGATGCGGTCAATGGGATTGTTTTTGTATGCCAGTGCTTCCGCTTCGGTCATTTTGTATGCTTTGAGACAGGCCTTCCAGCTAGCCGCTGATCCCTGACTTTTTCCTTTTCCGCCCGGCCAGCTTTTGAAATCACAAACGGGGGTATCAGCATAGATGCAACTGACCTTCTCTGGATTTTTTAGAGCCCAGTTGTAAATAAAAAGGCCTCCCCGACTGACTCCCTCAAGAGCGACTTTCGATTGAAATCCGTGTTGCTTTGTCAAGTAGTCGTAGAATTGATCGCCATACTCGATTGCCTGCGGTGATCCAAACAGGTTCGCCACGTCCATATAGGCGATATGAAATCCCTGCTTCAGGAGTTCGATATCCATTTCATAGTGGAAGTCTGGAAATCGGGCGCGCCAGACCCAGGGTTTTCCGGGGGCGGTTTTCCTGGGAGTCACTACATAGCAGTTGCGTCCTGCAATCTGAAAGCGGAATCGTTGAAAGCCATTCCATTCGTCTTGTTTGCCAGTCCACTCAGATTTCCCTGTATCTTTTGTGGAGGTATATACTTCACTTTGAGGAAAGAGCAAAAGTGAAGTCACCAATATGATGAAAAAAATGCGAAAAAGTAAAGGCAGAGGTTTCATTTCCGGTTCCTTTATTGCCCACAAGAGTTTTGAGGACGTTTCTTGGTGTTATCTAGTTAAGAAAGCACGAGTTAGCATTTTAGTTTCGTCTGTCTGGTTTACACGATCTATCCCAAATTGTCGATGGATTGTGCTAATTTTGTCTAATTTGTGGTTTCCTGACGGGTGAGAACGGTCTTCCGCAATCAATGGGGAACTGCAAATAGAGATTTCTGACATATAGTTTAGGCAATCAATATTCAAATTTAAGTTGTTGCGAGAACCTGATGTCAGGTTTTGGCGTGAATGAGTTTCAACTTCATGCCGATCGCAGTTTTTAAATAAAGCAGTGTTTGTAAAGACGGGTTTGTGCTATGTCTCTCATTCCAGCTACCCACACGACTGAAACATTGACCAGACGGTTTGCAGAACCAGTCATTAATTCAGTGCTCGATGTATTTAAATATTTTGTTGGTACAACTGTCGAATTGGTCAAAGTTGTCGAAGTACATGAGGCTCCTCGTTATGAGAAGAGCTCTGCGATCGAAGTGAATGGACCTGGAAAAGGGATCGTGGTGGTGAATTTACCGCGTGATCTGGTTTCCAAAGCCGTTTCACTTCTGATCGATGAATCTCTGGCTGATGACGAACATGTTCTGACCGATTTCTCATGTGAATTGTCGAATATGATTGCAGGCCAGGCCAAAAAAGCAGTTGACCATATGGGGTTTTTGTTAGGTCATCCTTCCGTCATCGAAACAGAGCAGATTGATACATTATATCCTCCGGAAGCTGGATCTCAGTGTGGTATTTTTAATACAGGCATTGGTCCGATCATTGTCTATTTTGGTTTTGTCGGTCAACTGGGAGATATTATTGATTATGACCAAGAGGACGCAGATAAGAAACGCGTCATGATCATCGACCCGGATGAAATGAACCGCGCCTTATTCGAGGGGCTATTGCACGAACGTTACACCGTTGAGAGTGCTGCTACAGTGGAAGAGGCCTTTATGGATGCAGCGATCCATGTTCCTGATTTAATTCTGCTGGATATCGATGGCAGTGAAGGCAGTCATGCGGAAGCGGTAAAATACATTAAAGAGTCTCCTTTTGTCTGTAATGTTGAAGTTCTGGTAATGACCTCAAATCGTTCAACAACGTCCATCATTCAGGCGTTTAATCATGGTGCGAGCGACTATATTCTTAAAACAGACTTCACAAAGCAGATTCTTGTTGGCAAAATAGAGCGCGCACTCGGAAGAACGCCGGTTGTCAAAGAGGCAGTGACTTCTGCGAAATAACATGAAGCTGTTTTTTAGCGAGCTTTGAATGACCCCGGTTCTTAACCGGGGTTTTTTCATTATGGTGACTTTATTTAATGGAGCTCTAAGTTGAATCTGGAAGGAAAAGTAGCCGTAATCACCGGGTCTGCTGTTCGCATTGGGCGTTCGATGGCGCTGGCATTAGCTGAAGCAGGTTGTGATCTCTGCATTCATTATCTCACTTCAGAGCAGGAAGCAAATCAGACCTGTGCGGACATCAAGCAACTTGGAAGACGGGCGATTGCAGTTTCGGCTGATTTATCTGCGCCTCTGCAGGCGGCTTCCGAAATTATCGATGCCACTGTCGCTGAGTTTGGAAAAGTCGATATTCTGATTAACAGTGCTTCCGTATTCGAAAATAAGAGTTTGCGGACTTCGACCGAGCATGACTGGGATTCCCACTTCGATATCAATTTGAAGGCCCCTTATTTTTTGTGTCAGCGTTTCGCAGCAGCAATTCAGCCGGGACAAAGTGGGCAGATTGTCAATATCGTTGACTGGAGAGCATTGAGGGCCGGTGTGGGGCACCTGCCCTATCGGATTACCAAAGCCGGGTTGGTGACGTTAACAGAATGTTTGTCGCTGGAATTAGCTCCCGAGGTCCAGGTGAATGCCATTGCACCCGGTGCGATTCTACCGCCCCCCGGCCAGGATGCGAGCTATCTGGAAAGCCGTGCTGAAAAAGTCCCCTTGAAGCGCGCAGGAAACCCCCAGGAAATCTGTGACGCCCTGCTTTATCTCTTGCGCTCTGACTTTGTGACGGGCGAAGTGTTGACGGTTTCCGGAGGGGAACAGTTTTCAGCCGGGATTGAGTGAAAACATTGCTGGCTCAAGTAGAATGCGACTTGAGAACGGCTTGTTTCACAGTTTGCATGGTCCGTTTCTGGCGTTGCTGAATTGATTGCATGACTGATTTCAGCTTGGCTTGCGATTGTTCTTTATGACCAGCGACAGCCATTACACGGTCTGCAATTTGTTGCTGATCGACTTCATCAATTTCAAAGGTCCAGTCTTTGAGCCCGATATCGTACCACATTTGTCCTTTGATGGTATCGGTCGGTTGGCGGACATAAAGACCGGGCGTGCCAAATGCACAGGCAATGATGGGAGAATGACACTCCATGCTGACGACAGCAGCGGCATCACGATAGAGGGAACCTGCCTCGTCCGGCAGCCAATAATCGGTATGGGCGACTACACGCGGTTTGACATCTGCGGGAAGTGGGTCAATCACCAGTGGTTGAATGATTTCGGTTTGATAGGTCATTTCCGGGCAGACAACGGCTTTGTTCCCGGTGGTTCGAACCCATTTGATAATGGCGGCTCTCAGTTTTGCATGATCGAGTTCCTGATATTGTTTATTCACCGATTCGACTTCGTGGATTTTCTCTTTTGACCAGCGGATTCCTTTGTGGATTTTGTGATACGGCGTAAATCTCAGCCGGGGCACCGCACAGAGGTAGTTCCCTGTTTCCAGCTGATGTTGCTGTTGGAATTGTGCTGCTTTGGGATCGTCTGTTAAATCAATCGCAAAAGTGGCATCGGGAGCGAAATCCTGGTGCGCGGAGGTGACCTTGGCATCTTTGAGGTTTTTCAGGGAATGGGTTTCCCGAGTGAAGATAAAATCGGCTCCAGAGAGCAGATCGTGTAATTCCGGATTGATTTTGGAGACGGTCACGCCATAGATGCCGTAAGGTTTGCCGGTCGATTGTTTCCAGAAGGCCAGTTCTCTGCGGGAAACCACACTGGGGCCGGAACCATGCAGAAAGAAATCCGCCTGTTGGAACGCCTGTTCAAGGTCGCTGGAATCTAATTTGCCATCTCGACGGAGGCGGCCTTTGACGATTTTCAGATCGGGAAATCGTTTTTGCAACATTGGCTCCACACCCCGATCGACACTGTTCGGCCAGAGAATGATCTGAAATTCCGGGGCATACACTTCGAGCAGTTTCAAAATACCGGGCGAGTGGCCGATGTCACCGATATTGACCGTCTGCCAGCCGGAACGGAGCAGGAGCGTGGGGCGATCTGCTGATTTTGTTCCCGGTTGAGAGAATGCCTGTTGTTGCAGCAAGCCGCTATTGAAGAATCCAGCGATTCCCAGAGATTGGCAAGCGGCCAGCTTTAGCCAGGTTCGCCTGTTTGTATCTTGTTGTTGATTCATGATTCTGCCTGCTCAATGTTTAAAAGAAATCGTTCATTTCCACCAATAAGATGAGTCTTCTAAACTGTGCAATCGGGTAGACTCGTACTATAGTGGTTTTAGTCATTGTAACCTTTATTCGACCCACGTCTGCTCTATATTAAACCTCTCTTAAAAATATGCCCGATCAAATTCATATTTCCGATTTACTGCTACGCACCATTATTGGCATTAATGAGGAAGAAAGAAACAAGAGGCAGGACGTCTTAATCAATCTGACGCTGCAGGTTGATTTGCGGGCAGCCGGTCGTTCAGACGAAATAAGTGATGCTGTGAATTATCGAACGATCACGAAAGAGATTATTGATCTGGTAGAGAATTCGCAGTTTCAACTGGTCGAAAAAATGGCGGATGAAGTAGCGAAAATCTGTCTGAAAGATGATCGCGTGCAGCAGACGACAATCAGGATTGAAAAGCCGGGTGCCTTGCGCTTTGCCCGTTCGGTCGGAGTGACTGTTGAGAGGACGCGCGACGATTTTTCCGGAGTGTGAAATGAATCAGGCCTTTCTGGCATTAGGCAGCAATATCTGTCCGGAAGAAAATTTGCCTCAGGCGGTCAGGTTACTGGAAGAATCGGGGCGCATCATCGGTCGGTCTTCCGTTTGGCAGAGCAAGCCTGTCGGGGATACGGATCAAGATGATTTTTTGAACGCGGCAGTACTTCTGGAAACAGAATGGGACGTATCTGAAATCTGCCTGAAAGTGATTCCCGAGATCGAGCATGAGCTGCACCGTGTGCGTGATCCATTGAATAAAAATGGGCCGCGAACAATCGATATTGATCTGGTACTGTTTAATCGCGAACAGTTGCGATTCGAGCATCGAATAATTCCGGACCCGGAAATCCCGGAGCGTGTATTTCTGGCGGTCCCGCTTGCGGAACTGGCTCCCCAGTATTGTGTTCCCGGCCTGGAAAGAGACTTGGCGCACATCGCCGATGAACTGCAGGCTGTAAATGGCGGCCTGTTGATTCGCCGCCATGACGTCGTGCTTTAAGAATCAGACAGTATCAAAGCATCTCCAGGCAGGCAGGCCATTTTAAAGAACAGTCCCTGTTCTTCGCACTGCGATTTATAAGCCTCGGGCATTTTCTGTTCTGTTTCTTCATCCCATTCAAGAATGTAAGTGCGATCGGCCACTTTCTTGCCGCGGACTTCGACCACCATTCCTGTCCAGCCTTCGCAGCAGATTTCAGGAAATTCTGGAACGCAGACTCCTTCTTTTACCCGAATATTTGAGCCTGCTTTGATAGTTGAAGAAGCCTTTTTACCCATAATTTATTCTACCAAAACATATTTTATTTTAATTTTTGAGAAGCAACCAACTGGCACGTCAGACGACAGTGTATCGCCAAAGCAGCATGAATTTCAATTGAAGCAGGTGGAGAACCCTCTTTCCCGTACAAGAAATTAACAATTTTTCTGGAATCGTCTGCCAGATGATGCTTTTTCACAACATGTCTGGTGAAGATTCAAGGAACTGTTTTACATCCTGTAGCGGTGGTACAGCATAGGATGATTTCCTTTTTTTTGCAGAAAAAACTCAGCACACCGCCATTCCTGAGCTATTGTTTTAATGGATAAAACCCTCCCCTCTTGAATCCGTTCTCCCAGCACTCTGCAGGTTTGCAGAACAAAAAATGACCAAGGAGGGACAGATATTTTTACTTTCAAGAGGCAAGCGATGTTTACGCGGCGAAGCCGACAGGCATTGAATCAGAAAACGCAATCAAAACGTTCCGGTGCCACCCTGGTGGAACTGGCGTTTGTCACTCCGGTTTTCCTGGTGTTTGTGTACGCCATTTTTGAATTTGGCTATGCCTACATGGTTTCAAACATCATTCAGGAAGCGACTCAGGAAGGTGCCAAGCTGGGGCGTTGTGAGGATGTCACGACCGCCCAGGTCGAGGACAAAGTCAAACGTCTGCTAGACACGGTTTTCGATTCAGATTTAGCGACGATTATGGTGAAAAACGCCAGTTCGTTTGACACCCCCGGCACCGATGTAGAGCAGATTAATTACTCGACTCTACCTGATATTGAATTATCCAATGCTGATAAAGCCCAGCTGTTTATTGTTCGTGTCGAAGTTCCTTACAAAGATGTTCGGCTACTGAGTTCATTTTTTGTTGATCCAGTGAAAGCAGCTGAGGCTGCGGCGAAAGAGGACAGCATGATCTTATCCGGGCACACTGTCAGACGTCACGAATAAACAGCAGAAATAAATCAATTCATTGTTTGCAGGAGTAAACTCATGCGTGTAATTCAAGACAAACGACTGAAATCAGGAAAGGCAATGCCCAGCCGCAGAGGTGTGGCTGCCGTTGAATTTGCCCTGGTCGCACCAGTCTTCCTGGCGTTAATTCTGGGAATGGTTGCCGTCCGCAAGGCTGTGCACACTTCCACAATTATGGATGCGGCTTTGGCTCAGTCAGGGCGTCTGGCTTCGATGGATGCCGATCTGAATCTGCCTTCCGGGATGACGTTGAATGACAAAATCATTCTCGATGTCCGCAATTTTCTGCGCGCGTCCGGAATTGAAAACGATGAAACAAATCTGACGGTCACCATTACCCATGCGGATGATGCTGAAGGCGTTCCACTGGACCCGATGCCAAATCCTCCCAGTGATGGAACTGAGTTTGATTTGAGTGATCCCGCGAATCGCAATCGGTTATTCCGGATTGGAATTGAAATTCCTGATGGTGCGACAAGTACCAAACTCACTGACATTATGAATCTGGAAGGATCAATGGCCAAGCCGATGAGTGGTGATCCTGTCTGGGATTTAATTTTGAATAATGGCACGACAAAGATTGTCAACTAGGAACACACATATTTTTTATGAGTATGATGCTCAATCTTCTGGGGAGCACGAGGGGGAAACATGAAACAGACACCTATGAGTAAAAAAAAGAAAATGGATCTGCCGGGCGATCAAAATCGCCGCGGTGCGTTCATGGTTATGGCGGTGCCATTTCTGATCGCGACGATGGGATTCATGGCGTTCGGAATCGACATTGCCGTCATTACGATGACCAAGACCAGAATGCGAAATGCGGTTGAAGCCGCTGCTCTGGCTGCGGCACAGCAGATTACCGATGCTGTGCAGACTACCGCTGATGATATTCAGCAGGGACAGGATGTCGGTAGTGCGGTGCAGGATGCCAATTCGATTGCCGTTGATGCCGCAAAGGCAATGGCAGAAAAGGTGGCGCGCTTAAATGGGGTCTATATTGATCCGGAAACCGATGTCAAATTCGGGAAACGGTATCAGGATGCCTCCGGGACTTTTCACATGGTCTGGGGGGAAACAGCGAAACCTTATAATGTCGTCAAGGTGATCGCCCGCCGTGATAATCCAGCAGAAGGTCAGCAGGATTCGAAACTGCAACTGTTCTTTGCCGGCTTCATGAGTGACAAGACAGCGGCAGTGACCACTTCGGCGATCGCCTTCATTGAAGCACGTGACATTGTTCTGGTGCTCGACTATTCAGGTTCCATGAGCTACGACAGTGAGTTCGGCGCCATGTCGTCATACAGCATGGGTAAACCGGCTGTTGAGGCTAATCTGGATGATATCTGGAATACCTTGGTTGCATCCGGTGCAACCTACTCGGATACGGGTAAACTGAAGTTCCCGGCCGACGGGTATGGAAAGATCGATTCTGCTGAGGGAACTTACATCAGCTCGTATGATGATGACTACATTTTCCAGGCGTTAGACCTGGATGAAGTTGATTCGAGTGGAAACCTGAAGTATCCATTCCCACAGGAAGGGAAGAATTACTACGGAAACTTAAACGGCCAGCCGACTGGTTACACAAACAAAAATTTGTGGAAGAACTACATCAGATGGGTTCGGACAAACAGCACCGTCAACAACTATGGATACCGTAAAAAATACGGCTATCGTACATTGATGGGTTATCTGGTTGGACAACGAAAGAAAAACAATCAGTCTGAAGACTTGTGGCGGGCTCCGATCTATCCGTTCCATGCCATGAAAGAAGGCGTGACGTTGTTCACGGACTTCCTCGATGGCTTGCAGTTCGGCGATTATATCGGACTCGTAACGTACGACGATTCTTCACGCGTCGAATCCGTTCTGAATGATGACGGTATCCTGGATACCGTTGATCTGGGGGATGAACTGATCACAAATCGTTATGCCGATATCGATACGATTCAGAGACACAAACAGGCGTCACACTATGCCCCCTACACTGGTATGGGTTACGGGATTCGTGATGCAAAAGAGTTATTGGAGTCTCATGGTCGTGCCGGTGCCCGTCCGACGATTCTGGTCATGACAGACGGGAACGCAAACCGTTCTCCCTCTGACTGGTCACTTCCAGGAAGTTGGGACTGGGATCAGGTCACCGACTTCGATGGAGATGGTCAAGCCGACTATGCAACCAGCAGTCGCGATAAACAGTATGCGTTCTGGCAGGCAGTTGAAGCTGCTAACCTGGGATATACCGTGCATACGATGACTGTGGGTGCGGGAGCCGACCGAAACCTGATGCAGGCTATTGCCAAAGCTTGCAACGGTATCTGGATTGACGCTCCTGGTGGCGCTACCATCGAGGATATGCAGGCACAACTGCTGGTCGCCTTTGGTAAGATTGCTGCCAATGTACCGCCTGCAAAATTGCTGGCAGACCCTGAGAGCGATTTCTAAGGCAAACGAATTTGTATTGATTCGTGCCTGCTTGGGTTGATTTTCTACCTGAGTAAGAGAGGTGGTTGGAAACAGCCACCTCTTTTCTTTTTGTTCGGTTGGTTTTACTAATGTTGTTAAGGAATGCATGCGTGTGCGTTCAAACGCGGGTTTCAAAGCAAGTTTGTGAGTCGAACGTTTTGATTGTTACCTTACTAAGGGGCAGTAACAATCTGATGATTTTCGAAATTATCAGTAAGAAATATTGAAAAATTTCATGAAAAAGTAGAAATTTTCATCGACGATGAATTACGATATATTCATAATAAGACATATATCATTGCATTAGAGAATTTAAGTTCTGGGCCGACAGTCAGTCCAATATAAACTTATCCTTCCACTACTCTCACCCGGATTGATTTCTTGCTCTTTACTCAGAGCCCTCTCAGAATCAGTCAGGGGCAATGAGAAGAGATTGCCTCTTTTCATCACCAGAGTTATTTTAACTTAGGTTTGCCAAAAGGGGGTTGAGGTTCATGTCCTTCGACAAGTTCCGTACATTTGCTTTCTACGCGTCCGTTTTCTGCGTTTTCTCCTGCTCCCACCTGTTTGCTGCGAATCCACCTGCAGCAAAAGGTAAGGTCAGTTTTTATCAGCAGGTTCGTCCCATACTTCAGGCCCAGTGTGTCGGCTGCCATCATCCGCGAAATCCGGAAGGGAGTTATGTCGTCACAGAATTTTCGCACTTACTCAAAGGGGGCGAAAGTGAAACGACGGCGATTGTTCCCGGCCAGCCTGACAAGAGTTATCTGGTCGAGCTGATTACGCCTGAAGGCAACGAAGCGGAAATGCCGAAAGCTAAAACACCGCTTTCACAAGATCAAATCACTTTGATTCGAACCTGGATTCAACAGGGGGCGATTGATGACTCTCCCCAGAAAATCGAATATCGCTTTAACAAAGAGAACCCACCGACCTACTCTGCCCCGCCGGTCATTACATCGTTGGCGTATTCTCCCGATGGAAAATTACTGGCAGTAGCCGGTTTCCATGAAGTGCTGCTCCACGCCGCCGAAGGCAACAAACTGGTAGGACGGTTGATTGGAAAATCGCAACGGATTGAATCGGTTCAGTTTTCACCCGATGGCAAATATCTGGCGGTATCTGGCGGAACACCGGCCGAACGTGGTGAGATCCAGATCTGGGATGTGGCTAAACAGACATTGAAGAAATCCATTCCCCTGACCTATGACACCCTATATGGAGCCAGTTGGTCACCCGATGGAAAACTGCTGGCCTTTGGCTGTGCCGACAATACGGTCCGCGCCATAGAAGTCGAAACCGGCAAAGAAGTCTTTTACCAGAACGCCCATTATGATTGGGTGCTGGATACGGTTTTCTCGACCGATGGGAGCCACATTATTTCAGTCAGCCGTGACCGGACCACGAAACTGGCCGAGCTGAAAACTCAGCGATTCATCGATAATATTACTTCAATTACCCCCAAAGCATTAACGGGGGGACTGGCGGCGATAGACCGGCATCCGACGCAAGATACGATTCTGGTCGGAGGCGCAGATGGTGTGCCCAAGCTCTATCAGGTCTTTCGTCAATCCAAGCGGGTGATCGGCGACGATGCGAATCTTGTACGCAGCTTTCCTGCCCTCAAAGGTCGTATTTTTGGTGTGGCTATTCACCCCCAAGGCAAGCAGTTGGTTGCTGTCAGTAGTTTAAATCACACCGGCGAATTGAAGGTGTTTTCGTTTGATATCGGAGAAAAGATTCCCGATGATCTGGTGAAGATTCTGAATAAACGTGTGGCTTCACGAAGTGCAGAAGAGAAAAAACAGGTCGCAGAAAGCCGGACCAAGTCGGTCAAGCTGGTGAGTGAAGTCAAAGTACCTGAGACGGGGCTGTATACGGTTTGTTATGATCCTAAAGGGGATGTCATTGCGACTGCAGGCCAGGATGGTCAGGTTCGACTGTATGAATCTCAAACAGGGAAATTGAAAACCGCATTTGTGCCCGTTCCTCTCCAAAAAGACCAGCCAGAATTGGTAGAGAAAAAAGGGGCGGCACCCAAGTCGAAGCTGGTGCTGGTTGATGTCAATCAGCAGAAGCTGCCGAAAGAGGAATTTTCCAATTCTGATCCGCTTGTGAAACTGGAAGTACAGCCTGCGACAGCGACCATCGCGAAAAAATATGACACGATCCAGTTTCTGGTAACAGGTCATACAAAATCCGGAGCCAAAACCGATCTCACTCGCCTGGTAAAGGTGGCACTCAATAAGCAAGACACGATCCATGTTTCTCCCACCGGTTTAGTGCGGGCACTACAGCCGGGAATCACTGACGTGAGCTTCAGTCTGCATGGGGTCAAGGCAACCGCCAAAATTACCGTAGCAGAGTTTCCTGCAGATTACAGTCCTGATTACTGGCGGGATGTCGCGCCGGCATTTACGAAAATGGGATGTAATTCCGGGCTATGTCATGGTGCCAACAAGGGGAAAGATGGATTCAAACTCTCCCTGCGAGGGACGGATGACCTGTTTGATTTACGGGCTTTCACAGATGACCTCAAGTCACGCCGCGTCAATCTGGCATCTCCTGAGCAAAGTCTTATTTTACTGAAAGCGATTGCCGAAGTACCGCACAAGGGAGGTCAGGTCGCACTTGCCGGCGATGCGCATTACCAGATTGTCTCTTCCTGGATCAAAGATGGGACACCATTGAACAAGGAGGCGCCGCGCGTCGCCAGCATCAAAATTACTCCCGAAAATCCCGTTGTTCCTCGAGCCGGATTGCTGCAGCAGTTTCGTGTGCTAGCCACCTATGATAATGGTGAAGTCCGCGATGTGACTTCCGACTCATTTATTGATTGCAGCAATATCGAGATCGCCAAAATGTATCATGGCGGTATCGCAGAAGTCCTCAGACGTGGTGAAGCACCACTGCTTGCCCGATATCAGGGTAAGTATGCTGCGACCACCGTGACAGTGATGGGGGATCGTTCCGAGTTTGCCTGGAAGCAGCTTCCCGTTCATAATTACATTGACAAACTGGTTGATCAGAAACTCAAGAAAACCAAAACACTGCCTTCTGGCTTATGTACCGATGCCGAATTCATTCGCCGGGTTTACATTGATTTGACCGGCCTGCCTCCCACGATTGACGATGTCAAAGCATTCTTGGCTGACAAGCGGGAGTCAAAAATCAAGCGGAACGAATTGATTGATCGCCTGCTGGGCAGCAAGGAATTTGTCGAACATTGGACCAATAAATGGGCAGACCTGTTGCAGGTCAATCGCAAATATCTGGGAACCGAAGGCTCAAAACTCTTCCGAGACTGGATTCGCAAATCGGTGGCAGAAAATGTGCCTTACGACCAGTTTGCTTACCAGATTCTTTCCGCCAGTGGTTCCAATAAAGAAGTTCCCGCTGCATCGTATTTCAAGATCCATCGAACCCCTGAAGATACGATGGAAAACACGACGCACCTGTTCCTGTCGATTCGTTTCAATTGTAACAAGTGCCATGACCATCCCTTCGAACGGTGGACCCAGGATCAATATTATGAGACCTCGGCTTTCTTTGCACAATTCGATTTAAAGAATGCACCAGAGAGTAAGGGACGTACGATTGGTGGAACTGCCGTTGAAGGTCGGAAGCCTTTGTTTGAAGTCGTCTTCGACAAAAAAGAAGGCGAAATGATTCATGAGCGAACCGGGGCAAAAGCACCACCCAAGTTCCCCTACCCTGCCGAATTCAAGGCAGAGCAGAAAGATTTGTCGCGACGTGAAACACTGGCACGCTGGATTACCTCCCGCGACAACCAGTATTTCGCGAAAGCGTATGCAAACCGGGTTTGGGGATATCTGACCGGAACTGGTTTGATTGAACCCATTGATGACATTCGCGCCGGCAATCCTCCTTCGAATCCGGAGTTGCTGGAACGCTTGACGGCCGACTTCCTGTCGCATGATTTTGATATCCGCCACTTAATGCGGGTGATCTGTCAGTCGCGGACGTATCAGCTTTCCATTGAATCCAACAAGTGGAATGAAGACGATACGATTAACTACTCACACGCGAAGGCGCGTCGCCTGCCTGCCGAAGTATTGTATGACTCACTGTGCCGGGTGACGGGATCGTTGTCGAATATTCCCGGCGTTCCCGCGGGAACCCGTGCTGCGGAATTGCCTGATGTCGGCTTTAAATTGAAAAGCGATTTCCTGGCTAAGTTTGGTCGTGCTCAACGGGAGAGTCCATGTGAGTGTGAACGCTCGTCTGGTGTCCAGTTAGGGCCGGTAATGGCTTTGATCAGCGGTCCCACGGTGGGCAATGCCATCAGTGACCCGAATAATGCATTGAACAAGCTGGTGCAGGAAGAAAAAGATGATGTCGCTTTAATAGATTCCATTTTCCTGCGAGTGCTCAACCGTCCGGCTACTGAAGAAGAGAAGCAGGCGGGCATCAAACTGATTCAACAGCAAATTCAGAGCGAGCATCAGGCGTTAACCAAACGTCTGGCGGCTTACGAAAAGGGTTTGCCTGCGAACATCATTCAACAGGAAAATCAACGCGTCCAAAATATTCAGGATGCACAGCAGGCGGTGACCACATTCCAGCAGGCAATCGCCCCGCGTGAAGCCTGGTTAAACAACGAACAGAAAGAACGTACCGCCAGATTTCAGAAAGCATTGACGGACTATCAGAAATCGTTGCAAGGCAAAATTGAAGCTTGGGAAAAAGCAGAAGCCACAGGCACTAAGTGGATTCCACTCAAGCCGGAGACGATGTCTGCGACGAATAAGGCGAATTTAGAACTGCAGAAGGATCTGTCAATCCTGGCAAAGGGACCAAATGGCAAAGGCGATTACCAGATTGTGGCTCATACCAATCTGAAAGGAATTTCCGCTGTCCGTCTGGATGTTCTGACTGATGACTCCCTGCCGCGAAAAGGCCCGGGGCGATCTGGGGACGGTAACTTTGTATTGAATGAATTCGAAGTTTATGCTGCTCCGAAATCAAAACCGGACCAGAAGACCAAGTTAACACTGTTCAATGCCCAGGCTGATTTTAGTCAGAATACCTATGATGTGAAAACCGCCATTGATGGTCAGGTTAAACCTCAAGGGAATGGCTGGGCTGTGGCACCACAAACTGGGAAGTCTCATAAAGCGAGCTTCGATATTCAGTCGCAGGTTGCCGCTGATGCAGAAGGCACGATTCTGACATTCGTGCTCAAACAGCAGTTCAACAGTAATACACATTCGATTGGCCGGTTCCGGCTTTCCGTGTCGAATGGGACAGGACCGACTACGCTGGACAAGCATCCGAAGGACATTTTGGCGATCCTGAAGAAGAAATCGGATAAGCGAAATGCGGCTGAGAAAAAGAAACTGCTCGAATACTATAGCAAAGCCGATAGTCAATTACAGGCAAAGCTGAAAGCAGTTGCTGAGAGTAAAAAGCCACGTCCGACCGATCCGAAACTGGTGGAATTGCGAAATCATCTGACAGCGATGCAGGCAGTCCGCCCTGTCGATCGGAAATTGACGCGCTTGCGAAATGATGTTCGGCTCAGTGCCGAGCAGGTGAAACAGAATCGACTAGTTGCTGCTCAGGACTTGACTTGGGCGTTAATCAACAGCCCTGCGTTTCTGTTTAATCATTAAAAGCTGATTTGAAATACGTAAACACGCGGATGGATACAATACTCAAACCGATCTCTAACAGAAGTGAGGAGATGCTGAAATGCTAATCATTCCAGGTCAACCCGGCAAGGAAGTGTGTGAGTCTCGCAGTCAAATATCAAGACGCGATCTATTGAGGGTCGGTGGTTCCAGCATGATGGGAATGGGGCTCGGCTCAATGCTGCAGCTTCAGGAAGCGGCTGCCAACAAAAACGAGGGAGGCGGCCCCGGCTGGGCCAAAGCCAAGAGCGTGATTCTGATCTTCCTGCAAGGCGGCCCCAGTCATATCGATTTATGGGACCCGAAGGAAAATGTGCCTGATAACGTGAAGAGCGTGTTCAATCCGATTTCCACAAAGCTGCCGGGAGTCCAGTTCACGGAGCTGTTACCGAACTTAGCGCAGAACAACGATAAGTTTACGATGATTCGTTCGATGAGCTACACTCCCAAAGGGCTCTTCAACCACACAGCTGCAATTTACCAGATGCTTACCGGTTATACGACCGACAAAGTGAGTCCGTCCGGTCAGTTGGAACCACCCAGTCCCAAGGACTTTCCAAACTTTGGTTCAAACATCATTCGGCTGCAGCCTCCCAATGTTTCGATGCTGCCGTTCGTGATGCTGCCCCGCCCGCTTCAGGAAAGTAATGTTGTGGGGAAAGCGGGAACCGCTGGATTCCTGGGACGTGCCTATGATCCTTATTATCTGTATCCACCCGGAGACGATATGGATATGAATAAAATGGACAAGATCAGTGTAGACGATCTCAAGTTGCGTCCTGATGTTTACACATCGCGATTACAGCGACGCGCCAGTCTGCGCGATACGATCAACAAAGGCATGCCTCAGTTGAATAAAGCGGTTGAGGATTATAAACTCGACAAATATTATTCGCGTGCCCTGGACCTGGTGATTTCCGGACGAGCCCGTGATGCGTTTGCCCTCGATCAGGAATCGGATGCGATGCGAGACAAATATGGCCGGAATACCTTTGGTCAAAGTCTGCTGCTCGCCCGCCGCCTGGTGGAAGCGGGGACTCGTGTGGTTGAAGTCGTCTGGCCGAAAGTCGCCAACTCAAATAACCATTCCTGGGACGTGCACACCGGTCTCACAAATCGTCTGAAAAATCAGTCGGCTCCCATGTTCGATCAGGGTCTCGCCAGCTTGATTTCCGATCTGTACGATCGGGGTACACTCGATGAAACACTCGTGGTCGCCGTCGGTGAGTTTGGTAGAAGCCCGCAACGGGGGGTGAGTACTTCGGGGAACTCCAATAGTGATGACGGACGTGATCACTGGCCTTACTGCTACACCTCACTGATGGCAGGAGCGGGCATCAAGCGAGGTTACGTGCATGGGGAATCTGACAAAACAGGTTCCAGCCCCCGCAAAGATCCGGTTCACCCGCGTGAATTGCTGGCGACGATTTACCATTCGTTCGGCATCAACCCGGAAACGATTGTGTATAATCACCTGAACCAGCCCCGTGAATTGGTCAAAGCTCAGGCGGTAACCAAGCTGATGGGTTAATCTGAGAGACTGGAATTGTTATGATCGGGCCCCCTTTCAATCTGAGAGGGGGCCCGTTTTTTTACGACAATTCATCCGTTTTAACTCAGATTGAAACAACCCGTTAATATGGCCAAATTGCTCAAAGATCATTTTGATCGCAATTATCTTTCTCGACTTGCAGACGAGATTCAAAAACACGAACCGTCGTTTCCCAAACGGAAAATGTTGTCGTTTGTGTTTGATGCGGAATGGGAGCAAAGAGAACTCAAGCAGCGGATGCGACACATTTCCTATGCGATGCGCGAATTTTTACCGGTAGATTATGAGACGGCCCTTAAGGTATTAATGCAGGCGGCACCTCAGTTTGGTGGTTTTGAAGCGATGTTCTTTCCCGACTTTGTCGAAGTATTTGGACTGGATGAATGGGATTTGTCTTTGCCGGCTCTGGAACATTTTACGGAATATTCCAGTAGCGAATTTGCGGTGAGACCTTTCATTCTACAGGATCAGAAGCGAATGATGCGACAGATGAAACGCTGGGCTGCGTCGAAGAATCATCATGTACGCCGATTGGCTTCTGAGGGAAGCCGTCCCCGATTACCCTGGGCAATGGCTTTGCCGGAATTCAAAAAAGATCCCGCGCCCACCCTGCCCCTGCTTGAGAAGCTGAAAGCGGATCCGAGTGAATATGTCCGGCGGAGTGTGGCGAATCATTTGAATGATATTTCCAAAGATCATCCGGAGCTGGTCGTTGATATCGCACAGAAATGGATCAAGGGAAGCCCCGAAACGCAGTGGATCGTCAAACATGCCTGTCGCACACTGTTAAAGCAGGGGAAACCCGAGGTCCTGGCATTGTTTGGTTATCAGGCACCAGTTGATATTTGTGTGCAGAACTTTGAAATGACGCCAGCCGGTGTGGCATGGGGCAAAGAAATCCAGTTTAAATTTGACCTGGTTTCCGATGCGAGTGAGTTGGGACTGCTGCGCGTCGAATATGCGATTGATTTTGTCCGACAGAAAGGCGCTTCTTCTCGAAAAGTCTTCAAACTTTCAGAAGGTCCTGTTTCCCAAAGTTCCCGTTCTTATTCCCGGCGTCATTCGTTTAAGCCCATTAGCACGCGAAAGTATTATCCGGGTTGGCACCAGATTGCAATTATTGTGAATGGGCAGGAAATGGTCGACGGTCAATTTGAGTTACAGGATTAAATTCAATTGACTTCAAAAATAATGAACCGTACGGGGCATTTGAACGTTGTTTAAAAGTTCATAAAAAATGGAAAAGCCTCCAATTAGTGCTTGAATTATTCAATGGGCTTTGGTGTACAATGTTGAAATAGACAAAAGGCCTGTTTGAACAAGGTAACACAAGTTTGAAAACAGACTAAAAAAATTAAGAAACCGGGAACTCACTTCACCCCACAAACATCCTGGTTAATGTTTCAGTAGATCGCGCCAACACAATTGAATTCCTACGACGATACAGGCCCATTCCAAACTAAGGATGGATTATGTTTACTACAGGTGCGCACTCACAATACACTCAACAGAGACGCTTTTATATCGGGAGTCTCTGTGTGGGGATCCTGTGCTATACATTGGGAATACCAGCAGCGTTACAGGCACAGGTATTCGCTGTGGAAGCGGTAGCTGCCGCTGATGTTACCGTTGATGCGGGGGGAGACAGTACTTCGCCGCACAAGATGCCGGGCTTTAGCATCTCGGTAGATGAAAAGAAGCTCAATTTGCTTGATGACTACGAGCGCTACGTTCGCCATCAGATGTGGGAAAAAGCACTCACCGCACTGAAAGAGCTGTCCGAGACGAAGTCTACATCCCCGCTACTACCGACGAAAGACGGTTTTCTGGTCGATGCGGAACAGCGTATTTTTATGGCGCTGGTTTCGATGCCCGCGGAAGGACGCGAAGCATTTCGCCTTTTTTTTGATGGAAAAGCGCGGAAGCAGTTTGAAGAGCTTTCAGCTCAAAAGGGGCTGATAACGCCCGATCGAATCAATAAGGCGAAGCAGATTTATTCACAATACTTTTTGACATCCATCGGCGATGATGTTGCTGACCTGTTGGGAAACGATGCGTTTGAACGCGGAGAATTTAGTCAAGCAGCCCGTTTCTGGGGCTCCATTCTGGATCATCATCCAGATACCAATCTTTCCGAAATTGAACTGAATGTCAAATCTGCACTGGCCTTAATTCGGAGCCGTCAGCTTGAGCGGGCAGCGGCGAATATACAAGTCATTGCGCAGCAGTTCCCGGACGAAAAAATCAAACTCGGTGGTGATGATGTCAATCCGGTTCCCTATTTACAGGCATTGATTCCCCAAGGGGCTGCAACTCAGTCTCCTGCGACTCCACAACAAAATAGAATTGCGAATCTCCTCCGGCAGCCGTTGGATCTGGCTCCGGAAAATGTCAAGCCAGAATGGCAGTTATCCTACCTGGATCAAGCGATGGTGCAGGCGATTGAGAATTCCCGGCGAAACTATTACGGCCGCGGTAAATCCTATGAGACCTTTGTGCCTCCCATGGCAGTGGATGAGAAGCGTGCGTATTTCAATTTTTATGGCGTTTGTTTTTGTGTTGATTTGCAGACCGGGAAATTAGTCTGGAGAACAGATAAATTTCAGGATCTGGGAACACATTTTAGCAATTACAGTTTTCATCAGTCTTCGAATCCGGCTCAGTACCAGATCAGCGTAACGAATGATATTGTACTGGCGACGTTGATTCCCAAAAAAGAGATGAATCATTATCGGGCACGTTATCGCTTATATGCCTTCAATGGAGCAACGGGGAAACAACTCTGGACCTCCAATGTTTCGAATGAAAGTTTTCTTTCAAAGCCACTGGTAGAGGGAGATCATGTTTATGTGGTCTCACATCTGCAGAACAATAAATCACTCACGTTAAACTGTCTGTCATTGAAGACGGGAAAAAAAGAGTGGTCTCTCAAACTGGGGGCTGCGGTCTCGACCAGCAACGTCAACGGGATGCAGAAGATGCCGATTCCCCTGTTGCAAAAAGAGGGAGACAACTTACTGGTTTTGACGAACAATGGCGCCTTGTTTGAAATTTCGATTCCCACCAAAAGCATCAACTGGGTTTTTCGATATCCCTATAAAGTGAATCAGTCGAACACGCATTATTATAATGCACCCGTTCCTGAAGAGACCGAGTTGCACAGCGAAGGCCAGATGTTTCGAGATCAGAATCTGGTCTACTTTAAGGAAGCGGGGGCGACTGAAGTTTATGCTCTCGATCTGGTAGAGAAACGGTTGGTATGGAAGCGTCCAATCAAGAAATCGGCACAAATCGTCGGGCTCGATCAAAAAAATGTGTATCTTATGTCAAAAGAACTGGAAGCCCTTGATCGCAAAACACATCGATTAAACTGGGCGGTTTCCCTGCCCGTTGCCGCTGGTGGCTTGAGCGCCCTGTTTGCCTCGGAAGAGGCCTGGGTGTTTACCAGTCGGGGAATATTTGAAATTTCGAAGACAAATGGCGACATCTTAAATATCTATCGGGGAAGTGATAAGACTTCTCTGGGAGGGGCCATTGAACTGCGCAAGGGACTGGTGATTTGTGTATCGAACCAGGCGGTCACCGCCTATCCCGCTTCCAGTTCTGCCAAATCTCTCCCGCCATCGGGGAAAGCGAAATCAGGTCCCTGAAAACAGCAATGATCTTCAAAACAGGAATATGGAATTTAGTATGAGTGGTCTAGCCTATCTGATTCAACGTTTCTTTCTGCTCCCTTTGGCGCTGGTCGTTTGCTGGGGAGCGAGTTCGGTCTCTGCTGCAGAGGGAGAAGGCATTACTGTAGTCGGAGTCGGAAGCGTGGAAGCCAAACCATCCGTTGTAGAGCTCACCGGAATGGTGATTGGCCAGGGGCAACTGGCCGGAGATGCGGTTACCAAATTTCATGGGAATCGTCGCCGCGCCGAAACCGCGTTCAAGAATTTGAAGATTCCGGGTCTGGTCATCGTGGAAGACGGGATGTCGCTTTATTCCTCGCTGAATGCCAGCCAGATGCAGGCCATGATGCAGGGCATGGCTGTGAATAATACGGCGTCACAGAAGCTCTCTGTTTCGGAAACGCTGAAGCTCCGCTTGACGGGCATCGATAAACTCAGCACGCAGGAATTGCTGGAAACCATTGTACGTATCGTCGATTCAGGTAAAGATGCCGGCGTTGTGATTGGTAATGATACCACACCCTCAGTTCCCGGAGTTTATAATCCTTCCAAAGCCCGGAATACCATGGCGACCTTTAAGGTCACCAATGTGCAAAAATTGAAAGAAGCTGCTTACCAGAAGGCGATCGAGAATGCGAAGGCACAGGCTGAGAAACTGGCGCAATTGACAGGAGTCAAACTGGGAAAAGTGACTTCGATCAACGGACAGGGGAGCACTCCCAGAGGGGGGTCAACTGTCGTCTATAACTACGGAATCACGCAAGGCACCACCAACGCCAGTGAGAAGGAGAGCGATGAGCAACCTTCAACCCTGTTTAAGCCGGTTCCCATTTCCGCAGTCGTGAAAGTAACCTTTGCAATCGAGTGAGACTTTTTCGAAAAATGACGGGCGTCAAATGAAAAATTATCGACAGTCGACATTCTGTTTTGTGTGCGTGTTTTCGCTTTGCTTTCCGCATATGGTGAGTGGGGAAGAAATTCTGCCCAGGCATATGACGCCGACTGCCGTGAAATCAATTCAGCGCGGCCTGGATTATCTGGCCAAACAGCAGACCGCTTCAGGCAGTTTTCAGTCGACCCAGGATGGGAGTACCTACCCTGTGTCGATGACATCATTGGCAGGGATCGCGTTTCTCGCAAACGGAAATACGCCCAGTCGCGGTCCGTATGCCGATCAGGTGCGGAAAGCGACGGAATATGTGTTGAGTCAGGCACAGGATAACGGCCTGATCGCCGCCGGTTCGGAAAACGGACGTCCGATGTACGGGCACGGGTTCTCGCTGCTCTTCCTTTCCAGTGTCTTCGGCATGGAGACCGATGCCAAGGTGCGGGCACGGATCGCAAAAGTCGTCAAAAATGGAATTCAGTTAACCTCATCGGGACAGAGTCCTCTGGGAGGCTGGATCTACACCCCCGGCGGAGGTGATGAAGGGAGCGTCACCGTGACGCAAATGCAGGGGCTCCGTGCCGCGCATAATGCCGGTTTTACTGTCCCCAAGGGGACGATTCAAAATGCCGTTCGTTATCTGGAACTCTGTCAGACCCCGGAAGGCGGCATTCGCTATTCGTATCATTCAGGAAATGATACCCGCTTACCGATTTCTGCGGCGGCGATTACCTGTCTGTACTCCGCGGGCGAATATGAATCTCCCCTGGCGGAAGAATGTATGGAATACGTTTACGGACAGTTTAAGAACCGCAAAAACGGGTTTCAGTCGGGGCACTATTTTTATTTGAACCTTTACGCCGCGCAGGCGTTTTATCAGGCAGGCGATGACTACTGGAATGCGTACTTTCCCGGCCAGCGGGACAGTTTGATTAAATCTCAGACGTCAAATGGAAGCTGGAACGGTGACGGAGTGGGACCGGTGTTCGGGACCAGCGTGGCGCTCATTGTCATGCAACTGCCTTACAAGTATTTACCGATTTATCAACGATGAATTTCTAACGATAGTAACCGGCCGAATAAGCGGGTAGAACGAGGAGTGAATCTTGTCAGAGATCAAAACAGCCCCAGATATGGCAGCTTTGGAAAAATTGAGAGCGGCCCAGGAACGAATTCGCGAACAGATTCGCACCGTGGTGATTGGTCAGGACGATGTCGTCGAGCAGTTGCTGGTCAGTATTTTAGCAGGCGGGCATTGTATTCTGGAAGGGGTGCCCGGGCTGGCGAAGACGTTACTGGTTTCGACACTGGCCAAAAGCCTTTCGCTGGATTTTGGCCGGATTCAGTTTACTCCCGACCTGATGCCCGCAGATATTACGGGAACCGATGTCATTTATGAAGATCGGCAGTCAGGGACGCGTGAGTTCAAATTCATCGAAGGTCCCATCTTTACCAATCTGCTTTTGGCGGATGAAATCAACCGGACGCCACCGAAAACGCAGGCTGCTTTGCTCCAGGGGATGCAGGAAAAGAACATTTCTGCGGGGACCAAACACTACCAACTCCCCCGCCCCTTCTTTGTGCTGGCAACACAGAATCCGATTGAACAGGAAGGGACATATCCTCTGCCAGAAGCGCAACTGGACCGCTTTCTGATGAAGATCATCGTCAAATATCCGACGCGTGATGAAGAGCGGCTGATCTACAAAACCGTGACCGGCGATGATCAGATCGAACCTGAATCAACGTTGACAGGAGAAGAAGTGCTGGAGCTGCAACATCTGGTCCGGCGCGTGCCGATCAGCGATTTTCTGGTGGATTACACAATGGACTTAATTCGTGCTACGCGACGCGATAGTGATGACGCTCCCGAATTTATCAACCGCTGGGTTCTCTGGGGCGCGGGCCCGCGTGGCGGTCAGTCACTGATTCTGGCAGGTAAAGCTCGAGCCGCTCTGTATGGACGGCCGGAAGTCACTGTGGAAGACTTGCAGGCGGTCGCGAAGTCTGTTTTGCGGCATCGCATTGTGCTGTCTTACAACGCCGAGTCGGAAGGTCAGACTGCGGATACCGTGATCGAAAAACTGATCGAAGAAACCCCATTACATCAGAGTGCGGCAGGAAAGGATGGACAGTATGAAAGAATACTTAAATCCTGAGATTGTCGGGCGGATCGCAGGAATTGGTTTCAAAGCACGGCAGCCGGTAGAAGGTTCGATAGCGGGCTTGCATCGGAGTCCCCTGCATGGCTTGTCTCCGGAATTTGCCGACTATCGCAGTTACACGCCCGGCGATGACTTGAAAAATCTGGACTGGAAAGCGTACGCGCGGTCGGACCGATTTTATATCAAACGTTTTGAAGAAGAGTCGAATCTGCGAGCGGTGTTTATCGTCGATTCTTCAAAGTCAATGGCCTATGGTGGGCCCGCATTTTCCAAATTCGATTGTGCGGCCTCAATTGCGGTTTCGATGTCTGCGGTTTTGCTAAAACAGAGAGACGCTGTCGGGCTGGCGATTCTGAATGATCGGGTGCAGCAGGATTTGCGAACCGGAAGTACACCCTCGCATCTGGCAAAGTTCATCGAAGTTTTGCAGCAGGTTGAACTGCAGGGAGAAACGGATATTGGGCCGGCAGTATCGCAAGTCGCCGATCAGATTCACCGGCGCGGAGTTGTGGTTGTACTTTCCGATCTGCTGACGCCCCTTGATCCCTTTTATGAAGCACTGGGAAAACTGCAGCACGCCGGCCATGAAATTATCGTCGGGCATATACTGCATCGCGATGAAGTCGAGATGCAGTTTAAAGATTCCGTGATCTTCAAAGACATCGAAGGCGAGGAAGAAATCTTCGCAGAACCCTGGGCCTTTCATAAGGCATATCAGGCGGCGATGGAAGAGTTCATCCAGGAAACGCGTCAGCGGTGTCAGTATTGCGGCATTGATTATCTGCAGATTATGACCGACGAAAATCTGGGGGGCGTCTTGAGTAGTTATTTGCATAACCGTCAGTTTGCTGGCGCGAAAACGCACCGGGGAAGGATGTCGTCCTTGGGCAGTCAGTCTGGTGATGATAATAAAACAGAAAGTGTGACTGCAAACTCCCCTGCCCCTGATCAATAAACAACACAAAGACGGAAAGAGAATTTCGAGATCCTATATGCAATTTCTGGCCCCCCTGTTATTGACGGGAACCGTGTTAGCTTCGGCTCCCATCATCATCCACCTGTTAAACCGACGACGGTTTATTCGCGTGGACTGGGCGCCGATGGAATATCTCAAACTGACGTTGAAAACGAACAAACGTCGGTTGAGGTTGGAACAGTGGTTACTGCTGGCAATCAGAACGCTGGCGGTGCTGGCGCTGTTTTTGGCTGTCGCCCGTCCGATCAGTTCCGGTACGAATCTCGCGGGATTCCTGGCGGTCGAAGGTCGCGCCAGCCGGGTGATTGTGATTGATGATTCTTTGAGTATGTCCTACCAGACGGGCGAACAGCCGGCGTTTGAACGGGCCAAAAATGCGGCCCGGCAGGTGCTGAATCAACTGGGTCCCCAAGATTCGGTTTCCGTCGTATTGGCTTCGAATCCGGCACAGCCTCTGGTAAGGATGAGTCATCTGGTAGAGAATGAACGCAATAAATTGATCGCGCGGATCAATGAATTGTCCAACTGTCAGATGGCCAGCCATTGGATTTCGACATTGGAAGATATTGACCGACAATTACGTGAATCAACGTTTCCCGTCAAAGAAGTCATCATCGTCACTGATTTGTGGGCGGCGGGTTGGACGGTGGAAGTTCGCGATCTGTTTGACCGTTGGTCGCAAGAGCAAGTCACCGTACGGTTCATCGATATCGGAGAAGAACCTGCGGGCAATCGGGTTTTGCATTCGCTCGAACTGGACAGCCGGATTGCGTTGGTGGATCAGGAAGTCAAATTGACGGCGGTGATTGAAAATGCGGGGGGCGAACCGTTGAAGTCGGGGCAGGCGTTGCTGACCGTTGACGGGAACGTGACGCCAGTGACCCTCCCGGAAATTCCGGCTGAGAAAACCGTCAATGTTCCTGTGAGTGTGCGCTTTGATCAGGCGGGGCAGCATGTGGTTTCATTAAGTATTCCCGCCGATCAACTTCTGGAAGACAATATTCAGCATAAAATTATCAATGTGCGTCAAATGGTGGATGTGGTGTTGGTGGATGGGGAGCCAGGGTTGAATCCCTTTGAGAGTGAGACCGACTTTCTGGCGTTGGCACTCTCCGCCGGGAATTCCAACTGGCAGGTCACGCAGGCGGAAAGTTCGACCTGGAAGACGCAACTGCTGACGGCTCCCGATTTGATTGTGCTGGCAAACGTGGATCAATTGTCGAAGGAACGGGTTAAAGAGCTCGAAGAACTGGTTTCTCTGGGAACCGGGCTGATGATTTTTGCCGGCGATCAATGTGATCTGGAACTGTATAACGAGCGGCTTTTTAAAGGGGGCAAAGGTCTCCTTCCCGCCCGGATCCATCAGATTAAAGATTTATCGTCACAAGGGCTGGTAATCGAACCGATTACCGATTCGCCGATTGAGATGCTGAAAGGGCTCACACCGGAACTGTTGAGCCGGGTCCGGCCTCGTCGCTTTGCGGATGTGGTGCTGGATCCCAACGCAGATCAGCAGCAGGTACGTGTGCTGGCACGGTGGAATGATGCGCAGCAGTCGCCGGCGGTGCTGGAGAAGCGCTTTGGGGAGGGACGTGTGTTGTTCTGGACCGTTACCGCAGACAAAAGCTGGAGTGACTGGCCGGCGGAAGCGAGTTTTGTACTGGCGATGCGCGTCGCGGCACAGGAGATCGCTGCGGAAATTCAGCGTGGCGAGAACTTAATCGCTGGCGAGCCGATTCACTTTGAACTCGAAACAATCACCGCGCCACAATCAGGCGAATTGATCTGGCTGGATCGGGAGCTCAGTCCGCGTGAGATCACCTTTGGATCAATCAATGAAACAAAAACGATGCTAAGCTCTCCCCCGATTCGCTTTGCGGGAGTGGTGGAAGCGTCGTGGCAGGATACACAGCTGGGTGATCAGTCACAGAAATTTGCGATTAACGCGAATGTAGAAGATTCACTGCAGAAAAAACTGAATGAGCAGGCACTGCAGCAGTTTTTGGGACGCATGCCTTTAAAACTGATTCGCTACCAGGGGAAAGAAATGGACCTGTCCACAGATGGGACCGAGCTGTGGCGCTATTTGGCTATAGTGTTACTGGGATGTTTAATATCAGAAAGTATGCTGGCGACCTGGATTGGTCGGCGGCGGTAAATAGAGAGATTCGAAATTGAATAGGTTTCTGGAAATCCTGTTTGGCGTTCAATCTTCGTCCTGGACCGAAGGCGGCCACTGGTCTGCGCAATGGGTGGGGATGCCGACGGGCGACTGGATGCTGCTGTTGATTGCCGGGATTCTAGTGCTCGTTGCTGGTGGCTGGTGGCTTTACAAACGGGATGCACAACAGGTTCCCGCTGGACGTCGCTATCTGTTGTATGCGATTCGGATTTCGATCCTGCTGCTGGTGGTGGCGATGCTGCTGGAGCCGATTCTGGTGCTGAGTAAAGAAGAAAAGATTCCTTCGCATCTGCTGGTCCTGCTCGATACTTCGCTTTCGATGTCCTTGAAAGATGCCTGGAAAGATGAAGAGAAGGCAATCGACGTCTCCCAGAAACTAGGGATGTCCGCCAATACCGATGCGCTGCGTCAAATGAACCGGATGCAACTGGCACAGAAACTAGTCAATGAACCATTTATCAAAGATCTTGCGGCTGACGGCACTCGGACGGTGCACCTGCATGGCTTTTCGGACAAGTTTGATCCGGAATCACTGAAGCTGTCTGAAGAATGGAAGACCGGCGGTACTGGGACGGCGATTGCCAGTTCGCTGCGTCAGGCGCTGCTGTCGTATACAGGAATGCCGCTCTCAGGAGTGTTGCTGATCAGCGATGGTCAGTCGACGGCGGGGGAACCGCCTGAAGAAGTGTTGCAGATGTTATCCGATGAAGGTGTGCCTCTCGTAACGGTCGGAGTGGGAACCACCGATGGACCGCGGAACGCTGCGATCAGCCAACTGGAAGCCAGCCCGGTGGTATTTGTGCAAGATACGAATGAACTGACCGTGCATATTGAGTCACGTGGCATGCAGGCCGAGTCGGCGACATTGCTGATTGAACAACGCCGCAACGGCGGACCCTGGCAGGAATTTGCACGCGAAGAGATCGTGCTGAATCTGGATGGTCAGTTACAGCCCAAAACATATCAATTCAGCGAAACGAAAACTGGTAAGCTGGAGTTTCGTGCAAAACTAATGAATACCGGTCCGGAAATTTCTCAGGATGATAATCTGGCCTCGGCTGAAGTCCGCGTGATCCGTCAGCGATTGAATGTGCTGTTCATTGCCGGTTCCACGTTTCCTGAAGTGCAGTTCCTGCGCAATACGTTTCTCCGTGATCGACAGATTAATCTCTCCTCCTGGTTGATGGCTGCAGATAAGACGTATGAGCATCCGGGCGATTTACCGATCCGTCGCCTGCCGGTGACCCAGGAAGAGTTGAATGATTACGACTGCGTAATTTTGTACGATCCCGATCCGACACAGTGGCCGGTGAACTTCCCTGACTTGTTGACGAACTTCGTTACCAAAGCAGGTGGCGGTCTGGTGTATATTGCCGGCGAAATGCAGACGGCCCAGATGTTCGATCGTCAGTCCGATCCTTCACTCAGTTGGTTGAATCTGCTGCCTGTGATCCGGGAACCGGGCTTGTTCCGGTCGCAGGTACAAATTCGCTTGAGTGCTCGTTCTCCCTGGAAGCTGGATGTGACCGATCAGGGGTTTCAGGATCCGATTTTTACCTTTTCCAGTGATCGGCAGGCGAATGAGCGTGCTTTAGAGAATCTACCTGGAATGTTCTGGCATTTTCCGGTCACAAAAGCCAAGCCGGGGGCGACGGTGCTTGCGGTGCACGCAGATCCTCGGATGCGAAATGAATATGGTCAGGAAGTATTGATTGCGTCACAACGTGTGGGACCCGGCTGGTCGATCTTTATCGGTTTCGACAGTACCTATCGCTGGCGTTATATGGATGAGCAGTTTTTTGATGGCTTCTGGGCGCGTGTGGTTGATCGTGCCGGTCGCAGTAAACAGTTAGGCGGAAATTATCCGTTTCGGCTTTCCACACCCCAGGCGACCTATCAGCCGGGGGGACAGGCAAAGATCGTGGCCCGTTTTCTGGATGAATCACAGATGGAGTCGGGTTTGCAGCGTTTGTATGGCGAAGTAGAACGTGGTGACGATCAGCCAATTCCGTTAACGTTGACCGCCGGCAATAAAGTCGGTGACTTTTCCACAACATTTCCGGTTTCCCAACCGGGAACGTATTTTGTGCGTGTCTGGTTAGGCGATGAAGCCGCCGGTGCGTCGGTCAAAGCGGCGACGTTGCCGATCAAAGTGGAATTTCCGAACAAGGAGCTGGAAAACCCGGCTCTGGATGAAGCGTTTTTGCAGACGATGGCGGTTTCCACGGGAGGCCGCGTGTATCAGATTTCGGAAGCAGACGAAATCGTCAATGCGTTCAAAATTAAACAGGTTTCCCGTTTACTGGAAGAGCGTCAGGAAATCTGGGATGCCCCGATATTTTATATCTTAATTTTTGGTTTACTGGTTTCCGAGTGGATTCTGAGGAAGTGGTGCCGCCTGATTTAACAGCGGCTATGACGTGTCACTGGAGTGAATTGTTTATGTCCCGCGTTCAGCAGACGAATGAGTTCGAAGCATTGCAAAACGCGATTTCCGGGAAACTGGAAACCGTGGGGAGTGCGTTGCGCCGGCATACACTGCTCGAAGCGACGGCCCGCATCTTGTTGGCGCTGTTGGGGCTGGGCTGTTTGTCACTGCTGTTCGACTGGTGGCTGGAACTGAGCCTGGTGGCGCGGGGACTGTATCTGCTGTTGGGCGTTGGTGTGGTTGGTTATCTGATCTATCAGTATGTCTATCTGCCTCTGCGTGTTTCACTAACGCCGATTGAAATTGCGAATTTAATCGATCAATCGAAGCAGGTTGAACCAGGACAGGCGATTGCGCCGCGTGTCGCCAGCGTGTTACAGCTGCCGATACATCTCGCGGAAGCAAAACAATCCGAACCGATGATAAAGCGGGCGGTACAGGAAAACTATCAGCGACTCAGTCAATTTCCATTCCAGGAATCGATTGATTCCCGGCATACCAAGTACTGTTTGCTGGCGCTACTGGCTGCGATTTTGATTCCGGTCTGTATTGTGGTCGCGCTGCCTGATGCGGCGCGGCTCTGGACACAGCGATGGTTGCTCGGTTCGAATGAACCCTGGCCGCGAAATACCCAGTTAACGGTGGTGGGGCTTCAGGAGGGACAGTGGATCATTCCACGTGGTGAAACCGCGACATTGCAGGTGCAAGCGGAAGATGAAGAAGAAACTACGGAAAGCGTGTGGCTGCATCTGCAAAGCGAAGACGGCGAGAGCGAAACAATCACGATGAACCGTTTTCAGGCCGGTGATTTCCGGTATGAAATGCCTCCTCTGCAGTTACCGCTGAAAGCCTATGCCTGGGGCGGCGATGCCGCGACCGAGTCGTTTGAGATTGTTCCCATTGATCGTCCGCGGATTACGGATTTGAAGATCAAAGCGACGCATCCTCGTCTGTCAGAACCATTTGTGTCACATTTTTCTGCCAGTGAGGGAAATGTGAGGCTGTTACCTCAATCGGAAGTCACACTGGAATTAACGACAAATGTCAAAGTCCGCCAGATTGACGTTGATTCTGAGGACGTTTCGTTACAATGGGAGAGTACAGATGATACGCATTTTCAAACAACGTGGACGCATGAAAAGCCAGTCAGTTTCAAGCTGACGTTGCACTCTGCAGAACATGAAATTAATTCGCATCCCCGACCTGTATCAATCGGTGTGCAGCCGGATCGTAGTCCACGATTGAGTTTTCGTTATTCAGGAGTACGGCAACGAATTACCCCCGAAGCGACGATTCCGTTTTCCATTATTGCCCGTGATGATTTTGGGGTTCGACTGGTGGGCATGACATCAATGCTGCCTTTCTCCGGAACCGAGTCAAAAGAGAAACCCGAGGCGGAATCCAAGCCAGATGAGCAGGAAGGGAAAAAGACAGATAATAAGACGCCCACGAAAACAGAGCACCAACAAAAATACCCTGTGTATGGCCCCGCTGATCCCGCGGTGGAGACGGTGATTGATGACGAACAACAGGTTTCGATTGCAGAGATGAAATTGAAGCCGGGCGCGGTGATCACGTTTCAGAGCCATGCGGAAGATAATTGTTATACCGGAATTCAGAAAACAAGTTCACGGCAACTTGTCTTTCGAGTGGTGAAACCGGAAGAGCTGTTTCGTGAAATTCTACTGCGACAACAACAACTGCGTTCCCGTTTACGAAAAGCTCGGGATCAGGCAGAGCAGCTAAGAGACAATTTAAAACAGGCGACGAGTCTGGAACAGGCGGCGGAGTGGATGCGGCAACATCAACTGGTCCGCCGCGAAGTGGGGCAGGTCAGCCATGCGTTGAATGGCTCTGTGGAAGAAATGAAATTGAACAAACTGGGAGGGGAAGAGACATACCAGTTGATCGAACAATCTGTACTCAAGCCTTTGGAAAGTCTGCATCAGCGGGAAATGGAGCAGCAAAGGCAGTCACTGGAAACATTACGAAGTGAGTCCCCTGACCCGATGGAGCAGATTACATCGCGTCAGGATCAGATATTGGAGTCGTTAGATAAAATCTTAAATAACATGGCACAGTGGGACAGCTTTATTGATGTCGTGAACCAATTGAACGCCGTGATTAAATTAGAACAACTCGTCAAAGAAAAGACCGAAGAACTTAAGAAGAAACAGGTCGATTCCATTTTCGATAATTAATTTGTGAAACCAGCCGTTGGTTTCAATGACCCCCTGTTATGGAGGTGAGGGAAATGCACAAAAGGCAAATCGTGACTGTGATGGGACTCGCGTTCTTCGTGGCCTGTTCAACACTGCTCTTATCGGCGAATGCCGCAGATAAAACAGAGACTGTCTCGAAAGAAGCAGGCAAATCAGCGGAGAAGATTGCGCCTCAAAAACGGATTCAGTTCGAGCAGGACAAAGCCAAAGCCCACATGCAGGAACTGGAAGAACGCATGTTTCGGCTGTCGAAACTGATTCAGGAATCGCAGCCTGAAGATGCGGCACGGCTCTTGTTAGGCTTGCGCAAAGCACGCGAACAGCTGATTTTGGACCGGATGGGCGAAGCTTCAAAGATGCTGGACAATCTGAAGCTGGATCAGGCCAACAAGGAACAGAAAGAAATTCTGGTCCTGCTGGAAGAGTTGAAAAAACTGTTGTTGACAGCAGATATTGGTCTGGAGCTGAAGCTGGAGCAACTGCGGAAACTGATTAACTCGCGCGAGACCTTGAATAAGTTGCTCAAAAAGGAAGAGCTGCAGCTTTCCAGTACGCTGGACCAGCAAAAGAAAGAAGGAAACAAAGAAGAGCTGAAGGCACTGGAAACGAGCGAACAACGCAATCAGAAATCGGCTGAAAATCTGGAACAGCAGTTGCGCGAGTTTGGCGCCGGTTCCAAGGGGATCTGCAATTCGCTGGCGGGAGCCGGTAAATGTATGGGGGGCGCTTGCAAAAGCCTGGGAGCATCCAAGCCGAAGCCCGCCTCCAAGAACCAGAAAAAAGCGATCGAGCAACTCAGCAAAGCGCAGCTGGAAACGAAAAAACTGGAAGATCAGCTTCGCAGTGAAGTCGAGGCATTGGTGCGTCAGCGGGTGATGGACCAGTTGCAGGATATGATCACACAGCAGAAGCAGATTCGAGATGTGACGACCAAACTGCAGGACCGTGTGGCACAGAAGCAGAAACAGGCATTGGCAGCGGTCAGACGCTTGTCGGTGTCGGAAGAAAAAATCATCGGTCTCTGTATGGAAGCGATTGAGCTTTGTGAATTGACTCAGTTCAGCCTGGTACTGCCGATCGCACTGGGAGCCGTTCAGGAACAGATGGAATTTGTCAATGAAGGATTGCTGCACAGTAAAGCCGACAAAGAGATGATCAACGATCAACGGCAGATTGAAAAAGATCTGCAGGCGCTATTGGATGCGATGATCGAAGCGTCGCGGCCTTCGAATAAACAAGGGGGCGGTCAATGTAAAGGTTGTAAAGGTAATCGGAATAAATTGCTGGCCGAAGTCAAAATGCTGCGTTGGATGCAGTATTCGGTACATCAACGGACAGAGAGATTAGATCAGCAGATCGATAAAAAGCAGATCTCGGAAACGGCGTTGCAGGAACGGATTAATTTACTGACGACGCGACAAAGAGAGATCGATACGATCACCGCCCGGTTACACAGTATGACCTGTCCTGATTGTCTGACAGGAGGGGAATAATGAAACGTATCTCATTTAAAATACCGATGCTAATCGTATTTCTGGTTTTGATTGCCTGTGGAGAGATTCTTTCGGGGCTGCTCATACAGCACGTCAATGGGGCAGAAACGGAAGCCTCGCCGGCAAAGGAAAGTGCCATTGAAGCCGTCAAGCCTCAGGCTGTGCCGGGGAAAGGTGCACCGATCACAGTTCCAGGAAAGAAAGATCATTTGTCGATGATCCGTGATGACGCGTGGCTGGAAGATCCGTTTAAAAATATTCAGACCGATGTGAAGTCCGTCATTACGGATTTTGATCAAGGACAAACGAAGCAACCGGTCAAAACAACACAGCCACGGATCATTTCGCGGCTGGATCTGCTGGTGGAGATGCTGGAAAAGCAGTGTAAGAGTGGAGGCGGAGCAGCAGGTGGGAATCCGACCCGGGCCGCGAATCAGTCGACACTGGGAAAAGGTCCCGGCGGTCAGGGGAAATTACGGGCACCGGACAAAAAAGGCCGCAACTGGGCTGACCT
Source organism: Gimesia fumaroli (assembly GCF_007754425.1). Taxonomy (NCBI): domain Bacteria; kingdom Pseudomonadati; phylum Planctomycetota; class Planctomycetia; order Planctomycetales; family Planctomycetaceae; genus Gimesia; species Gimesia fumaroli. Next base: position 3,741,026 of record NZ_CP037452.1, read on the forward strand.
GACCCCCAAGCAGCGCGAGAAAATTCTGCAGTCTCGTACGGAAGGATTTCCTCCCGGGTATGAAGATATTCTGGCTGACTATTTTCGTCGTTTAGCCCGCAATCAAGGCGTGGAAAAGAATCAAACAACTTCTGAGAAACAAAAATAAGATGAAGCATTTGAAGATGGCTGTCACAACACGAACGTTTTTTCTCTCTGCGATGATCTGCGGACTGAGTCTGCTGGTTTGCGCTGTGAATTTCGCGGATGAGGTCACGCTGTATGACGGCAAAAAAATCACAGGGACAATTCGTGCGATTGACTCGAACGTGATGACGATTCAAACCGGCAAGACTTCGCAGAAAGTCAGTCTGTTTGATGTGACTTCGTATCAGTTTATTCCCCCGACATTATCACAGGACTTAAGTCAGCTCGTGATCGACGGAGAGAAGGCCAGTTATGCGACGGGCCCACGAACCGGCAAGGTGAAACTACGGAAGGGGTTTCATCGTTTCTCATTCCCCTACTATCACACGACGGGACTGGCTAAGCTGAAGATTACTCTTTCGGGTCCGAGCATGAAGAGTGCTGAAATTCCGAAAGAGATGTTGTTTCGCGTCAATACAGAAGTCCGTGCGATTTCATCCCAGGAATATAAGGTTGATAAAGAGGGCTACCGGTTGCCGATCAATCTCAAGAAACCTGAAAGCGCGGTTGCCTATCGATTGATGGAATGGAGTCCACCGCAGGAAGTCAATTCCATTTATGAATTGAAATATATTCCCGTCAAGAAATATGGGACGAGTCCTCGTTTGGCGATGCTGACCCGCAGAAGCGCGATCTATTTTGGGATTGTGTATGAAGGTGTCATCAAAATTCCGCGGGATGGAGAGTATACGTTTTCAGTCGAGACAGATAAGAACAGCAAATTCAAGTTATTTGTGGGGGCTTACCCTCGGGAACTGTACAAACAGGCAAAGCCAATTCAAAAATCAGGCTGGCGAGTGACATTTTCACAACAGGGTGAACTCCTGGGAAATATCAAGGAGTGGAATCAGGAGCGCGCTGTCTTCAGTATACTGGCGGCTGAAAAAACGGTTGAGGTCTCGTTAAAACCAGAATCGCTCCATGAAATATGGAAGATTCAGACCGATCCGAAAAAAGCAAAACAGCCGGATCGGAAGGGAGAGCCTGCGACAGAAGATTCTGCCTATGTTTCGACAAAAGACGGAAATATTCAGCGGGTGACTGGTGAAGTCGTAGGGATGAATGAAACCAGTCTGCTGTTTCAATATCAGGGACAACAACGGGAAGTGAACCTGGATCGTGTGGTAGGTCTGGTGCTACATAAAAAGCGTATCAAGACAAAGTCAAACATGGCGTTACAGAGTCTGGTCGGGCTGATTGGTGGCACTCATATTCCAGGTGAAGTGCAGTTAGATCAAGGAGCGTCCGTGTTAGTCAAGATGCCTTGGGGGGGATCACTGACACTCAGACGAGACTATCTGGCGACCGTGAAAACGGTTAATGCCCGATCCGTTGCGCTGACCGAACTGACTCCTGAGACGGTGACACAAGTTCCTTTTTTTAATCAGCTGTATCCGTATCGGGTCAATCAGTCTTTTGCCGGCAAACCTCTCAAGGTGGGGACTCAGGTCTTTTCGAAGGGGCTGTGCGTGCATTCGAAAACAGAACTGGTTTATACGCTAGACAAGAATTTTGAAAAATTTTATACGGTTCCCGGGCTGCAAGCAGAAACGGGACAGCTTGGCAACGTGGCTGTAAAAGTCGTTGCGGACGGGAAAACACTTTATGAACAACCGGAATTTACCAGTACGACCAAGCAGGCACCTTTAGATCTGGATGTCACAGGTTGCCAGACGTTGACTCTGATTGTGGATTTTGGAAAAGGTCAGGATGTGGGCGACCGTTTTGTCTGGGGCAATCCCCGATTGATTCGAGCCGCACCAAAAGAACTGACGGCGAATAAAACGGAATGAAGATAAGTAATATGAATTGGTTTGGTTCTGCTATGACAAGACAACGTCGATCTCAATTTCAACAGAATGCAATTTTCCCAGGGCGGTTCCGCGGGCGTCTCAGCAGTCTCTTGGTGTTTGCCTGTTGTCTCGTTGGTCTGTTTTTTATGCCCGATCTGACCGCGGGAGAGCAAAAGGATCCAACAGCGCCTCGTTTGATCGTGCGGGATGTCAGCGTATTTCTGGTTTCAGCGCATGGCAAGAAGCTGAACGATGCGGCCCTGTTTCGTTCGACAACGCCCGGCTATATGTTGTCGCGCAGGTTGAGTGCGGATGCAAGTGAAAGTGATCAGCCTGCCCCGCTGGGGTTAATCACCTTCGAAGGGCCGCCTGTAAAAGATATTGATGTGCTGGTGGAATTTCCTTCCGGCCGCTTTTTGTCACATTGGCCTACAGCACGGATTCAATCAAAGCGGATCTACTGGCGCGCTCAGAATTTATCAAAAGAGAACACGCTTAGTATGCAGATTCCAGAGTCGCACTGGCTCAGCCATTTGCAAACCGCGGACCGCCTGTTTGTAAAAGGGATTGATAAATGCGAACGTTTTATTTTGTATGATGTGGAACTCAATCATACGCCGCGCATCACATTGAGCCATACGAAAGACGGATTTCAAATTCAGAATCAAGAAGCGTTTCCACTCAAAAATGTAACGGTGGTGCAACCGACTGACAAGAAAACGGACTGGAGACTGGCGACGGTTGACCTGGTTCCCAGCCCTGAAAAAACAGAAAAAAAGCCTGTTGCCAAGCCAACTGAAGCTGCGAGCACTAAAAAAGGCGACCCCTTATCGGATGAAAGCCTGACGAAGAAAGCGAAAGTGGAACAGGCGAAAGAAAAAGCGAAGCAGTTGGCGGCTTTGGGGAATAAGTTAAAAGAAGTAGGAGTCTTGCCAAGTGTGAGCGTTCCGGCAGCCAAAGCGGCAGAGAAATCAGCGACTCCGTCGCTCCGGAAGGCCCCACCAGTTGATGTGCCGTTCCAGAGTGCAGCGCCTCTTTCGCGGGAACAGGTGTTGGCGGAATGGGAGAAAAAGCTAGAGACACTGGATTTAGGACAGCCTGAAATTACACATGTCCTGAAAATTCTGGGACAGCATGCGTTCCGCGAAGATCAGGCGACGATCGTCTATTGTATGGATGAAAGCTATCTCGACAAAATCCTGCCATTGGAGATTACGCCTTTTCCTGATGTCGTACGCAGGACGGCGATTGTGATTCTGTTGGATGCGGACCCAGCATTGCTCAAACGCATTGATCAACTGATTGTGCAGCTTGGTGATCCCAAGTGGGAGAAGCGGAATGAAGCGCAGAAAAAACTTGAAGAATACGGGAAAGCCGCCCAGGTTCAACTGCAAAAAGCGACGAAAAATAAGGACCTGGAAATTGTCTTTCGTGCAGAGCAGATCCTGGAGAAGATCAAATAGGTCTGCGTTCACTTCACCACAACTGATTTAATGAATAATGATTGGCGTGATCGTGAACCCGATGACGAAAAAAGCCAGGGTCAGGCAGCCAATCAGAATTCGCATGGGGCCGAGCGGAACGGAATCATCGGCGGTCGGCGGGTGTGTGATGCCGAAGAAGACCAGCAACAGGATGATCAATGAGTAGCCGTAATCGTTGGAATAGATCATATAGATGATCCCCACGCTCAGAAACAGTCGCGCGATGAGATTCGCTTTTGGGCCGAGCATGGTGTAAAGAATGTGGCCTCCGTCGAGTTGGCCTATGGGGAGCAGGTTTAAGGCGGTGATGAAGATGCCGACCCAGCCGGCGAACAGCATGGGGTTCAGCAGCACATCCTGATTTTCTGCCAGTGGTCCGTGGACCAGTTCAACCATCCATTGCAGGATTAAAGGCTCTCCATAGCTGTATGTTCCCGCCTGGTTGGTAACAGTGATGACTTCAGAATTCAGCACGCCCCAATAGGCAAACGGAATGGCGAAGACGAGCCCGGCAAGCGGTCCGGAGACGGCGATGTCGAACATCTGTTTGCGGTTTGCGATGCCGCCCCGTTGCAGGATCACAGCGCCCATCGTACCAAAGGGACTGATGGGCATGGGGATAAACAGCGGTCGCGTAGCGGGGATATGATAACGCTTTGATTGCAGGTAGTGCCCCATTTCATGGGACAGTAGAATCAGCATGACCGGGCCGGCGTACGAAAATCCATTAGTGAGAAAAGTGGACCAGCCAACGTGTTGAATGAAACCGTACAGATCCCAAAAACCATGGGGAGTGGGAATAAAGGGTTGATGATTCGAGCCGCCCACGATCATCGTACTTAAACAGGTGAATATGAACAGAACCAGCGGAACGCGACTGCGTGGTACGCGTGCGGGAACTGGTTGAACGGGCCTGGTATGAGAAAAATCATTGGCCTCAGTCTGGTAGTCGCTCGGCTGCACAATAATGATATTGTCAGAGGGCGGTTGAGGGATATTTTCGTCAGACATAAGTCCAGATCTAAAAAATGAGAGTCGAATGATCGGATATTCGTATTTTATACTGCAAGATTGACAAAAATGAGTGGGATTTTCCGTCGATTTCGGAGAATTTTCTATCCTGGTCTATCTCTTGAAATCAGATGTCCGAATTCAGTACTTTCGCATGATGTTTATCGGAGCGGTGCCTGTCGAAGCATTTGGGCTGCTCGGAATACGTAATCGATGCCGCTGTATAATGTAATCAAAGCAGCCGACCAGATCGAAATATCCCTGAGAAGGATAAAGGCAGATGTATTAAAGGGAGATTCCAGACTCAATGAGAGCAGACTCAAAACGACGGCAACGCACTGAACGCCCATTTTGATTTTTCCGCTCCAACTGGCAGAGAAGTCGCGTCCATGACGTTCGAGAAAGCCGCGTAGACTGGTGATAAACATTTCGCGACCGATGATAATCAGCACAAACCAGGCATTGATGCCGGTTGCAGGACCGCGTTCCAGCAGAAAAATAAACGCCCCGCAGATGATGATTTTATCCACGAACGGGTCGAGGATACGGCCCAGAGTCGTGACCTGATTGTATTTTCGTGCGAAATAGCCGTCCAGGAAGTCTGTTGCCGCGGCGAGAATGAACAGGGCGGCGGAGGTTTTCCACCAGCCTTCCAGGTAGATCATCACAAACAGGACCAGCGACAGCACCAGGCGGCTAAGGGTGATCAGATTAGGTAAATTCCAGATTTCCGGTCCTAATAACTCGGTCCCTGAACCGGCATCCTCGGATTGGTTTTCCGATGTTGAATTCATATTAAGTAAAACGTTTCAGATGAAAATGAATAAGATAAAATATTCGCGTCGAGTAAAAACGCAAGGCGACCCGCGTGAAACGCCAGCACGCCCCCGAATTCACCATAGGCCAGACTCAACCCAGGCGCCACGATTAAACCGGAGACACGCTAAGCGGTATTTTATCGACTTGGCAAAGAACTTTACAGGTCAGCCTGTTTGCTTTTATGGGGATTCACCAATCGCTTTGTCGACTGGCAGTTCATAAGCGACTAATCTGGTATTGCTGCGTGCATAAATGCGGGTTTCCGCATATGCCGGATGTGCCCAGGTCTCGCTGATCAGATTGGTGCGGGTTAGTTCTTTGTAGCCTTCAGGAGTTAATTCGGCCAGAATCAGATCTCCCTCGGAATTGAGGATTAGAGCCCGCGCTGACTGATTGAGCCAGACGAGCGTTGCCTGTGGATTTCTGCTGTTTCCAGGGGTCATTTTGTTGTCATCATCCCAGATCTTTTTTCCGGTGGCGTATTCAAAGCAGGTCAGACCGAATTGTTTGTCCAGCAGATAAGCATAGCCATCGCGGTAGAGTGGTTGGGACATCAGTCCGCGTAGCGTGCGGCGGTCTTCCCATTTCAGTTCAGCCTGTTCGGGTTGTTTGCCGAGCTGAATGGCTTTGGAACCTTCCCAGTAACCGGCGACAAAGATCAGCCCCTCTTTTTCAATCGGACTGGCAATCGCCACACCGTAGGTGACCTTATAGGGGATCGACCAGAGATGTTTCCCGGTTTGCGGGACAACACTGTGGACATGATTGGGAGACCAGACGATGAGTTGATCGTGACCCTGATGGTGAATTAAGAGTGGTGTTGCGTAACCGGCACTATCTTTAATCGAACGCCAGCGTTCCTCACCTGTTGTTCGATCGAGGGCGATGATCGCGGTCCCCTGCTCTTTGCCGCCGGGCATCAGGATGACGAGTTCGCCTATGAGATATGGGGCGGCCGCGTAACCCCATTGCGGGACTTTGCCGCCGAAGTCTTTGACAAGCTGTTTGTGCCAGACGACCTTGCCTGTCTTTGCGGAAAGGCAGAAGGCATCACCCATTGTTCCCAGCGTAAAGACAAAATCATCCCGCACTGTGGGAGCGGCCCGCGGTCCATTGCCGTAATCGAGCTTATTGTAATCACAGGGATAATCATGGACCCAAAGTTGTTTTCCGGTGATCGCATCGAGACAGAGAACGCGTTCCACTGGTTTGCGTTTGACCCGATGGCTGTGTATTCCCGCGGCCTTTTTCTGTTCCTCATTCGAGGCCGCCGGCCGATCCATGACAAAGAGTCGGCGTTTGGCAACCGTAATTCCGCCATAGCCGCCGCCGATTTCCTGCTCCCAGATTTTTTTCAAACCCGCTTCGGGCCACTCTGTTTTGATCGGGGGACCATTCCAGGTTCCATCGCCGCGCGGGCCGCGCCATTGCGGCCATTCCTCGTATTGGGTGTTGTATTTCTTTGTGTCCTGATCTGGTTCTCCAGCCAGGAGAACTGCAGGAGCGAAGAACAACATCAGTGTCAGCAGGCGGAGAATGGAAGGCATTGTCAACTCATCTTGGCGGGCTATCAGGCGGGTTATGATCCTGGGAAATCAACTAATCAACATCAGTCGATATTTTCGCCGATGGAGAGAGAAAGCTCAAGTATGAATTGCCGGGAATGGTCGTCACCCGTTTATGTGAGTACGGTTTCGGGGAAATGATCGGGAATGGATGCCGGATCGAGGAAGGTCTGGAACCACATTTCCAAAACGAGGAGTGACCAGAGGCGGGCGCTGTGATCCCATTGCAATTTCAGATGCTCGCTGATGAGTTGTTCGACGGCAGCGGGATTAAAAATCTGTCGATCCCGGGCACGCTGGCTCATGAGTACATCAAACAACAGCGGTTTGAGTTCATTGCGGAACCAATGATTGAGAGGCACGCCGAAGCCCATTTTTTTGCGCGTCTGAATTGATTCGGGGAGCAGATCGGAAAAGGTGTCCGTAAGAATTTGTTTGCCTCGGCCTTTATGCATTTTGAGATTGAGGGGCATGGCTGCGGCGAGTTCTGCGACATGATGGTCGAGAAACGGGCTGCGGCATTCGAGGCTGTGAGCCATGCTGGCGATGTCGACTTTCGTCAGAATATCACAGGGCAGATACGTCAGGACATCGGTGGCTGTGGTGCGGGTGACAAAATCACGATCGGGACAGAGCTGATAGGCGTCCAGCAGAAACTGATCGGCGTCGAATGTATTTAACTGTTCCCGGAATTCGGGCGCATACATTTCGTGCCGACGTTCGGTGTCAAAAATGCCGACCCATTTCAGATAGCGTCGTTCCGGGGGAACAGCGAGACCCGCGAGAAAACGTTTGACGCGGCGGCGGAATGATTTTTGTTCGACCGACGCCGGAAGTTTTTGCCAGATGGAAGCCGTCATCATTTTTCTCATCACGGTCGGCAGGCGATCGAACCACTGGGAGAGTGCGACCGCGCGATAGCGATCGTAGCCGGCGAAGAGTTCGTCGCCGCCGTCTCCTGATAGTGAGACGGTCACTTCCTGCCGCGTAACCTGGGAGAGGTACATTGTGGGAATGGCGCTGCTGTCGGCGAAGGGTTCGTCGTAATGCCAGGCAAGTCGCGGCAGCATTTCCAGCGCCTCAGGTTCCACGACATATTCGTGATGGTCGGTTCCCAGCATCTTGGCGGCTTCCCGCGCGTAGCTGCGTTCATCGAATTGTTTCACGGGGAAGCCGATTGAAAACGTATGCACGGGGCGATCAGACATACTCTGCATGAGGCCGGCGATGATCGTGGAATCGATGCCGCCAGAAAGAAAGGCGCCTAACGGGACATCGCTGCGCATGCGAATTTTGACGGACTCAGTGAGTGTTTCGCGGAGTGCGTCTGACCATTGCTGGGATGTTTTGAATGGAAACTGCGGGTTGGAAGCCGGGTGCTCGTACGGCGGCTTCCAGTAGCGTTCGACAGTAAGTTTCCCCTCTTCATAAATGGCGAGGTGCGCTGGCGGGAGTTTCTGATATCCTTTCAGAATGGACCAGGGATGTGGCACATATTGATAGGCGAGAAACAGATCGATGGCATGCGGATCGACGGTTCTGCCGGCGTCCGGGAGTTGCAGTAATGATTTCAATTCACTGGCGAAACTGAGCGAGTCGGCTGTTTCGCGATAGAAAAGGGGTTTCTGTCCGATACGGTCGCGTGCCAGAAACAGTCGCTGGCGGCGTTCGTCCCAGATGGCAAACGCGAACATGCCGCGTAGACGTTCTACGCACGCGGCACCCTGCTCTTCATAGAGATGCACGATGACTTCGGTATCAGATTCGGTTTTGAATTGGTGCCCCTGCTGGATGAGCTCCTTACGTAATTCCTGGTAGTTGTAAATTTCGCCGTTGAAGGCGATCCAGACGGAGCCGTCTTCGTTGGACAACGGTTGGTGACCGGTTCCCAGGTCGATGATGGAAAGCCGACGATGTCCGAGTGCCGCACCAATGTCGGATACGGGCTGGAAATCGGCGGTGGTATTTGGATCGTTCAGCAGAAAGGATTTGCCGGGCATGTCCGAGTGGTAACCGCCGGAATCATCGGGGCCTCGATGTGACAGCACATCAGTCATGCGCCGCAGTATACGAGGCGAAATGTTTTTCTCCCGCGCGGTCCACGCGATTCCGGTAATTCCACACATGAAACAGGTTCTATCTCTGATCGAAGATTCTGATTGAAGTTTCTGGGCAGCAGAAAGCGGCTTAGATTATTTGAGCACTTCATGATAAAGGGTGGCGTACCCTTTTACCATTTTATCGACACTGAATTCCTCTTGCATTCGTTTTTGTGCCGCAGTTCCCAGTTGTTTTGCCAGTTCCGGGTCGGCCAGGATGCGCTCTGTATATTGCGCAAAGCCGGTGCAATCGCCGACGGACGTCAAAAATCCGGTTTCACCGTGGATCACCAGTTCACGGTTGGGCGGTATGTCGCTGGCAACGACGGGGATTCCGTACGACATCGCTTCCATGATACTGTTCGACTGCCCCTCGAAATCACTGGCGAGTAGAAACAGCTCGAAGAGGGGAAAGAGTTTATTGACATCGGGCCGATGACCGAGAAAGCGGACATTGGGGGTGATAGTATATTGCCGCGTTAGTTCTTCGAGTTTGGCCCGTTCGGGACCGTCGCCGACGAGGAGCAGAATAATATTTTCATCCATCTGCCGGACCAGTTGTAAGGCCCAGAGCAGGTCTTCGATCCGCTTCTGTCTGGCGAGACGTCCCACAAAGGCGATCAGCCTTGCATTTTCGGGAATATCGTGTTCCTGGAATAATTGATTTCGCGTGGCTTCACAAACACTGGTGTCGGGAATGGGAATGCCGTTACAGACGACGCGGAGAATGGAATTGGGAACACCTTTCTCGCGATAAAAATCAACGACTCCCTGCGAATTGCCGACGAGGAGTGAAGTCTGAGGCAGTAAACGGCGGTCGACATTGTGCTGCCAGTTACTTTTCCAGGAGTCGACGCAGCGTTCGGACACGATCACTTTGGGGATTTTCTGTGAAGCAGCCAGTCGTTTGACGGCCATTCTGCCATAGGAATTCGCAGCGAACAGCCAGGTATGTAGAATATCAGGCTGTTGTTTCTGTAACGTTTTCTTCAGCGCGCGGTAGGCGAGTGGATCAAATTTGAAACGCTTATTCAGGATCGTGACCGGAATATTGTGTTCTTTAAGCAGGTTTTCATAAGGGCCACCCCGTGTGAGTGCGATGACCTGTACTTCAAATTCATCACGGGGTAACGAGGTGGCTAGCAAGGCAAGCTGTTTTTCTGCGCCGGACTGGTCCAGTGTCGGAATGAGAAGGCTGACTTTTATCACGGTAGAATAATTCGCAATCGTTGCTGGGAAATGTAGTGAGTTCGCTCTTTGAACAAAGTCTATCGTATTTTATACTGCGAGAAACAGGCCAATGTCTGGTTCTGAGTGGTTGAATTTTTCATATCATAGATCGAAAACCGATGATCGTACAGTTTGGATCCGGGCGGATTGAGCTGGTTCTGGGAGATATTACCCGTCAAGAAGTGGATGCAATCGTTAATGCAGCCAATTCAATGCTGGCGGTCGGCGGAGGCGTGGACGGTGCGATTCATGATGCCGGCGGCCCCGCAGTTCTGGAAGAGCTAGAGCGGCGTTATCCGGATGGATGTCCCACGGGAAGTGCCGTTGAGACCTCTGCGGGGAATATGGCGGCCCAGTATGTCTTTCACGCCGTCGGGCCTATCTGGCAAGGGGGTGGCAAAAAAGAACGTGAACAGTTGCAGTCAGCTTACGAAACGTGCCTCGCATTGGCGGAAAAACATCAGTGCCGCAGTCTGGCTTTCCCTTCGATCAGTACGGGAGTCTATCGTTATCCGGTAGATCTGGCGGCGGAGGTGGCGCTGCGCACGGTGGCGTTGAAACTGGAATCATCCACCCCGCTGGAACTGGTCCGGTTTGTGTTGTTCGATCAGGGGACGTTTGGTTGTTATGCCCGTGTGTTAGAAACGATGCTGGTTTGAATTCATGAGCGAACCCGCGATTGAGGAATTTGTGGCGTCTGATAACTATCTTCTGCAGGGACGCGTCTGGTCACCTGTCGAGGAGCCGCTGCGAGCAACGCTGGTTGTGCTGCACGGGATTCAAAGTCATTCCGGCTGGTATGACTATTCCTGCGGTCAACTTTGCGATGCGGGATATCGCGTCTGTTTTTTTGACCGCCGTGGTTCGGGGCTGAATCAGAATCAGCGCGGGCATGTTGTGCACTGGCGACGTCTCGTGCAGGATGTGGTGCAGTTACTGACGCGCATTCGCTATCAGCAGAAACTTTCGCAGCAACCGCGTCCGATTATTTTGCAGGCCATGAGCTGGGGAGGCAAGCTGGCTGTGATTATCGCGGCACAACGACCTGACCTGATTGATGGTTTGGCACTGCTGTACCCTGGTATTAAAGCAAAGGTCAAGCCGACCCCTATTCAGAAGTTTCAATTGAAACTGGCGGCGCAATTGGGGATTAAACAAAAACGGGTTGAGATTCCGTTAAATGATCCTGCGTTATTTACGGGCGAAGCCGCATATCAGGACTTTATTAGAACGGATTCGTTGGCATTACGCGATGTGACGGTTTCGTTTCTGCAGGCGAACCGGGCGTTGGACCGAATGGTCGACGAGGCAGTTGGTCAGATTTCCTGTCCGACGTTGTTCCAGTTGGCGGGGCGGGATCAAATTATTGATAATGCGGCGACGGAGGCCTGTTTCAAGCGGATTGCCGCCGATCAAAAACAGCTGATTCACTATCCCGAAGCGCGTCATACGCTCGAATTTGAGCCAAATCGGGAGCAGATCGTGATCGATTACGTTGACTGGTTAGCTGATTTGAACTCTTCCCGTCCGATCTCATAAAACTTATTGAATCAGGGCAGACTTTTAAATCGAAGTACCTAAAATAACAGTATAGAACAGATGGGCTTTCCAGACCCTTAATGACATGGGACAAATTTATGAATCGGCAAACTTTCTCTCTCTTATCACTCTTCACTTTGACTGTCGTGTTACTGGCAGGGCAAGTGCTTTCTGCCGTGGATCCGGTCAAACCGAAGTCAGAAACAACAGAGAAAACCAGTACTGATTCCAAAACGGAAACCAAAAAAAGTGACGAAGGCCTGGTCCCTTTGAACAAACAAAAGACCGTGCTGCTGGATCTGGAAGGCAAGCGGCTGCTGTTAAAGACAAAGGTCTGTCTACAGGAAGGCGTGCTGGAGATGCTCTGTTGTAAAAAGCAGACCAAAGAGCACGAATCGATTCTTTCCATTGACTCACCGGCGAAAGCCATTCATGCCGGCTTACTGGCGATTGGGGCGAAAGTCGGTTCGCCAGTTCGGTTTTCACCAAAGTTTCAGCCACCTCAGGGACAAAAACTGAATATCTACCTGCAGTGGAAGGATAAAGAGGGAAAGTTACACCGCGAGCCAGCCCAGAGTTGGGTACGTACGGCGACAAACCGGTATTTTTCTGCCAAGTTAGAGAAGCTGCCGGAAGGAGTAGTGATCGATAAAAAGAGCGAGCTCCGGTATGACGAGAAATACAAGGAACTGATCTGGTTCGGCCAGATGACGAAAAAAGAGCGGGATGACTTTCTGTCAATGACGCGCGATGCTGAGTTTCGGGACGCAATCAATAAATTCTATAAAGAGACTCAGCCTCGTCTGATGAAGGCAGACTGGATCTTTGCCGGCAGTGGTTTTTCAGTCGACGAAATGACGGGTGAGAAATATTATCATGCCGAAAGTGGCGACCTGATTTGTGTCGCGAATTTTCCGACCGCAATCATTGACGTCAATATTGCGAGTTCCGCGTCAGGGGAAGGAAACCTGCTGTTTGAAGCCAATCAGGACAAGATTCCTCCCCGTGGAACGCCAGTGACGATTGAAATTTCGCTCGCGAAAAAATAGTCGCTTAATTGATTAACGCGAATGCTTTCTTCATCGCGGTCGATGTCGCAGCTACTGCCTGGTCTGCGGGCAGCTTTCTCAGAGCCGCATTGAAGGGTTCCGCCCGAACGGGACCATCATAGCCGATGCTGTTGAGCGTGTTTAAAAATGTGTCGAGGTTAATCACGCCGGTCGCCATAGGCAGTTCCCGTTTCTGATCGATCTGTTCGTCGATTTCCAGTCTCGCAGGTGCGTCGTTCAAATCGACGGCAACGATATCGTCATTGGTGAGCGTGAGTAAATCATCTTTGGTCTCATGAGCGGTGTACCAGTGCCAGCTGTCGAGTATCAGTCCGACACCTTTCACATCGATTGCGGCGATCAGCTCTTTCGTTTCCGGCATGGTGTGAATGAAGGGAAATTTTTTGCTCGACCAGAGTGTTTTTGGGCCGACATATTCCATACCAAAACGCAGGCCGTGATCGGCGAGGATCCGTGTGACTTCTTTCAGCCGACGTGCATGTCGCTTAAAATTGGCGTTATAAGTGAGCTCGGCATGGGTGGGCATCAGCCAGGTTCCGGTGCGTGTGACACCCGCCCGTTGCAATGCGGCTGAAGACGCGGGAAGTGCTTTGAGCCCCTGTTGAAATTTCGATTCGTCATTCCGAAAATCAACAGGCATACCAGCGGCACTGAAAACCAGGTTTTTCGATTTCATGTCGGCTTTGAGGTCGGCCAACTCATTGTCAGAGAGTTTTCCCAGATATCCGGCATCGGGGACCACTGCTTCGAAGCCGTATTTGTGTGCGTAATCTATGGCCTGTTTTTGATCGGCGCGGACGCCGATTCGTCCACAGGAGAGATCCAATTTCATTTTTCTTTGTGAGGAGGCCCCCGCGGAGGCAAATTGTGTCAGTGCGCCGCTGAACAGGGCAGCACTGGAGTATTGGAGGAAGGAGCGCCGATCGAAAGCCATTTTGCTGCCCTTTTCTGTTGGAAGAATGGTCATTTTACGCAGTTTCAAATCAAAGGTGACCGATGTTTTCACGCCTCGTTCTGAAGGTATTCATCTTAAGTAATTATAGAAAAGTGGCTTAGAAAAAGAAAACCAAGACGGGAGATCTCTCGTCTGGAGTGGATTTCCGGGGAGACATCTCATTGAAGACTGGGAAAATTACGATCTGGCAAAATAGGTTGAGAATGCGGGTTTGATCTAATCTGAACCCGGATCGAAATGAGAAGTGATCTGATTAAAAGCTGGCATCAGATTCTCTCATTTCGGGCTAATGGAAATGACGAATTTTTAGTCATAGCTACCCTGAATTTTTCACAATACCTATTCAACAGTGAGGTTGAATTAGAAAAACGTATTGGATTGATCAATAAAACTCAGTGAGCCAATTGTTCTCCGTGTTTGAAAAAGGTGGGAACGTTCGATCGCCGATCGTTCCGTTTCAGATAGATGAGAGCAAATTAATTATATGGAAACAAACATCCGTCAGACGCACCAAGGGATTTTCGTGTGCTGGCCACATCATATCACCACGACGGGCAAGCCCGGTTTACGTCTTTTCACGGATGAATGGATTCTGTTATCAGGATTCACTTCAGACAAGACGGTGCCTTGCATTTTCTTATCGAAAAGGAACGGTACCGCATGATGCGCATGCTAAAAATTAGATCACAACACCATTTTTCAAATATGCTGGCGTCCGCGATCTTTTCCGCAGCCATCGGGATTCTGTATTTCAGTTATGACCCCTCTCCTGCCGACGCCGACCCCAATGATATGGCAATTGTTGCGACAAAGCCGGTTCCCATTCCGGTCATCGCCTATAAGCCGACGGAATTGTCGCAGCCTAAGCCCGGTGACAAAGCGAATTCCGCAACGTCACAAACGCCTCAGCAGAACGGTACCTTAACTGGCCGAATGGCATTGTTGATGAATATGTTGCTGCTGGAAAAAGGTTGCCGTTATCTAGAGACCGTTCCCGATTACACCGCAACGTTTTCAAAGCAGGAATATGTCGGCGGTTCATTAACAGAAAATCAGGTGATCAACTTCAAATGTCGCCACAAACCCTTCAGCGTGTATATGAAATGGGTTGTCGGCGATAAAGGCCAGGAACTGTTATATGTCGATGGGCAGAACGAAGAAAAGATGCTGGTGAAAATGGGAGGGCTGAAAGGTCGCTTGATGCCAACCTTGAAACTGGACCCTCACGGCTCACTGGCCATGCAGGAGTCTCGCTATCCGATCACCAAGGCTGGCATTAAAGCGCTGGCGGAAACAATCATCGATTTTCGCAAAAAGGATCTCGATGAAAATCTCAATACCGAATGTGTGATGCTGCCGAATCAGAAGTTTGACGGCAAAGACTGCTACTGTTTCATTGCCCATTTCGCGAACGCCAAAGAGTCACCATCCTATCGTAAGTCAGTGATCTATATCGATCACAAAACCTGTCTGCCGATTTTTGTTCGCGGCTTTGGCTGGCCAGAAGATGGTCTGGCCAGTGCCTCGGCCGAAGAACTGGATGAGAAAACTCTGATTGAATCCTACTCTTTCACTGATATCAATCTGAAATCAGAACTGGCAACAACGGAATTCAGTGACAAGAACACCGATTACCGCTTTCGCCGCTAAGCGATCGCGTTTTTAATAAATTGAATGAGCAAAAAATCGCCCTTCTCGAACGATCAGAGTTTGAGATGGGCGATTGCTTCTTGTGGGGACATGATATAGCTCAAATAGAACGGTCCGAATTCCGCATACTTGGCCGACGCTTTATCAAATCGCATGGTGTAAACGATTTCTTTGATCGGCTCTGGTGCCCTGCCCCATAAGGTGACGCCCCATTCCCAGTCATCAAAGCCCGTTGAAGCGGTGATCACCTGGACGACGCGACCGGCGAACTTCATGCCGCTCAAACCGTGCTCGGCCATCATGCTGTATCGATTGCTGAACTGCTCCATATACCAGTTCGCACCCGGGACGCGTGATTTATTCATCGGGTAGAACGTACAGACGGGAAAGTCCGGGAATTCCGGGTAGATCCGCTGTTGATTCATCGCAGGCAGACGCCCTTCGTAGGCTTTGAGTTTGGCTTGAAACGCGGGGCTTTCCGGATCGGTGCCTTCCTGCTTCAATTTGGCGGCATACTGATCCAGAGTCGGCACGTACTCAGAAATTTCGGTAATCGAAACAAACGAATAAGTGGGAATGAGTGCGGGGCCAAGGCCGCAAGAGCGGATGGCCTGTTGAATGCTGTCGATCTTGATCGGATCAGTGTCCATGATCAACACCTGCAGATCGGCTTTATGGCCGGAAACAATGGACGTCTGGATGCGAATGGGGGCGTTATCGTGCTCTGGATCAAGAATAGCAGCAAGTTCTTCGCGGCCGGCGGCACGTGTGCTTTGGTCGATTTGATTCAGGATTCCCTGATCAACGCGGTAGTACAAATGCAGGCAGTGCCAGCCTTCGGTCATGTTGGGAGTCGGATCAGGTTGAGGCGCAGAAGTATGTGGAGGACGGTTCACGTCGGGTCACCTTGTTCAATAATAAAGGAAAGTCGTATATCGCAGACGGCCCCGGTAGACTGACCGGGAACCTGCTTTGATTATAGCTGAACGACGAGAATGAGCAAACGCTGGAGCAGAAGCCGATGTCGGCTCGTTTGTGGATTCGGTTGATTACTTCCTGATCTGGAGTTGTTTTTCGTCCCAACCCATCTTCTGGCCGACTTGTGACGTATAGGCCCAGTCTTTGGGGTTCGCTTGATTCAATTTCACCCGTGACCGGCTGGCAGCCATCGCGAGTGCCTGCGGCAGATCCAGGAAACGGAGAACATTCAACAATGCGGGACCATTCTGATGAGACGCCGGCATGCCGGTCAGGTCGAGTTCGCTGATGTTCTTTTCAAACAGAGAAGCATACAGACAGACTGCGGCTGCCTGGCCGGTACCCGTCAGCCTCAGATCTGATTTTGAAAATTCCGGTTGGGCCTGCAGTTCCTGAATCGCCCGGCGGACGTCCCAGATTTGCATGCCTTCTAATGATTGACCAAGCAGATAAAAACGTCGTCGGATTTGGGTCTGCTTGCGCTCAGCCGGGTTCCAGGCATCCAGTCCCACGCCACGGGGAGTGAAATAAGCGATGGCTGTCTGGTTTTCCAGTACGTTTTTACGGAGTTCCTGAAACAGTTTCTCGCCTTGGGCAGAAAGCGGCGTTGTAGATTCCATTCCGGGAAACACAGACGCTAATTCTTTCAGCCAGGTGTCCCATTCTGATTGATTCAAGACGGCTAATTCAACCTGCTGGGGCATTTTGGTGGTTTCGGGCATCACGACAAACAGTTTCAAGGGAACATGTTTCTGACTGTCAAACGAAATGGTTTGCAGCGTGAGGCCGTCTCTGGTTGCCGTTTCTATTTTTGTTTTGGTTTTCGAATCGTTTTTCTTAAGCCAGCCTCGGAACGATTTCTTCATTAGCTGATCTTTCCATTGTTCCCGCATCTGATGCCACTGGGCGGAATCTTCGGGGACTTTGGCTTTCGCCTGTTTGACGAAGGTTTCCTGGATTTTGGCGTTTTTCTGGTCTTCCGGCAGCGTTTTGAAGACTTTGAGTTCTTCTGGCGTGTGGAACTTCGTCGCTGCCATCTCGATCAATGAATCGTCGCCTTTAAGGAAGTGGTTGAACCAGCGGAAGGCATGGATTCGCAGTTCCTGCGTATCTTTGTGCGGCCCTTCTGTGATCTGCAGGCCCAGATTTTCCGGCACGCCATACAGTTCGTATATTTTCATTGTTTTATTATACACGTCGACCACGCCATCCAGCGGAAAGATGCTGTCTTTGTCGGTATTGGAAATCAAAAGCGGCCTTGGTGCAACGAGTGCAGCGACCTGGGCGTAATCCCACTGGTAGGTGTTAACCATAAACATACAATCGCAGTGCCCTTCTACGGCTCCGTCGATCACATGATTTTTAAGATTGGTAATGCCGGCAACCGGGACGGCGGCTTTGATACGTTCGTCGAGCGCGGCAATCCACCAGCTGTAAGCACCGCCACCCGAGCGACCGGTGACACCCAGTTTGCCTCCATCCACTTCAGGACGGGACTGCAGATAATCCAACGCTCGAATGCAGTTCCAGGCTTCCACGCCGGCCGGTGTGTAACCGCGTGAAAGCCACCACCACATTCCTTCGCGGTAGGTACCATGATGCAGGCCTTCGATTTCGCCCAGTTGCAATGTATCAATCGTGAGACAGACATAACCGTTGCGTGCGAACCATTCTCCGTGATGCTGGTAGTGCACCTTGTTGCCGTAGATGATGCCGTTTTTCTTGACCCCGCCGTGACCGCAAACATACAGAATTGCGGGGACTTTCCCTTCTTGCTTGAGCGGACGGTACAAGTTTCCGGTCACATACAGACCGGGACGTGACTGAAACGTGATGTTTTCGACAATGAAGCCGTCGCTGGTGAGGCTGTTGGTGATCTCTGGTTTTAAATCGGTTTTCGGTGGGAGTGGCGAAAGCCCCAGCATTTCGAAGAGCTGTTTGCGATATTGAACTCGTTTCTGTTCCCACGTCTTAAGATCTTTAATGTTCTTCAGACTGCGATTGGCCAGTCGCATGGTGTGGTGATGGAAATAGTCAGACAGACGCTCATCTGCTGCTGTCGTGCCAATGACCTTGCGGCGGTCCTGAACAGGATTTGCTGCTTGAGAGCCGCCTGTTTGAATCAAGAGTGCGATTAATGTTAGAGCGAGAACTAATATTTGGTGGGGTTTCTGAGTCATCGTTAATCCTGTTGTATTTGGCCCTGTTGGATTTGGTGGTGGGATACTGAGGAGAGTCGTTCATTAACAATGCTAATTATTGTACCAGTGCCCGAGACTGTTGTCAGCAATCAGGACGGTTTTCTCTCAATTCGCAGTTCATCTGTAAGTAGTGAATCGCAGAATTCAGGCGAGAATGTTGCTATTTTTGAAGAATTCAAGGCGGCCAGGCGAACCCCGATTGTGAGAAGTTCGTCAATCAGGGAACTCGTATCTTTTTCAGCGGTCTGGTTTTCTGGGCTGAAGAAGTTTTATCAATTATTCATCAGGAGACCGGAACCGAGGAGAACTTTGATGTCGAAACAGACAAAAAATCTGCAGACCGTTCTCAAGCAATGGCGGGAACGGGATCTGACCAAAGAAGCGGAGACGGGAACACTCTCTCCCGTCTTTCTGATGGACGATCTGGTCTCTGATGTGAGTGACGTGCTGAATGCAGGCCGCTTTCCCATTCTGTATGGTGGGTCGGGTGTGGGGAAATCGTCTGTGTTCCAGAAACTGGTGGCACTGTCCGTCGCCGGTGAAGGACCGGAGATTTTGAAAGAAACGCGCATTTTGAAACTTTCTTTTCGTCGGGTGTTGGCAAGCCTGAAAAAAGAAGATCAACTGCGGGGCGAATTTCAGAAGCTGCTGGAGCTGCTGCTGGAGACGGATGAAAAAATCGTTCCCTTCTTCGCTGATGCGGAAATCATGAACGATTACTATCTGCAACCATTGCTGCAAGCGTACGCCTATCAGACAGAGCGACCGTTACTGGCCGAGGGAAATCGGAACAGTGTGGAAGCGATGTTTGAAAACTATCCGGAACTGGAGAGTCACTTTGTCGCGCTCAAGGTGGAAGAACCCGATTTAGCAACGGCGCGGACAATTGTCCGTCAATGGTCACAGTGTCAGTTACAGACTGAGCGGGTAAAGATTACTGAATCGGCTCAGGATGAAGCGCTGCTGTTGACACACCGGTTTCTTTCGCGACTGAACATGCCTCGCAAGGTCTTGGATCTGTTGAAACAGGTTCAGGTCGTGCGCAGCAAAGCGCGGAAAGTGAATAGCCAGGATGTGATCAACCGGTTTCATCAGGTTTATAAGGTGCCTCTGTCGTTAATCGATCCGAGGCAGAAACTGGATCTGGTGCAGGTGCGCGAACAGTTTGCGCGGGTTGTATTGGGCCAGGATCAGGCGGTAGATGCCGTGGTGCGGATGATTGGTACGGTCAAAGCGGGGTTGAGTGATATTCGCCGTCCTTTAGGGGCGTTCCTGTTTACCGGTCCCACCGGTGTGGGAAAAACGCACATTGCGCAGAAGCTGTCTGAGTACTTACTGGGACGGTCCGAAAGCATGGTGCGACTGAATATGGCGGATTTTCAGTCGGAACATTCGGCGGGGTTATTGTTTGGCGATCCGGATGAATACGCATTATCCAAGCGACAGGGATTGCTGACACAGCGTCTGCAGGGCCAGTCGTTTACGGTATTGTTGCTGGATGAATTCGAAAAATGTGCCCCTTCGGTGCTGGATCGTTTCATGCAGTTGATCGATGAAGGTTGTTTCATCAATGGAACAGGAGAGTCGGTCTCCTGCCGTTCTACGGTAATCATCGCCACGACGAATGCGGGTGCGGAACTGTATCGGAAAAGCCTGATCGGATTTTCTGAAGGTGCTGCTTCCCGTCAGGAAATGGAACTGGCGGTTCACCGTCAGCTTGTCGATCATTTTCGATTCGAGTTTTTGAATCGGTTCGATGAGATTGTCTATTTCCATGCGTTGATTGCTAGCGATATTCGGAAAATTGCCGCCTGTGAATTGCGTCTGCTACAGGATCGGATTGGTTTGAAACGTCATAAGCTAACCATTCAACCCGACCGGGCGATTCTGGACTGGTTGGCGCGAAAAGGTTACGACCCGTATTTCGGAGCGCGGTTCTTGCGACGGACGATTGAGCGATATGTCACGCCGGTGATTGCCGATGTGATTAACTCGCAGTCTCTGGAAAAAGGAACCACGTTAATGCTTTCTTTCGAGCAGCAACGGGTTGTTGTACGATTTGAACAAGAACAGACTGGTGATACCACTGAGCAACAGGCGTTTGTGTTTGCGGGAACTCCTGTTGTGGAGACGAGTCTATCGAGTCGTAAAGAAGAACGGACGGCAACCGCTGTCTGAAACTGCTGATCGCGGCAGGTTATGCTTGGGTGTAACCTGCCGTTATTTTTTCGGCAATATGATACAGGAACGTGTCAATCTGATGTCTCAGTTTGATAACCTTGCGGATGATCACGAAACCAGTTCCAGGCGGTTTGAATGATCGCTTCCAGGGATGTGTATTTCGGAGACCAGCCGAGTTCGCGAGTGATTTTTTCGTTCGAAGCCGCTAATACCGGTGGATCGCCGGGACGACGGGGTTGATACTCAATCGGAATTTCTACGCCGGTCACCTGCTCTGCTGTCTTAATTACGTCGAGCACTGAAAAACCATTGCCGAGGCCGATGTTATAAAACTTCTGTGACTCCGTGGTGAGTGCATCGAGCGCCAATAGATGCGCGGCACAGATATCGTCGACGTGAATATAATCACGAATACAGGTGCCGTCGGCAGTGGGATAATCGTTACCCAGAACGGTGACCTGCGTCTGTTTTCCAAGTGCGGTATTCAGGCAGTTGGGAATCAGATGTGTTTCGGGACGGTGATCTTCACCCAGTGAGCCATCTTCACTGCAGCCGGCGACGTTAAAGTAACGCAGGCCGATGAAACTGAAGTTGGGATAGCTGTGTGCACAGTCTTTGAGGATTTGTTCTATGAACAGCTTTGACCAGC